>CAZSDX010000440.1:0-6272 GCA_964605685.1 uncultured Polyangiaceae bacterium
GCCGGCGTTGCTACCGCCGCTGCCGGCTTCCGAGCCGCCTTGCCCCGCGTCGCTGCCGCCTTGCCCCGCGTCGCTCCCGCCGGAGCCGGAGGTGGTCGCGCCGCCCTGCCCGGCGGTTCCGGAGGAGCCCGCAGACGACCCGCCTCCCGCGGATTTTCCGGCGTCACCGCCCTGTCCGCCTGCGCTCTGTCCGCCCTGTCCAGGATCCTCCCCCAGCCCCTCGGTGGAGGAGGACGCCGAGCAAGCCACCACCAACCCCGCAAGAATCAAGACCGTGCGCTTCATGAAACAAGTGGGCGACAAACCGGCGGCTGCGTCAAAAGTTTTGGGCCACGTTTTTTTTCTCACCCCCCGGCCCCCTCTCTGTCTCCCGCGGAGAGGGGGAGATCCCCAGCAGACAGCGCCGTCTCCCGCGGAGAGGGGGCCGGGGGGTGAGGAATCCCACAGGCCCCAGGATCGCGGACAGATCCCGGTGGGGGTGTTTGGGGGGAGTGGAGAGCAAAGGCGAGCGAGGAGATGAAATGAAGAAAGCCCCAAATCTCTCGATTCGAGGCTCTGTTCGTGCGAAGGGGGGGACTTGAACCCCCACGGTGTTACCCGCTAGCACCTCAAGCTAGTGCGTCTGCCATTCCGCCACCTTCGCGGGTGGGTTGCTGCCCCGGAGAGGGCCAGCCAGCGAGGGCGTAACTTACTCGCCGCGGCGGGCCTGTCAAGCATTTGTTGCGAGCTCGGAGGTGATCGCGGCGAGGAGCTCGCCTAGGTCGAAGGGCTTGCGCACCCAGGCGGCGCAGAGGGCCAGGGCCTCGGCGTCGAGGATGGAGGCAGAGCCGGAGATGACGACGAGCGGGGCGCCGGGGCAGGCCGCGCGGAGGGCTTCCAGGTGGTGGCGCGCCGAGGCGGCGATGGGGGACCAGTCGACGAGCACCACGTCGAAGGCGCCCTGATCGAGGGCCGCCGGGAGGGCACGGATGTCAGGGAGCGAGACCACCTCGGCGCCGCGGGAGGAGAGGGCGATCTCGAGGAGATCCAGGATGGCCTGATCGTCCTCGAGGAGGAGCACTCGCCGGCCGCGCAGGGCGATGGAGGGGCGCGGCGTCGGGTCCGCGGAGGAGCGGGTCGGGGCGCAAGGCCAGCGGATCTGGAAGGTGGCCCCGCGAGGGGCGTCGAGCAGCGAGAGGTCACCGCCGTGAGAGGAGGCGAGCTCGTGGGCGTGGGCAAGGCCGATCCCGGCGCCTCCGCGCCGGGTGCTGCTGCCCCGCTGGAAGAGGCGACGGCGGCGCTCCTCGGGGATGCCCGGTCCCTCGTCAGCCACGAGGATCAGGGCCTCTCCGTGCTCGCTGCGGGCGGACACCTCGATCCGCCCACCGGGAGGCGAGAAGGCCGTCGCGTTGAGCAGGAGGTTGGTCAAGATCTGGAGGAGCACCCGGGCGTCGTCGACGAGCGCGGTGGGGCCGGTGAGCGGGCGGAGGTGGATGGATACCCCCGCCGAGGATGCCTCGGGGAGCACCCCGAGGAGCGCCTCGTCGAGGAGGGCGGTGAGGGATTGCTGGATCGGCTCCTGGGGGAGCGCGCCGATGGCTCTGCGGGCGATGTCCCGGCCGTCGAGGGCGCGGGCGCGGGCGACCGCGAGGGCCCTGGACTGCTCGGGATCGAGGGGGCCGAGCATGGCGCGATCCAGCCAGCCGACGACCACCGTGAGGGCGTTGGAGACCTCGTGGAGCGCCCCGGTGAGGTCGTGATCCGAGGGGACCTCCCGGGAAGAAGGAGGCGGGCGGACAGAGGCAGGCCCCGAGGGGTCACGTTGCACGGGGCCAGTGTACGCGAAGGAGCCCGCGACGGCAGCAGTTCAGAGGCGCGACGGCAGCAGGAGGCGGTAGGCGCCGTTGGGCTCCAGGGGGGTGGTCGCGATCGGGACGTACCCGCCGTCGACCAGGGCGAAGGCCTGGAGCCAGGCCCCCGCGAAGGGGCGCCGGAGCGGATCCGCCAGCACCGGGTCGAGGATCCTGCCCTGCACCTCGACCGGCAGGGAGACCCGCAGCGCGCCCGGGAATTCCAGGGGGAGCACCACCCCGGGCTTCACCAGCCAGGGGAACCCGCTCGAAGGAGGGATGCGGATCACCAAGTCGTGGACCCCGGCGTCCGGGCTGGCTCGGAGCACGCCGTCGGGGGCGGTGAGGCCCGCGGCGCCGCGGGGGGTCACCCCGGGGAGCCCGAAGAGGCTCCGGAGCGCCGAGGGTCGATGGGTCGCGGTCAGCGCGAAGGAGACCCCGGCGAAGGCCTGGTCGCTGGTGGCCGAGAGCACAGGGATCTCCAGGGCCGGAGGCGGCAGGAACCGCAGGGTGAAGCCGGCGAGCGTCGCCGATGGATCCTGGGGATCCGGGAGGAACTCGAGGGGGCTGCTGGCGAGATCCAGGCGATCCGTGGAGGTTGGCGCCGCCGTGACCTCGTAGCGGCCCGGCGGGAGAGAGAGGGAGAGGCCCCCCTGGGCGTCCGTGGGCAGAGGGCCCAGCGCGAAGGCCGCCACGGCCCCCTCCGGGGCCTGGAGCAGCGCCCCCGGGGTCAGGGCGCTCTCGAACCAGACCCAGGCAGGCTGCCCGGAAGGAGGCAGGGCGCGCTCGGCCCGCAGCTCGACAGGGACCGAGGAGAGGGCGAAGGCGCCGAGGTCAATGGCGACCTGGCCGGTCCCGAAGAGATCGACGGAAGAGAGCTCCCAGGCGAGCCTGGGCGCCGGCAGGTCTTCGGGGGGAGAGAGCAAGAGGAACAAGGTACCCGTCGGCACCCCGCCGGGGCCGGTCGGGCGGTAGTACTCCAGGGGAGCGACGCCGCCCTCGTGGGGGCTCCCGATGGTCCAGAGCCCCTCGCCGGCGGGGAGCAGCCCCGCCAGGGTGGAGACCCTCAGGCCCGATTTCGCCTCGACGATCTGCAGGGTCCAGGAGGAGAGATTCAGGGGAGGCGGAGCGGCGATCGTCCCGCCGAGCGTGCTGGTCGGCGGGAGATCGATGGAGAGGATGTTGAGCTGCTCCGAGAGCTCGAGGTCGGTGCGGAGCAGCGGCGGCGCCGGACAAGCCTCGTCGGGGGCAGGGACGATGTGGAGATCGTAGGTGGCCGGGGGGAGCGAGAAGGTCGCGCGCAGGTCGAGGGGGGGAGAGATTTTGTTGGGGTCCGCGGCGTTCTCCGCGAAGCTCTCCAGGGGGAGCCCCCGGAGCGAGGACGAGGGCCGGAGCGTCGCGTGGAAGGGCAGGGTGCGGTTCGGAGCCTGCCCGGAGAAGAAGCACCCCCGGGCGGAGGTCGGAGGTGCGCTCTTGGTCGGATCAGGGCCCAGCAGGGCCAGGGAGAGCGAGGCGGGGGCGGGGAGCGTCCGGTCCAGGTTGCCGCCCTGGCGTGCCAGAGCGCGGAGCTGCCCCAGCGGCGGGACGGCGAAGAGCGGGGTGGGGTGGAGCAGGCCACCGCCCGAGAGCTGGGAGCGGTAGACCAGGAAGGCCAGTTCCAGGCTGGCGGCCTCGACGGGGCGGCAGAGGCCGCGGAGGCACTCTCCCTCCGGCCCGCAGGTGCCGCCGGGCTCCTCGTCGGCGGGGCAGCTGTTGGTGGGGAGCCCGATCTCGTTCTGATCCTTGAGCGGGAGGGTACAGGCGGACAGGAGCAGCGCAAGCCAGGGCGCCGTGGAGCGGGCGCTGATCACGGGGGCACCTCGCCGCCGGAGAGGCGCCGCGGTCCAGGGCAGGCGGACAGGTCGAAGGTGGAGAGAGAGGTCGGGTCCAGGGGATCGGCGACGAAGACCCACCAGACCAGGAAGTCCGCGTCCTCCAGGCGGGCCGGGATGTTGGTGAGCAGGTTGAACTGGTGGGAGACCACGAGGGTGATCGGGTGGCAGCCGGGGCCGAGGGGCTTCCCGGTGATGAGCGTGGGGGCGCGAGGATCCCAGGAGAGAGAGAGGAGGCGCTCCTGGTTGAAGGTCCCCGCGCCGAGGCGGGCCACCTGGAGGGTGCCGTTGGTGTCCGGCCAGTCCGCCACCAGCCGCGCCTCCAGCTCCGTCCCCGCGTCCTCGGACCGCACAAAGGCCGCGAACGGGATCACCGGGGAGGTCACCGGGTTCACCAGCAACACCTGGCCCAGCGGCGGCGTGGCCCGGGAGCCGTTGAGGAACGGCGGCGTGATGGTCGGTTCAGGGAAATCGTCGATGGAAGTCGCCAGGCAGGAGCCCTGAGCCAGGGACGCCGCCCCGAGCACAATCCACGCGCGCAACCCGATCTGCACGGCGCTCAGGTTAGCCGAAATGTCCCGCTGGGCGAGCGCTTGGCGCGATCCCCGGGGCGCCAGCGAGCGTCGGCGAATTCCGGGCTCACGGCCATGGCCACGAGATCAAGGATCTCCGGGTGACGCTCGCAGGCAGCGGCGAGGCCAGGGAAGGAGTCCGGGGGCGCGTCCAGGGGGATCTTTTCGGAGGTGATCGTCTCCCGGAGCGCCACCCCCAGGTCGCCGCAGAGGAAGAGGCCCGCACGGAGGCTGATGCGGTGGGCCGCAGCGCTGGCGCGGTCGAGGGAGAAATCCGCAGGGTTGGCGCATAGCTCCTTGAGGCGGCGCTGCCCCCGGGCAGGGAGCGTCTGCCAGAGCGACCCCGCGAGGGACGCGATGCTCGAGGAGGCGACCGGGCTGTCCGGCGGCCCGAAGGCGCTGCAGATCGCCGCCAGCAGTGATCGGAGCTGGGCCTCCTGGAGCCCGAAAATCAACGCGTGCTCCGGCAGGGCGGCGAGGAAGGCAGAGCCGAGGCGGAAGAGCAGCTCGGGGGTCTCCTCGCGGGGGTCCCCGGAGAGGATCACCGCCGGCGGCACCAGCAGGGCCACCGAGGCCGCCACCGGGCCGTGGGAGCGCCGCTGGAACAGGGGCGTCCGGGATGCGCCGAGGACGCGCGCGGTGGCGGCGTAGACCCGGCTCGCCAGCGTGTTGCCGGAGAGCGCTACGCGGTCCAGACCGGTGAGCCCGTAGGAGCCCGGATCCCGGCGGAAGAGCTGGGAGGCGCCCTCCCAGACGAGGGCGAGCGCCTCTGCGGCGGCGGTGGAGCTCCCCCGGGCGATCAGGCGCAGGATCGTGTCCGGCTCCTCGCGCTGCGCCGACAGCGGCGGAGGCGCCACCGGCCCGGCCCCCGGCGAGAACAGCGCAAGCACGTGCTCCAGCGCCCGGGCGTGGACCGGGTTGTGGTCGGAGCTGGCCGCGTCCCGAAGCGCCTGGAGCAGGTCAACCCGCGAAGGATCGAGGAGGAATTGCTGGCGGATCTCCGTGGCTGCCCCCGGGACCAGGGTGATACGCTCCGAGGCCACCGGCTGGAGCGCCTCTTGCTCCGGGACCAGCTCGGTCAGGAGGACCTCCTGGGGCAGGGGGAGTTCGATGCGCGCCCCGGGGGCGGCAGGGGCCGGTGGGGGGGGGGAGAGGGCATGCCTGCTCGCCGGTGGGGGCTCGCTGCGGTGGGCTTCCGGTGGAGGGGGCGCCGCCGGCGGGCGCGAGGTTGGGTGCTCCCGGGTGGGGTCTGAAGATACCCCAGGGCGCGCGGTGGCTGGCGGCGGAGGGCGGCTGGAGCGCGCCTTCCCCCGGAACGCGTCCCGTTCGGCCTCCAGCTCCATGCGCAGCGTCGGATCCAGGTAGGCGGCGAGGATGGCCTCCGAGAACAGGCGATCCGCCTCCGTCCGCTCGTCGGGCACGGCGGCGGTCAGCCGGGCGATCTGCGCCAGGAGCCGCGCGCGCTCCAGGCCCACCGCCCGCAGCGCCAGCTCCTGCAGCGCTCGCCGAGGGTCGGCGGCCTCCTGCTCGGCCTTGCTCTGCCGGAGCTGCTCCAGGGCGGCGAGCCGCTGGTGCGCTGCTCCCTGGGTCGCCGGATCCTGGAGGGCCTGCTGGAGGAACCCCTGCGCCCGGTCCAGCTCGTCGAGGCGCTGGGCGGCGTCCGCGGCGGCCAGCGCCAGGCTACCGCGGCGGCGGATGCCGAGGAGATCCCCGGCGAGCGCCGCCTCGTAGAAGGGCAGCGCTGCCTGGAAATTGGAGGCTCGCGCCAGCCGCTCCGCCATGCCGAGGGCGATGAGCGGGGCTGCCCCCAGCTCCGCGTGGCGCGCCGACAGCTCCCGCATGCCGGCGTTGCCGCCGTGGATGGCGTCCAGCGCCTCCGCCAGCAAGAACGCGTGGAGCGGGATCTGGTCCGTGGGGACGATCCCGCTGACCCGGCGCAGCTCCTCGATGGATTGGGCGGCCTCCTGGGGGGTGCCGGCGCCCCGCGCCCGGTACTCCAG
>CAZSDX010000441.1:0-6268 GCA_964605685.1 uncultured Polyangiaceae bacterium
CCGACCCCAGCCCGGCCTCCCTGGCCAAGGTGCTGCGGGGCACCTGGGATCGCTTCGAGCTCCCGAGGCCCTTCGCTCGCGTCGTGGTCGTGGTCGGCCCCGCCCTCGACGTGACTGGCCTGGACACGGAGTCGGCCACCCGACAGGTCGGCCAGGCGATCCAGGCCTGCATCCAGGAAGCCCACCACGCGCTGTCCCGGGTTGGCGCTCCTGTCGCTGCTCCTTGTGGGCGAGGAGGGCAATTTCCCCCCTCTGCCCAACCGGGAGAGGGGGGGTAGGGGGGTGAGGTCCGCGCTCGTCAATGGCGTCCCCGGTGGCGTCCTGTCCCCCTGGGATCGGGGATTCCTCTACGGCGACGGCGTCTTCGAGACGCTGCGGACCTACGGGGGGCGTCCCTTCGCGCTGGAGCCACACCTGGCGCTGCTCGCGGAGGGAGCGCAGGAACTGGGGATCGACGCCAGAGAACCCCTGGCGCGGCTGCGCGAGGAGGCGGAGGAGGCACTAACACGGGTTGGCCCGGGGGAGTGGCTGCTGCGGCTGCTCCTGTCCCGGGGGGAGCCGGGAGGAGAGCCCACCCGGGTCGTGCTGGTGGAGCCGCTCGTCCCGGTGGCCGAGGAAGTCTACCGGCGGGGGGTCTCGGTGGAATTGTACCCCCACCCGGGGGGGACGCTGGGGCGCAAGACCCTGGCGTACTTGCCCCACCTGCTGGCCCGGGAGAGGGCGCGCTCCCGGGGGGCCGAGGAGGTGATCCTGCTCGACGAGGAGGGGCGGCTGGGGCAGGGGAGCACCTGCAACGTGCTCCTGGCGAGGGGGGGCAGGCTGATCGCGCCGGTTCCTGGCGGGGGCAGGGCCGGCGTGACGAGGCGCGTCGTGCTGGAGGCGGCCAGCGCGCTGGGGTTCGAGGTCGAGGTGCGGGGGATCGAGCCCGGGGAGCTGGGGGACGGGGCCGAATTGATGCTCTGCTCGACGATCCGCGAGGTGGTCCCGGTGGTGGAGGCCGCAGGAAGGACGGTGGGGGCGGGGCGCCCGGGGGAAGCGGCCAGGACCTTGCGCGACGCGGTGCGCAGGGCAGCGGGTGAATGAGGGGAGGGGAGACCCGTCCAACGACGGGAGGTTTGGGCTAAGCTACCCGTTCAACCCAGGGAATGAACCCGAGCGCCGCCCCGTAAGAACGCCCCAAGAGGACCCCATGACCCGTACCCTTCGCTCTGCTTTCCTGTCGCTGTTTGCCGTCGGTGTGGCGGCTTCTCTCTCTGGCTGCAAGGTCGACTGCGACTCGGAAGATGGGTCGACCAAATGCATCGGTGAGACCACCGTGCAGTACCTCGGCACCCCCATCGTCCAGCAGGTCGCCTGGACGGATGGCCAGCGCCTGACGGTGGGGATCGTGGGGGGCAACATCCGCACCGGCAGCACCGCGTCCACCTCCATCACCGTCAACCCCCACAGCACCGGCGGTAAGCCTGCGGAGTGCTCCGACGTCAACCAGGTGTGCGTCCGCTTCATCCCGATCAACAACGACAGCAAGGACAGGAAGGACGAGGCAACCCGCCAGATGAAGCAGGTGGCCGACGGCGGGAACCTGGTCACCAGCGCCGGCACCGACGCCAACGGCGTGCTGATCACCGTCGCCCTCGACAACAAGAACGGCAAGTTCAACTCCTCCCTGTCGGCCATCGCGGATGTCTGGATCCCGGACAACTTCAACGGCGACATCGTGGCCAAGTCGGAGAGCGGCGGGATCTCGGTCCGGGGCGCGCGCAAGGGGGCGACGGTGGAGACGGGCCTCGGCAGCATCGCCTTCGACCTCGCCAGCGTGATCCCCACCACCACCGACAACACCATCACCACCCGCAACGGCGACATCATCTTCACGGTGCCCCGCACCGCCAACATCAACATCCAGGGGCAGGTCAGCGGCGGCAGCGACACCGTGGCCATCGACACCGTGGCCGGCTGGCAGGAGGTCGAAGGGAGCACCGCGCAGGCCGCCACCTTCTGCGGCAACGCAGCCTGCACCGGCCAGGCAGAGGGCCTCTGGAGGCTCAACGCCACCAGCCTCGGCTCGATCAAGATCAACCTCCTCTGACCGGCCGACGCGCCAGGTAGGGGAGGGGTAACGCTCCCTGGCGGGCGGCCTCGACGGCGGCGAGCTGCTCCGGCGAGAGCACAGGGCCAGCGTTCGGGGCAGGTCGGGGCATGGGGATGGAGAGCTGACCGTTCCCCTCGTTGACGAGCATCGCCAGCGTCTTGTCGAAGAAGCCCACCAGGAACGGGATCTCGCTCGGCGGCTGGGTGATGAGCCCGGCCGTCAGCACCGCCTCGCGGGTGGCCAGCAGATCGAGGGCCTTTTCCTTGCCGAGACGGTGGTGGATGGACAGCAGCAGATCGAACATCTGCGCGGCGAGCTGCTTGCGGACGTCCTCCTGGAAGAAGCGGTCCGTGGCCGCCCGCTTCTCCTCCTCGATGAACTGCTCGACCTCGCCCTGCTCCGCGTTGCGACCCAGCGCGGCGAGGCGCTTGCCCACCTCGGAGAGCATCTCTTGCATGACCTCCCGGGGGAGCCCGAAGGCGCGGAACTCCGGCTCCAGGTGGAGGGAGAGACTGCGTGCGACCCGCACCGGGTCCGCCTCGGCGGAGAGGCCAAGCCGAGCGGCGGGGTGCCCCGGGTCCGAGGAGGGGACGGGGGTGAGCAGGTGCTGGAAGCGATCCAGCTCCAGGGGCAACAGGACGCCACTCCTGCTGTTCTGGAGGCGCGCCTGGCCCAGGCGCCAGCGCGCCCACTCGACGGGAACCGGGATCGCGTCGTAGCCCCGGCTGAAGCGCCGTTCTGCCTCCCACTCGCGGAGCTTGGAGTGGCTGAGGGTGCCGCCGCCGGCGCGGGTGATCCCCGTGTCATCGGAGAAGAACACATCGACGAATTCGCAGTCCTTGCCGACGGCGCGGGTGAAGATGGTGATGACCGAGCCCCGGATCCCGGCCTCGAAGGGGATGTAGCGGGCCTCGATCTGGCGAGGAGGCTCGTTGGCGCGGGCGAAGGGGCGGGCGATGGTGTTCCGCTCGGGGACGGAGATCCCGCGGGATTTGAGCACGTTGACGCCGCGGCGGGCGGCCTTGCGGGCGGGGGCGGGGGCGCCGTCCTCCCGGGCGACGGCGGCGACGGCGGCGACGTTGCCGGCGGCGACCCACGCGTCCACCAGGTCGGCTTGCTCGTCGGCGCCGACGCTGGCCACGGTGGCGAGGGCGTTTTCCTCGGTGGCCTGGAGCTGCTCGGGAGAGAAATGGGAAGCGGCGGGGGGGATCTTCTTGGCCATGGTGTTCTTCTTCGTTTCAGGTGCCGAGGTAGGCGACGGCCTCGATCTCCACGCGAGCGCCTCGCGGGAGGGCCGCCACCTGGACGGTGGAGCGGGCGGGAGGTTCGTTGGGGAAATAAGCCCCGTAGACGCCGTTGACGGCGGCAAAGTGGGCCAGGTCGGTGAGGAAGATGGTCGTCTTGACGACCCGGGAGAAGGACGCGCCAGCGGCCTCCAGCACGGCAGCGAGGTTGGCCATCACCAGGCGCGTCTCTTCCTCGATGGTGCCACGGAGCAGCTCGCCAGTGACGGGGTCGAGGGGGATTTGACCGCTGGTGTAGAGGAAATCTCCCGCACGGATCGCCTGGGAGTAAGGCCCGATGGCGCGGGGGGCGCCCTCGGTGCTGACGACGGACTTGGACATGCTCGCCTTCTTACTCGATCACCTGGCGGCCTTCGAGGGCCCTGCCGAGCGTGATCTGGTCGGCGAACTCGATGTCGCCCCCGTGAGGGACACCGCTGGCGATGCGGGACACCCGCACCCCCTGGGGCCGCAGCTCCCGGGCCAGCAGCAGCGCGGTGGCCTCCCCGTCGACGGTGGGAGGCGTCGCCAGGATCACCTCCCGCACCCCGTCCTCGTGGACCCGCCGGGCCAGCGCGTCCAGGGGTAGGTCGGAGGGGCCCACACCATCAAGAGGGGAAAGCAGCTTGCTAAGAACAAAATAGCGCCCCCGGAAGGCCCCGCTGCGCTCGATGGCCAGCAGGTCTTGCACCCGACCCACCACGCAGAGCTGGGCGCCCTGACGGTGGTTGTCGGCGCAGATGGCGCAGAGCGGCGGCTCGCTCGCGTCGCGCACCTGCGCCAGGAAGCCGCAGCGGTGGCACGGTCGGATCGACGAGGAGAGCCCCCGGATCTGCTCGCCCAGCAGGCGGACGTAGTCCTCCTCGGCAGTCACCAGGAACAAGGCAAAGCGGGTGGCGGTCTTCTCCCCCACCCCGGGGAGCCTTGCCAGCCCCTCGATCAAGCTGCGTAGCGGCGCTGGAAACACGGCGTCAACGCAGCGGCGACTTGATGCCGGTGGCCTTGTTGATGTGCTCCTCGACCTTCCGGTCGGCCTCGGCCAGCGCCGCGTTGGTCGCCGCCGCCAGCGCGTCGAGGGCCATCTCCAGCCCCTCCTGCTTCAGGAACTCCGGATCGATGGAGAGCTGCTTCACCTTCCCCTCGCAGGTGACCACCGCCTTCACCTTGTCGCCCGCCGCCAAGGCGCTCACCTCGACGGCCTTGATCTCTTCCTTGGCCTGATCGACCTTGCGCTGCATGCGGGCCGCCTGCCGCATCATCTCGTTCATGCCGCCCATCGAGCTCCCTCGAAACTGCATGGACGCCTCTCTGCCCGACGCCGCTCCCCGACGCAAGCCCCTCGCCCTTCAACCCCTCGCCGCCGCGGCTGCCTCGCCCCCCGCCTTCGACCCGACCAGCTCGTAGTCCCCGCGGAAAACCTCCTTCACCTCGCCCTCGCCATCCAGCAGCCACGAGGGGGCGATCCCCCGGGTAAGCTTCACCTTGCTCACCGGCTCGTGGGTGCCAAAAACCAGATCCCACAGCGGGCTCGTCACCCCGTGGTTGGACCGCGGCGCCCGGTGGTGGTGCCAGTGGTTCATCCTCACCCACCGACTGTAGGGCTCCGTCGGGGCGTGGGTGTGGATCCTCCGGTGGATGACCTCGTAGCCCGTGTACATCGACAGGAGCCCCGCCGTGTACGAAAGCCCCAGCCTCGCGCCCAGCGCCGCCGTCGTCGCCGCCGCCGCCGCCACCCCGACCGCCGCCGTCGCCGCCGCCTTCCGCGAGGTCGGCGCGAAATAGGTCGGATCCACGTGGTGCGCCACGTGCTCCCGGTTGAACTCCGCCGCCAGCCCCGAGGGCGTCAGCGCCTCCCGCCAGGAAGTGTTCTTCCTCCGCTTCGGCCCGTGACCCACGAAGCGGTGGATGCAGTACTCGGCCAGGCTCCAGGTCATCGCCCCGGCGGCGAACGCGGTCTTCGATAGCAGCATCATGAACCGCTTCATCGTGCGCGATTTGCCCCCCAGGGTCGAGCCCCGCTCGCTTCTGGGCCTTTCCTCGGCGCCGGGGGTACCCTCGGGGGGCCATGTCGCAGCGCACCTACCTCGTGGTGGACGCGGAGACCGTCCTCGACACCTCCCTCCCTTACCCGACCACCACCGACCGGCTCCCGGCGGCCCCTTACCACCGGATCGTCTCCCTGGGGGTCTGCTGGTTCGACGCAAACCACACGGTGATCCGCTTCGGGATCGTCGGCGAGGGCAAGGAGGAGGAGGCCACGCTCGCCGACTTCGTCCGCTTCTTCGAGCACAAAAAGCCCGTCATCGTCTCCTGGAACGGCCGCTCCTTCGAGATGCCCGTGATCGCCGCTCGCTGCTTCAAGTACGGCATCCCCTTCGCCCACTACTACGAGGAGCGTAGCCTCCACTACCGCTACAGCACCGAGGGCCACCTCGACCTCATGGACTTCCTCTCCGACTTCGGCGCCTCCCACCCCGCCCGCCTCGACACCGCCTCCCGCCTCATCGGCCTCCCCGGCAAGATGGGCGTCGAGGGCAAGGACGTCGGCCCCCTGGTCCACGCCGGCAAGCTCGCCGAGGTCCAGTCCTACTGCCTCTCCGACGTCATCCAGATCGCCGCCCTCTTCCTCCGCACCCAGCTCGCCCGCGGCATCCTCGACCTCGTCGCCTATCGTCGCGCCATGAACGAGCTGCTACGCCAGGTCGACAAGGACGAGCGCATCGCCCACGTCCTCGCCGCCATCGACCGCCCCACCCTCCTCCTCGAAGCCAAGACCCCTCCCCCGTGACCCCTCGCCTCTCCCCTCGCTCCGCTGCCCTCCTCCTCCTGCTCCTCGCCTGCTCCGGCGACGACGAACCCACGGCGACCCCCGGCCCCGCCGCCGGACAGGGCG
>CAZSDX010000442.1:0-6263 GCA_964605685.1 uncultured Polyangiaceae bacterium
TACCGCCGGGGCCAGCGGCGCGGCCGCTGGTGGAGGAGGGACAGCCGGGACCGGGCAGGCGGGGCAAGGGGGCGAGCCCGGCGGTGGCGCGGGGGACGGAGGTGGCGCAGGGGACGGCGGCACAGGAGGAGGTTCCGGTCAGAGCGGGTCTGGAGGTTCCGGTCAGAGCGGGTCTGGAGGTTCCGGCCAGAGCGGGTCTGGAGGCTCCGGCCAGAGCGGGTCTGGAGGTTCTGGTCAGAGCGGCGCGGCCGGCTCGGTCGCGGGCTTCGATGTACAGCCGAGCGCGCCCCAGGTGTTGACGCTGGTGATCGGGGGGGCAAAGCCGACGGTCAGCTACAGCGCGACGCTGGACGGGCTCCCGGTGAACGCGGCGTGGAAGGTGGATCAGGGGAGCATCGGCTCGGTGAGCCCCGGGCCCGACAGCACGACGGTCTTCACGCCCTCGGGGAAGACCGGGGGGCTGGTGAACGTCCAGGCTGGCTACAACAGTCAGGTGATCAAGCGCCCGGTGATCGTCAAGCTCACCGGGAGCCAGAACGGCGCCGATGGCACGAACCCGGAGCAAGCCCCGCAGGTGGCCACCTCCCCGGGTCAGCTCACCGAGGGCGGCGGCGTGGGCGGCGTGGGTGGCGAGGGGCTGGGGGGAGCGATCCTGGATCCGGGGCTCCTCGACGCCCTGGCCAACCCGGGAAGCGACGGATCCGCCGAGGGATTGCGCTTGCTCTACCCCTACGACAAGACCGTCTGGCCCCGCGGTATGCTCGCCCCCCTGCTGATGTGGGACTGGACGATCGGCGACGCGGACGCCATCCAGATCACCCTCGCCACCACCAGCGGCTCCTTCTCCTGGAGCGGCACCTTCGGGCGCCCGAACATCCTCCAGGCGACCGGCGGCAAGTTCGTGCGCCACCCGATCCCCCAGGACGTCTGGCGCATGGCCACCGACACCGCCGGGGGGACCACCCTCGACGGCTCCCCGGATCGCCTCCAGATCAGCCTCACCGTTGCCAGGGATGGCAAGGCCTACGGACCCATCTCCGAGACCTGGACCGTGGCCCCGGGGCGCCTCAGCGGGAGCATTTACTACAACTCCTACGGGACGTTGCTGGCGAAGAACTACCCGGGCGCTGTCGGCGGCGACGGCACCTTCGGCGGCGCCGTGCTCTCGATCCGCGTCGGCGACACCGCCCCCAAGCTCACCGCCGGCTCCAGCGGCGGCCCTGCCCAGTGCCGTGTCTGCCACTCCGTCGCGGCCCGTGGCTCCCGCCTCATCGCCCAGCGCGGCGACAACACGGCCATCTCCGAAGGGTACGATCTGACACCTCAGGGGAGCACTCCGTTCGCGATGACCAACCACGCGGAGTTCCCCGCGATCTCGCCGGACGGAGACCTGGCGCTGGGGCCGACGGGGCAGCTCCTGGCGCTTCCGGACAGCAGCGTGCAGCCGGTGGCGGGGTTGGCCGCCGTCGCGACCAACCTGGGGACGCCGATGTTCTCTCCGGATGGCAAGAAGGTGGTGTTCAACCCGATGAGCAGCGCCTCGCTGGAGAACCCGAGGCAGAAGCTGGTGGTGATGGATTTCGACGGGGCCAGCGGCACCTTCTCGAACCCGACGGTGGTGGCCGATTTCACCGGGCAGCCGCCGCAGACCAGGCCTGGCTGGCCGGCCTTCTTTCCCGACGGAAAATCGGTGGTATTCCAGCTCCAGAGCGAGGCCGGGGTGGACGGCAACAACGCAGGGGACCTGAGGACCCGCAAGGGAGCCAAGGGACAGATCGCGTGGACCAGCGCGTCGGACGCGAGCAACGTCACGGTCCTCAACGCGCTCAACGGGCTGGATGAAGCGGGGGTCTCGTATTTGCCCAAACTTTCGGCGCCCATCGTCATGAGCTGCACCGGCGACGGCGCCCAGGTGGGCAACATCAACCCGGACCACGGCGACGACGTCAACCTGAACTACGAGCCCACGGTCAACCCGGTGGCCTCCGGCGGCTACGCCTGGGTGGTGTTCACCAGCCGCCGCCTCTACGGGAACGAGGCGATCATCCCGCCGTTCTGCAGCGACCCCCGGGGCGTGGACCTGGTCAAGAACATCACCACCAAGAAGCTCTGGGTCTCCGCCGTCGACCTCGACGCCAAGCCCGGTAAGGACGCCAGCCACCCGGCTTTCTACCTGCCCGCCCAGGAGCTCCTCGCCGGCAACGCTCGCGGCTTCTGGGTCCTCGACCCGTGCCGCCAGGACGGCCTGAGCTGCGAGTCCGGAGACCAGTGCTGCAACGGCTTCTGCCAGCCAGGCGGCGACGGCGCTCTGGTCTGCTCCAACACCCCGCCGGATAGCCAGTGCTCCGGCGTCCAGGAGAAGTGCTCCTCCAACGCCGACTGCTGCGACCCGGAGAACGTCTGCGTCTTCGGCTTCTGCTCCCAGGGCAAACCCTGAGCGTTACCACAGCTCCGCCCGCGTGAACGCCTTGTTTTCCCCGCTACACGGGGGGAAACGGGCTGGATGAACGTGCTTCGCTGGCTACCTACCGTGTTGTTTTTTACCCTGGGTTGTTCGTCGGTCCTCCCTGTCCCTGGTAACCAGGGGAAGGCGGATCCAGGGCCCCAGGTCATCGGCTGGAACGGCGAGTTTCTGGCCGTGGGCAAGGTCATCAAGGAGGAAGGCGACACCGTGGAGATCCAGTGGTCCTCCGGCAAGACGACGGCGAAGAAGGAGGAGCTGGCCCCGGTGATCTCCCTGGACAAGGTCAAGGAAGGCAGCCGGGTGATCTTCACCTCGGGGACCTCCATGAACCCGTCCATCGGCACCGTCCTCGCCCTGGGCGGCGCGGGCAAGCTGAAGATCAAGGAGGACCTGGACGGGAAGGAGGAGGAGGTCTCCGTCAGCACCGTGGCCCTGCTCATCCGCCCGCTCTGCAAGCCGGAGAAGGGCTGCAAGTTCGGCGTCGGCAAGGAGCCCGGCTCCTCCGCGGAGGCGGCGGCCCCCGTCGCCGGCGTCAAGCTCGGATCGGTGCTCGCCGTGCAGCACGAGGAGAAAGGCGCCACCTACTGGTCCCCCGGCGAGGTGCTGGAGATCCTCGACGATGGTTTCAAGGTCAACGTCCGCGGCACCGGCCACCTCACCGTCAAGCCCGCCGACATCCGCCTCCCGGTCAAGGCCGACGAGCTCAAGCCCGGCATGGAAATCCAGTTCGGCGCGCCCCCCAACGGCCTCGTTCCGGGCTACGTCATCAGCGTCGAGGGGGACACCGTGGTCGTCTCCACCTCCGAGAGCGGCACCTTCCCCAAGGAGATGAAGCTGGGTTCCGAGGTCTTCCACAAGCGCTGAAGCCGCGCTACGGCGCGCTCGCCGGGGCGTCGGCGGCGCAGCGGAAGCCCAGGGTTGCCGCGTGGAAGCGCGCGTCCTCGGCCCCTCGTCGGCTGCCGCGGAGCTGCCCTGGCTGCTGCGCCCCGAAGTGCCCTCCGCGCACCACCTTCCGCTCCGACATGCAGTGGCCTCCGCCGGGGCAGAAGGCGCTCGACGTCCACTCCGCCACGTTCCCCCCGAGATCCAGGATCTTCTCCGGCGTCTGGTCCTCCGGCAGCGCTCCCGCCTCGCAGGTCAGATCCGACGACCAGCAGGCCCGGCGCTGCGGCTCGTCGTCCCCCCAGGGGTATTTTCGACCCTCCTTGCCCCGGGCTGCAAATTCCCACTCGGCCTCCGTCGGTAGCCGCTTCCCCGCCCACAGGCAGTAGGAATCTGCCTCCGCCCAGGTCACGCAGTTGATCGGGTGGGAGCGCTTGGCCGGGTGCCCGCGGGTGCACTTGGCGTAGGTCTTCGTGGGCAGGCAGGCCGACGCCTTGACGCAGGCGTCGTAGTCCTCGGCGGTGACCTCCCGCTGATCCAGCAGGAAGGGCGCCACGGTGACCTCCCGGGGGCGCTCGTCCTCGCTCCCGTCGGGGGTGCCCATGGTGAAGGTTCCCCCGGCCAGCCGGAGCTGGGGAGCCCCGTGCTTGCTCGGGGCCTCCGCGGTGGCGGCGACCGACGCGGACGGACGGGGCGCGGGCCGAGGATCCGCCACGATCCGCGAGGCACTGGGGTCCGGGGAGGCGAGGGCGTGGTTCCTCTTCCGGGCGAGGCCGACCAGCAGCACCACGCTGCCCAGGACCGTGACCAGGCCGGCCAGCGCCAGCAGCCGGGTCCGCGGGTCCGAGGCGAGGGCCTTCGCCGCCAAGGGAGGCAAGGTCGGCTCGGGAGCCCGCGGCGACCTGGGCCCCGAGGAGGAGAGCGGCGCGGTGGTGGTGGAAGGCGCGGACTCCGCCGACGTGGGGGTGGGGATGGGCCCTCCTCGCCTTGACGTGGGCCGGGTCACGCTCCGCAGCCTCCGGAGCGCCGCCAGCATCTCGTTGGCGTCCCGGTAGCGCTCGGTGGGGGTGATGGCCAGGGCGCGCTGGCAGAGCTCCTCGATGGCGTCGGACACCACCGCCCCTCGCCGCCGCGGGGTCGGCCGCTGGGGGTTCATGGTGCTCAGGAACAGCGCCCCGATGTCGTCGCCGTCGAGGGCCCGGCGGCCGGTCACCAGCTCCGTCAGCAGCAGCCCCACGGCGTACACGTCGGTCCAGGGGCCCGTGTCGCCGTAGTTCTTCGAAAATTGCTCCGGCGCCGCGTAGGCCGGCGAGAACGCCTGGAACATCGTCACCACCCCGGGCTGATCCTCGCCCCGATCCGGGCTATCGCTCCGCATCTTGGCGATGCCGAAATCGATCAGCTTCAGCGACAGCCCTCCCTCGTCGTCCTGGTAAAACAGGTTCTCCGGCTTGATGTCTCGGTGGGCGATGATCCGGGTCACTCCGTTCTCGTCCGTCAGCCCGCTGTGCGCCGTCGCCAGCGCCCCCAGCAGCAGCTCCCCGATCGCCAGTGCCTTGTGCTCCGGGAACGGCCCCTTCTCCTCCGCCATCCGCTTCTTCAGCGCCGCGTCCAGCGGGATCCCGTCCAGCCACTCCATCACCATGTAGGGTGATTTTGACCCTCCCCGGGCGTATTTCCCGGCGGCGAGCACTCGGACGATGGCCGGCTGCGCCTTGCCGAGCTGGCGGAGCAGCCGACACTCGTCCTCGAACTTCTCGATGAGCTGGGCCCACTGCTCGGGGGTGAAGGCGGCGGGGCGCTTGAGGCACTTGATGGCCACCCGGGCGCCGGTAGGCTTGTGGAGCCCCTCGTACACGATGGCGAACCCCCCCTCGCCCACGACGCGTACCACCTGGCACTCGTGGATCTCCTGGCCCACCAGGGAAAGCGAATCTTCCAAGCCCATCCACCCCTCAGTAGACCCCGCGATGCAAGCTCCACGCAACCCCCACGCGCTCCCTGCGTGGGTCAAGGCCGCCTTCGCCTGCCTCCCGTGGGTCGCCGGTGGCTGCGGCGCGGTGGCCATCCAGCACCCGACGAGCGAGCCCCCCTGCGTCGGCGCGAGCTGCGTGGGCTGGACCAGCCTGCTGCTCAGCGGCGGCCGGGGGCCCGAGGAGAACGCCGTCGCCCACGAGAAGAACCTCCTGTTCGCTGCCCGCACCCTGGAGCGCCTCGGCGTCCGGCGGGAGGCGGTCTTTTTCGCCGACGGCGACGATCCGGCCCCCGACCTCCAGCAGGAGGAGCCGGAGCCGCGGCGGCGCCTCCTGTTCGCCGCCGGGTTGCTCCTCGATCCGGAGCGGGACATCCACGAGGCGGCGCTGGTCTACCGCGACCACGCCTTCCCCGGGGCGCAGCGGGCGGACAGGGGCTCCGTGCTCCGGGGCCTCGCCGCCAGCGCCGCCGGGGCCGCGGCGGTCAAGGGTCCGGAGGCTCCGGACGATCTGCTGCTCTACGTCACCGACCACGGGATGCAGCAGGACGACCCGACCAACAACGTGATCGTGCTGTGGGGCCCGCGGGATCTGGGCGTCCGGGACCTGGGCGCCGCCCTCGACGCGCAGCCCCCGGCGCGGCGCGTGGTCTCGGTGATGGCCCAGTGTTTTTCCGGCTCCTTCGCGGCGCTGGTGCACCGGGGCGGCGACCCGGCGGCCCCCCTCGCCGCCCACGACCGCTGCGGCTTCTTCGCGGCCCCCGCGGACCGGCCGGCGGCGGGGTGCAGCCCCCGGGACGACGAGGATCTCTACGACGACTACACCACCCGCTTCTTCGCCGCCCTCGGGCGCAAGCTGCGGGGAGGCGCCCCCGCCACAAGCGCCGACGCGGACGGCGACGGGCGGGTCTCCTTCGAGGAGGCGCACTTCGCCGCCATCGCCCT
>CAZSDX010000443.1:0-6254 GCA_964605685.1 uncultured Polyangiaceae bacterium
AAGGGGAAGCCTGACTGCCCCATGCAGCGGTGGATGAAGAGCGTGGCGGGCGGGGCGGTGGCCTCCGGCGACACGGAGCGGCTGGCGCGGGCCTTCAACGCCATGTCCAAGGCGCCCCCGGGGTTCGGCGGCTGGGCGGCGATCTGCGCGACCGGCGCCGCCAAGGCCCAGGCCGGCGACTTCGACGGCGCCAAGGCCCAGTGCAAGGTGTGCCACAGCAAGTACCAGGCGCGCTACCACGCGACGATGCGCGATCTGAAGTGGCCCTGAGCCCCCGCAGGGCGGCTCAGGCGGCGGCGAACAGGGCGAGCGCCTCGGGGATAGCGGCGCGGGCCTCCGCCTCGGTGGCGCCGACGGCCTCCGCGACCCGGAGGTAGGAATCGGGGAGGTGCCCCGGGGTGTGATCGATGTCGATGACCAGGGCAACCGCCGCCGCAAGCAGCGCCAGCGGACGAGCGGTGGGGGGGAGGTTGGCGGCCAGGGCATCCAGCCGATCCTCCCAGCCGTTGTTCTCCAGGGCGTTGGCGGCGGCCTCGAAGAAATCCATCCACCTCTCGTCGGGGACCCGGCCGTCGAACACGGATGCCAGCACCGACGCCAGCGCCAGCATATCCTCCTCGAAGATCTCCTCGCTCGCGGCGGCCACCAGGAAGCTCGCCTCGGCGATCCACGGGAGCCCGTCGAGGAGCGCCCCCTCGTCGACGGGGCGAGACGATCCTTCCCTGCGAGCCTTGCGCTGAAGCATGCGACCTCCGACCGGGGTTCCGTATCAGCTTCCCGCCTCAACCTCCAGAGAGACCTGGACCCGATCGTCGATCTTCTTTCCGATCTTCTCCAGCGCGCCGTTGAGGAACGAGCCCACGCTGTCCCGGGGCTTGATGTCGTGCTCCTTGAGCGACACCTCGAAGGGGGCCTCGGTCTTCAGGGTGAGGCGGGTGGGGCGCTCCGGGGGGCCCTGGAGCGTGGCGGTGAAGGCGAGGGTCTTCTTGCTGGTCACCCCGTGGAGGGTGAAATCGCCGGAGACCTTCCCCTTGACGACCCGGGCGCCGCTCTCCTCCTTCGCCTCCTGGAGCTTCGTCGGGATCACCTCGACGGACGTGATCGTGAAGGTGGCCCACTCGTACTTCGCCTTGTCCTCGGCCTTGGACTCGGCGCCGACCTGCATCCAGTTCCGGGCGTGGTCGGTCTGGGAGCTGTCCTTGTCTGCGTCGCCGAAGGTCGTCGTCTTCAGCGAGGTGAGCCGGAAGCTCACCTCCCCCCGGGTGCGGGAGAGATCCGCCGGATCCAGGGAGAGCTTCCCCTTGCTCTCCTCGGCCTGCCCCTTGATCTTCTCCAGGGGAGCGTCGATGAGGAAGGTGCTCTTCCCCCGGGAGATCTTCAGCTCGACGCCGCTCCGGGGGGCCTCCCCGGCGCTGGCCTTCGGCGGGGCCGAGGCGCTGGTGGCAGGGGACGGGGGCGAGCCGGCGGCTGGCGCCGGAGGGTCCTTGGAGCAGGCGGCTAGCAGCAGGGGGCAGGCGAGGAGAATCCAGGGCGCGGTGTTCATCGTGGTTCGTTGAGGGATCCGGGGGTGGGTTTTCTGCGACACTACGAGCCGGCGGGAAAATGGTTTCATCGGCGACGGGCTTGGCCCCCCGCCGGAAGGAAGCTACCAGCAACCTCATGCTACGCCGCGCCTTGTCGTACCTGGGGGCCCTGGCCCTTTCCCTCGCGCCGGCCCTCGCCGACGCCCAGCAGCCCGGTCGCATCCCCTTCGAGAAATACAGGCTCGACAACGGCCTGGAGGTGATCCTCCACGAGGATCACCGGACGCCCGTGGTCGCCGTCAACGTCTGGTACCACGTCGGCTCCAAGGACGAGGCCCCGGGGAAGAACGGCTTCGCTCACCTCTTCGAGCATGTGATGTTCCAGGGGTCGCGCAACGTCGGCGAGGACATGTTCTTCAAGTACCTGGAGCGCGCCGGCGTCAGCGACCGAAACGGGACCACCAACACCGACCGCACCAACTACTTCGAGACGCTCCCCTCCAACCAGCTCGCCCTGGCGCTCTGGCTGGAGAGCGACCGCATGGCCTTCCTCCTCGATCACGCCGACCAGAAGACCTTCGAGAACCAGCGCGACGTCGTGAAGAACGAGCGCCGACAGAACTACGAGAACGCCCCCTACGGCCTCGTCTTCTCCTTCGTCCGCGAGCAGCTCTTCCCCGGCGATCACCCCTACCGGCTGCTGACCATCGGCTCCCCCGAGGACCTGGACCGCGCCTCCCTCGACGACGTGCGCGCCTTCTTCAAGACCTTCTACGTCCCCAACAACGCTGCCCTCGTCGTCGCCGGCGACATCAACCCCAAAGACGCCAGGGAGCAGATCGCCAGGTACTTCGGGCCCATCGTCCCGGGGGCCGCCCCTCCGGTCAAAAAAGACCCTGTTCCGTCGACGCTGGCGGGGGTGAAGCGGCTCAAGGTCGAGGCGGACGTGGAGCTGCCCCGGCTCTACCTCCACTGGCCCACCGCCCCCGCCTTCACCCAGAGCGACGCGGAGATGGACGCGCTGGCGATGATCTTGGAGAAAGGGAAGTCCAGCAGGCTCCACCGCAGGCTGGTGCGCGAGCTCCAGATCGCCCAGGATGTCTCGGCGTACCAGGGATCCATGCAGCTCGCGAGCGAGTTCGGGATCATCGTCACCCTGCGCAAGGGGAAGGATCCGGAGGAAGCTCTCAAGGTCATCGACGAGGAGCTGGAGAAGCTCAGGGCGACGCCGCCCACCGAGGCAGAGGTCGAGCGCGCCCGGGCGCAGCTCCTCGCCCACCTGATCTTCGGCAACGAGCGGGTCACCGCCCGCGCCAACCTGCTCAACCATTACAACCAGTACACCGGGGATCCCGGGTTCTTCGAGAAGGATGTCGCCCGCTACCAGGCCCTCAAGGCCGCCGACCTCTCGAAGGCCGCTGCCTCCTTGCCCCTGGACCGCCGGGTGATCACCGTCGTCGTCCCCACCCCCGGTGCCCCCCGCGCCGGTCGCCTCCAGGAGGTCCGCTGATGCGCGCGCTCCGCTTGCTCCCTGGCGCCCTGGCCCTGCTGGTCGCCTGCGAATCGACCCCGCCCGCCGTCGCCCCGCGGACGCCACCCCCGCCTCCTCCCGCCTCGTCTTCGTCCCCTCCGCCGCCGCCTCCCACGGAGACGCCGGACGCGGACTTCCGCAAGCAGGCGCCCCCGCCTGGGCCGGCGGTCCAGTTCACGCCCCCGCGGATCCAGGAGGCACGCCTGTCCAACGGCATCCGGGTGCTGCTGGTGGAGCAGCGCCAGCTCCCCATCGTGGCGCTCCAGGTGGTCGCCACCCGCGGCGCCGCCCAGGGGCGCCCTGGCGTGGGCTCCTTCACCGGCGCGATGCTCCTGGCGGGGACGAAGAAGCGCTCCGCCACCGAGGTGAGCGACGCCTTCGAGGGACTCGGCGCTTCCCACTGGGCCAGCGTCGATCACGACGGGGGCTACGTGGGGGTCCAGGTGCTCTCTTCCAAGCTGCTCGAGGCCCTCGATCTGATCGCGGAGGTGATCCGCGAGCCCACCTTCCCCAGGGACGAGCTGGCCCTGGAGCGCGCCCGCCGGCTGACCTCGCTCCAGCAGGAGCGGGACAACCCGGGGCGGCTCCTGCAGCGGGCCACGGACGCGGCGCTCTACCCGCCCAACCACCCTTACGCCTCGGCACTGCTGGGCGACGAGGCCGCGGTGGAGAAGATCTCCACGGCGGATCTGTCGACCTTCCACCGGGCGCACTTCCAGCCGGATCGCCTCGCGGTGGTGGCCGCGGGCGATTTCTCGAAGGACGCCCTGGTGGAGGCGCTGGAGAAGGCGCTGGGCAAGCTCCGGGGCAAGGCGGAGAAGGCCCGGGAGGTGCAGGCTCCGCCGCCGCCAAAGGACGCCTCGAAGGTGCTGATCCTGGATCGTCCTGGCGCGTCCCAGTCCAACGTGGCGGTGGCCCAGGTGGGGGTGCCCCGGTCCACCGCCGACTTCGAGGCCATCCTGCTGATGAACACCATCCTGGGCGGCCAGTTCTCCAGCCGGCTCAACCTCAACCTGCGGGAGAAGCACGGCTACACCTACGGCGCCGGGAGTAACTTCGCCATGCGCCAGGGGCCCGGACCTTTCTCCATCAACGGCGCCATCGTCCGCGAGCACACCGCCGACGCCCTGCGGGAGATCTTCGCCGAGCTGGAGAAGATCCGTACCGAGCCGGTCACCGAGGAGGAGCTGGCGGACGCCAAGGCGTACCTGATCCGCAGGCTCCCCTCGTTCTTCGAGTCCGCCGGCGGCACCGCCTCGACCCTCGCGTCCATGGCGATCTACGGCCTGCCCCTGGACGAGTTCGCGCGGCGCGCCGAGCGGCTGGAGCGGGTCACCCGGGAGGATGTCCGGCGGGTCGCCGCCAGGTACCTCGCGCCGGAGCGCTTCCGGGTCATCCTGGTGGGGGACGCGGAGGTGGTGCGTGCCCCCATCGACGCCCTGAAGCTGGGGAAGGTCGAGGTGCAGAAGCCCGCGATGCCTCCGAAGAAGAACGCCCCGGCGAAGAAGGGGAAATAAAGGCTCCTCCAGGGAGGGCGGGGGAGCGGCAGGGCCGGCCAGCGCTGGCTGGAAGACCGGCTCGCCGGGGGTCAGCAGGTCGTCGGCCCAGGAGGGGTGCATGCCGACCTGGAGCGGCGGGAGGGGTTCCTCGACGTGGTTGAGGTCGGTGTCGAGGTGGGTTCGTGGCTGCGCTCCGGGGGCCACGCCGAGCCGGGTGCGTACGCCGGTCACGCCCGGGTAGGCCTGCTGGTCGTCGAGGGGGATGTCGTGGTCCAGCACGCTCCGGAGCTGCCGGATCTGGGACTCGGAGATCCCGTTGGCCTGGCAGCTCGGGCTCTGGTTGTAGTCCATGATGTTGATGCCGAGCTGGTCCACCGGGGCGCCCCCCGGGCCCGCCACCCGCTGGACGAAGGAGAGGGCCCGCAGCCTCGGGTCTCCGCTCTGGATCCACTCGCCCTGGATGTTGCAGGCGTAGCGGCAGGTGGCCTTGTCCAGCACGCAGTTGCTCGGCTGCGCCGGCGAGAGGTCCCAGTACTGCATGGGCCTGAGCAGCGGTTCGTCCTCGGCCCGCACGTCGTCGCGCCGCAGGAAGAAGAAGTGCGGGTGCCCTGGCCGGTAGACGAATTCCCAGTACTCCTTGAAGGTGACCGGCTCGCGGCGGGGAGGGATCTTGAGGGTTCCGGCCTCCAGGTTGTAGCTCCCCTGGCGGTAGAGGTTGGGGCTGCCGAAGGTGTGAGGGAGGCCGAGGAAATGGCCGATCTCGTGGGAGAAATTCGTGTCCCGGTGGCGGTTGATCTGGTTAGCGTCGATGAGGATGGCCCGGGCTCGCCAGGGGTAGATCCCGTAGCCTCCCATGCTCACCGAGGTCACCCAGAAGGGGATGGCCTCCACCGGGCTGAAGAGCGTCGAGGCCCGGATGAGCCACTCCCGCGGGGTCAGCGCCATCTCCGGCGGGAAGGCGTCGCAGGGCAGGTAGGGGAGCGCCTGGCGGAGCTGGAACCGCACCTGCCACCAGGGGACGGTCCCCCGCTGGTTCAGGTCGATGAGGTCCGGCATCGCGTACTTCTCCAGGCTGCCGAGGAAGAACGAGATGCCGGCCCGGGCGAAGACCTGGTTCGCCTCGGCGATGCGCGCCTCCAGGTTGTCGAGCCGGATCAGATCCGGCGCGCACTCGTTGACCCCGCAGCGATCCTGGGGCGAGCAGGCCAGCGTCGGGTTGCAGCGCTGGCAGGCCCCCACCATCTGCACCACACGCACCGGGATGACCCTCGGCGCCAGCGCCGCGGCGGCGGTCCCGGTGGGGGTCGTGGGAGGTTCGCGGCGACAGCCCAAAAGAACCGGCGGGAGAAGCAGCAGTGCGAGGAGGTGGCGCACCGGGGGAAGCTATCCCCGGGCGCCGCCCGTGGCCAGGGGGTCCTCAGGCGGGAGGGCGGTGCCTTCGCCCTCCAGTTCTTGGGATTGCTCCGCCTGGGCGAGGCGCTACCCTGGCCGCCATGACGAAGGTCGTGCGTGGTTGGCTCCTGGCCCTGTCGCTGGTGGGGTGCTCGGGCGAAGAGGACTCCGGTCTCTCCTCTGCGGTGCCCCCTGGCTGCACCCCCGGCCAGACGGTCGCCTGCGCCTGCCCCGGCACCACCGTGACCGGCGCGCAGACCTGCCTCCCCGGCGGCTCCTTCGGCGCCTGCGAGGGGTGCCCCTCCGGGC
>CAZSDX010000444.1:0-6252 GCA_964605685.1 uncultured Polyangiaceae bacterium
GGCCGCGTGGCGGGAGCCGCTGGCGGGCTCGGCTTCGCGCTGGTCGCGGGGGCGCTGGCGCTGGGGGCTCGCCGCCGGAGGCGCTGATCCGGATGGCCGAACCCTCGTCGGATCTTGCCGTGCTCCCGGTGCATCCAGGGTCGTTGGTCGGCGGCAAGTACCGGGTCGAGGGGGTGCTGGGTCAGGGGGCGATGGGCGTGGTCGTGGCCGCCACGACACCGGAGGGAGCCCGGGTCGCGGTCAAGCTGCTGCTGCCGGAGGCCCTCGAACAGAAGGAGGCGCTGGCGCGCTTCCAGCGGGAGGTCCGCCTGGTGAGCCAGCTCTCCGGACGCCACGTGGCCCGGGTGCTGGACGCAGGGTTTCACGACGAGAACACGCCGTTCATGGCCATCGAGTACCTGGAAGGCCACGACCTGGCCAGCGAGCTGGCGGCGCAGGGGCCGCTCCCGCTGGCCACCGCGGTCGACTGGATCCTGCAGGCGCTGGAGGCGATCATCGAGGCCCACGCCCAGGGGATCGTCCACCGGGACCTCAAGCCCTCCAACCTCTTCCTGGCCCGCCAGCCGGACGGCTCCCGCCTGCTCAAGGTGCTCGACTTCGGCATCTCCAAGCAGCACGGCGACGGGACGCCAGGGGTCGCCCTCACCAAGACGCACTCGCTCATCGGCTCTCCGCTCTACATGGCCCCCGAGCAGGTGCTGGCCGCCAGGGACGTCGATCCCCGGAGCGACCTCTGGTCGCTGGGGGTCGTGCTCTTCGAGCTGCTCGTCGGAAAGACCCCCTTCGACGGATCCAACGTCGGCGTGGTCCTCTCCAACGTTCTCTCGGCGCCCATCCCTTCGCTTCGGGAGCTCCGCCCCGAGCTCCCTCGCTCCTTCGAGCCGGTGATCCGCGCCTGCCTGGCCCGCGCCCTGGCCGACCGTTACCCCGACGGGGTGGCCCTCGCCCGTGACCTCGCCTCCTTCGCCTCGCCCTCCAGCGCCGGCGTGCTGGCCAGGATCGACGCCTTCGCCTCCCGCTTCCCTGGCGCTTCCTGGTCGGCTCTCCAGGGGGAGGGGGCCGAGGCCATCGGCCAGCGCCCCACGCTGCCCGCCGGGGAACCCACGCTCCGCCCTCCTGCCTCGCCCTCCGCTCCGGAGGAGCCCCTCCAGATCCCCCAGGTCTCGTACCGGGGGCCTCTGGTCGCGGTCCTGCTGGTCCTGCTCCTCGGAGGGGCAGCCGTCGCAGCCAGGGTCATGACAGCCCCATGAAGACAAAGACCCCGACGATTTTCGCTTTCGAGCAGACGGAAGACCTCTCCCTCCTGCCTCTTGCGGCCCGGCGTGCCCTCGATCTAGCGGGGCAGAAGCTCCCGCTGCTGGGCTGGCAGAGCCTCCCGCGGGAGGATCGCCTGGCGCTGATCGAGGCCGGTGCCAGCGATCAGGTGCCGGTGGTGCAGGTGAGGGCGCTGGTGTCCAAGGCTAGCCCTCCGCCGACCGCCGTGGAGGCGCGCACGGATCCTCCGGTGGACGAGGTGTTGCCGGCGCTCCCGGGGCTCCTGGGGCCTCGGCGTCTGCTCACCCTCGAACGCTGGGCCTCGCTCCGAGCGCTGGAGCGCTACGCCTTCCGGCACCTGGCCCGCCCCGAGCGGCAGGAGCACCTGCTGGCGTTCTTTGACGAGCGCTGCGGGGTGCCTGCGCCGACGCACCTCGACGAGAAGGGAGAGGCCCGCATGGTAGGCGTCGCCGACAAGCCGACCACCATGCGCCGCGCGGTCGCCTCGGCGCGCGTCGCCATGGAGCCCTCGGTGCTGGCAAGGATAAGCGAGCAGGGGGCCCCCAAGGGGGATGCCTTCGGGGTCGCCCGTATCGCCGGGATCCAGGGCGCCAAGCGCACCCACGAGCTGATCCCCCTCTGCCACGCCCTGCACCTGACGCGGGTGGACGTGCGCTTCGAGTTCCCGGAGGAGCCGGGGGTCGTGCGCATCCTGGCCACCGCCGAGGCGATCGATCGCACCGGCGTCGAGATGGAGGCGCTGACCGGCGCCAGCGTCGCGGCCCTCGCCCTCTATGATATGGTGAAGGGGATGCAGCGCGACGTGGAGATCGGGCCCATCGTGCTCGAAGAGAAAGAGGGCGGCCGCACGGGCCACTGGCGGAGGTCCCCCTCGTGAGCCGCTCGGTCCTCCGCCCGGAGCCCCTCTCCCTCGACGAGGTGCTCGCCTCGGTGCGCCACCCCCAGGCCGGCGGCATCGCCACCTTCCTTGGTACCGTCCGCGACCACAGCGAGGGGCTCTCCATCTCGCTGCTGGAGTACGAGGCTTACCCCGCCATGGCCGTCGCGGAGATGGAGCGCATCATGACCGAAATCGAGGCGGAGATCCCCGGGGTCCGCCTCGCCGCCCAGCACCGGATCGGCGCGCTCCAGATCGGCGACGTGGCGGTCTTGTGCGCCGCCAGCGCTCCCCACCGGGACGAGGCGTTCCGCGCCTGCCGCCTGCTGATCGACCGCATCAAGGACCGCGTCCCCGTGTGGAAGCGGGAGCACGGCCCCGACGGCCCCTACTGGGTGGGCTGGCGCGACGCCCGGATCCGCTGAGCCTTGGATCACCGCTCAGCGCGCCAGCGGGTGAGGCGCGAGGGCCAGGGGGTCTCCGGGGCGTCGCGGCGGGAGCGCCACTCGCTCCGCAGGAAGGCCCGCAGGGTGCTGATGGCCCAGGCGGGGGGCTCCTCGGGGGCGAAGGGGGCGAGGGTGACGGCGCCGTCCTCCGGGGCGATCGTCGCCTCGCCGGTCCAGGTCACCGCGGGGCCTTGCAGTTCCACCCGGTAGCGCGGCGGCGCGTCGCCCTCGCGGAGCAGCTCGAAGCGGATCCCGTGGGAGGGCGCCTTCACCGGCTCGCCCCGGCGGCCACTTCCTGCAGCAGGTTGGTCACCCGGCGGGCGAAGCGGTTGGGGTCGTCGATGCGTCCCCCTTCCATCAGGACCGCCTGATCGTAGAGCGTCTCGACCCAGTCCTGGAGCTTCGCCGAGGAAGGATCCTGCTCGTTGAGGCGCTGGAGGCTCTGGATCAGCGGATGCGTGGGGTTCACCTCCAGGATGCGCCGGGTCGCCCCCAGGTTCCGCCCCGAGGCCCGCAGAAGCTGCTCCATGGGTGCGTGGTGGGCTCCCTGGGGCACCACCAGGCAGGCCGGCGAGTCCGTGAGGCGCTCCGAGGGACGCACGTCCACCACCTTGTCCTTGAGGAAGGTCTTGATCCGGTCAAACAGCGGCGCCACCGCCTCCTTCTGCTTCTTGTCCTCCTCGCTCGGCTCGTCCAGCTTGAGGTCCGCCCGCATGGCGCTCACCAGCTTCTTCTCCTTGTAGGTGCGGAGCGCGTCGATGGCCCACTCGTCGATGGGATCGCTCAGCAGAAGCACCTCGTAGCCCCGCTTGCGGAGCGCCTCCAGGTACGGGCTCGACGCTACCGCCTCCTTCGAGTCTCCGATGGCATAGTAGATATCCTTCTGCCCCTCGGGCATGCGGGCCACGTAGTCCGCCAGCGAGGTCAGCTCCGACCCTTGCGTGGAGGCGAAGCGCGCCAGGTCCGCGAGGCGGTCCCGGTACTCGCCGTCGGAGGCGATCCCCTCCTTGAGCACGGCGCCGAACTGCTCCCAGAAGGTCGCGTAGCTGCCGGGCTGATCCTTGGCCAGCTCCTCCAGCAGATCGAGGGTCTTCTTGACGACCTGCTTGCGGATGGTCCGGATGATGGAGGAATCCTGGAGCATCTCCCGCGACACGTTGAGGGGGAGGTCGTCCGAGTCGACGACGCCCCGGAGGAAGCGGAGCCAGGGCGGCAGCAGCTCGTCGCAGTCCTCCAGGATGAAGACGCGCTTGACGAAGAGGTGGATGCCCCGGCGCCCCTGGGCCTGGAACAGATCGAAGGGCGCCTTCTTCGGCAGGAACAGGATGCCGGAGAACAGCAGCGATCCCTCGATCTGGAAGTGCGTCTGCGCCAGCGGACCGTCGAAATCGTGGGTGAGGTGGCGGTAGAACTCGTCGTACTGCGCCTGGGTGATCTCCTTGGGGGAGCGCTGCCACAGGGCGCTGGCCTTGTTGATGGACTCGAACTTCCCCGACTGCTCGCCCTCGCTCACCCGGAGCCGGATCGGGTGGCTCACGTAGTCCGAGTAGCGGCGGACCAGCTCCCGGAGCTCCCAGTCGTCCAGGAATTTCTTGTGCTCCTCCCGCAGGTGGAGCACCACCGAGGTACCCCGCTCGACCCGCTGCGCCTCCTCGACGGTGAAGGACTCCTGGGCGTCCGATGACCAGCGGTACGCCTGGGTCTCGCCCGCCGCCCGGCTGAGGACGTCCACCCGGTCGGCCACCAGGTAGGCGCTGTAAAACCCCACGCCAAACTGGCCGATCAGGCTGGGCTTGTCGCCGCTCTGGAGCCGCTCCAGGAAGGCCCGCGTCCCCGAGTGAGCGATGGTCCCGAGGTTCTTGACCAGCTCGTCGTGGGTCATCCCGACGCCGGTGTCCTCGATGGTGAGGGTGCCCGCCTCCCGGTCCGGGATCAGCCGGATCTCGAAGGGCGTCCCGTCGGCGGTCAGCTCCGGCTCCCGGATCGACCGGAAGCGCAGCCGGTCGATGGCGTCGGAGGCGTTCGAGATCAGCTCGCGGAGGAAAATCTCCTTGTTGCTGTACAGCGAATTGATGACCAGCTTCAGGAGCTGGCTCACCTCGGCCTGGAACTTGTGGGTCTCGCTCATGGTAGGGCCTCTGGGGGAGGGTTCAGCGGAGCGGATAGAAATCACTCCCCCTGGCGGGGTCAACCCCGGACAAACAAGGGGTTCGCTCCGGGGAGTCGAGGCGAGCACGGCTTGGCCCGGGGGGCTTTGTGGGCTAGGAGGACGTTCACGATGCAGCGCGTCCTTGTCACGGGAGCCGCCGGCTTTATCGGCTCCCACGTAAGCCACCGCCTCCTCGACCAGGGCAGGCAGGTCGTCGGGCTGGACAACCTCAACGATTACTACGATCCGAACCTGAAGCTGGCCCGGCTGGCGCGGCTTCAGGCGCGGGAGGGCTTCTCCTTCGAGCGGCTGGACCTGGCGGACGGCGAGGCGCTGGTGGCGCTCTTCGCCCGGGGGGCCTTCGATGGGGTGGTTCACCTGGCGGCGCAGGCGGGGGTCCGCTACTCGCTCAAGAACCCGGGGGCCTACGTCCAGTCGAACCTGGTGGGCTTCGCCAACATCCTGGAGGGGTGCCGCCACCACGGGGTCAAGCACTTGGTCTTCGCCTCGTCCAGCTCGGTGTACGGGGCCAACACCCGGGTCCCGTTCTCGGTCCACGACAACGTGGATCACCCCATGAGCTTCTACGCGGCCACCAAGAAGGCCAACGAGCTGATGGCCCACAGCTACGCCAACCTGTTCCGGCTCCCGGTGTCGGGGCTGCGCTTCTTCACCGTCTACGGCCCCTGGGGGCGCCCGGACATGGCCCTGTTCCTGTTCACCCGGGCCATGCTGGCGGGCGAGCCCATCGACGTCTTCAACCACGGGAAGATGCGCCGCGACTTCACCTACATCGATGACATCGTGGAGGGCGTCGTGCGGGTGCTCGACCGGGTGGCCTCCCCGGAGCCCTCCTGGCGCGGCGACGCCCCGGATCCGGGCTCCAGCTTCGCCCCTTACCGCCTCTACAACATCGGAAACAACCAGCCGGTCGAGCTGATGGAGATGATCTCCTGCCTCGAAGAGGAGCTGGGAATCCAGGCGAACAAGCGCTTCCTGGAGCTACAGCCCGGCGATGTCCCCGCCACCTACGCCGATATCGACGCGCTGGCGGAGGCCGTCGACTTCCGCCCCCGGACACCCATCCGCGAAGGAATCCGCCGCTTCGTCGCCTGGTACCGGGAGTACCACCGGATCGGGTGACCTCACCCGCCCGCGGGGGTGAGGTCCCTCCTCAGGGAGAGGTGCCCGATGCCGACGAACCGATGAGGGCAGCAAGGAGAACAAACGCAACCCCAGCAGTAACAGCAGAGGCAAGGAGCGCACTTTTCACCCGATCAAGTTGACCTATTTCGACTTTCTTGATCGCGAAAACGTCGAAATTTTTAAGGGTTTGGTTGCCCCCTCGAACGCCATATCCATTCTTTATGGGCTCGACCAGGATGGGGTGGTCAAAGGTGAAGGTCTTGTTGCTTTCCGTTGTGATCCTCAGATCGTAATCCCCTCTGATTTGAACGGCTGTTCCATCCTCGGCCACCAGCGTCTGTACGTTGTGCGCCACAATC
>CAZSDX010000445.1:0-6242 GCA_964605685.1 uncultured Polyangiaceae bacterium
GGGGGGCGCCAGAGCGCTGCGGCCACGGCGGCCCGCTGTGCCCGGACCCTGGCCGCCGTGGGGACCGCCTTGCTGGGGCTAGCGGCGCCAGCGGCCTACCTCTCCGTCACCCTCACCACCCGCACGGGGCCGCTGCTGCTGGTGGTCAGCTGCGCGGCGGTCGGCTGCGCGGCGATCAGCGCCATCACCCGGGAGACCCTCCAGGGCGAGCGCCGGGACGGCCCCCGGGCGGCCACGATCCTCTGGACGGTCTTCGCGGTGCTGCTGGGGCTCCGGCTGATGATCGAGCTGCTCCGGAAGGGAGGCGCCTGATGAGCCAGTCCATCGCCACGCCGCTCCCGCTCCCCGGGGCGTCAGGCGCCGAGGAGCCGCTCCCCGAGGCGCCCCGACCGCCGGCCCATCCCCTTTCCCCAGCCGCCGAGAGGACGGTGGCCCCGCTGCCCGCGCAGGTCGCCCCCGAGGACGAGGAGGAGGGGGAGTCCGGCGCCGTGGAGCGGCTGCTCCGGGCGCCGCAGCGGTTCCTCGACGAGCTGGACGGCGCCGATCTGGTGCCGCTGACCCGGACGCTGCTGGCGACGGTGGCGCTGGGGGCGGGGGTCTTCGGGGCGGTGGTGGGGGCGTACCGGGGCGGGGTGCAGGTGGTGTACGGGGCGGTGAAGGTGCCGCTGCTGTTGCTGGGGACGATGGCGATCTGCATGCCTGCCTTCGTGGCCCTGGCGAGGGCGCTGCGGGTGCGGCTCTCCGCCCGGGAGGTGGTCACCTTGACGCTGGGGGCCTGCGCTCGCTTCGCCCTGGTGCTGGCGGGGCTGGCCCCGGTGCTCTGGCTGCTGGCCGGGTGGCTCGGCTACCACGCCACGGCGCTGGTGGTGGCCCTGGCCTGCGGGTTGGCGGGGCTCTCGGCCTCCGGGCTGCTGTTCCGGGGGCTCACCCGGCGCGGCGGAGGGGTCGCGGCGGGGCTCGCCTTCCTGGCGGTCTTTGCCGTGGTCGGCGGCCAGACGAGCTGGCTGCTCCGGCCCTTCCTGGTGAGGCCAAGGACCACCCAGGTGCCCTTCGTCCGGGCCATCGAGGGGGATCTGCTGGACGCCGTGTGGCGCTCCGGCCGCTCTGCCGCCGGGGTCTACGATCCGGAGGACACGCACGAGGACCGGGGCCCCCGCCAGGAGCGCGACGTCGAATGACCCTCCTGGACCTGGCGATCTTCTACCTGCTGCTGGGGGTCGGGGCCTGCTTGCTGGTGGCGCGGCGTGGGCGCAAGGCTCCGGCGGATCTGGCGCTGACCCTGGTGCTCTGGCCGCTGATCGCTCCGGTGGCCCTCTCCGTCGAGGAGGGGCGCCGCCCGGACCGGCGGGACGATCCGGATTTCGAGGCGCTGCTGGAGGCGCTCCGCCAGATCCAGGGCACCCGCGCCGCGCCGCTGCTCCCTCTGCCGGAGCAGCTCGAACCGCTCCGGCTCCGCCTCGACGAGCTGGCCGCCCGGCTGGGGGAGCTGCGAGAGGTGCTGGCCCAGGGGGAGTTCGCCTCCCTGGAGGATCCGGAGGTGCGGGAGAGCCGGGCCCGGCTGGTCGCGCTGCGGGACGAGGCGCAGGGGGAGCGGCAGGCGCTGCTGGCGCTGTGCCGGCGGCTCCGGGCGCAGATCCTGGTGCTGCGGTTCTCCGGGGCGAGCGCCGGGGACGTGCGGGAGCTGGTGGCGGAGCTGCTCGGGCGCGTGGAGGGCGCCCGCGCCGCGCTGGATCCTTCCGCCTGAGCTTCACCCGGGGCGCAGCCCACGGATCTGGAGCGCCAGCGCGGGCCTGAGGTGCTCCTCCAGGGCCAGCTCCAGCGGGAGCATCCCCGAGAGCCACGCCAGCAGCGCCCCGAAGTAGAGGCTGAACACGTTGCTGGCCGCCTGCATCGGCAGCACCTCCGGGGCGACCTCCCCCTGCTCCTGGGCGTCGCGCACCAGCGCCGCCAGCCGGTGGAGGAAGGCGAAGGTGAGCGCGTTCACCCGCTCCGCGTTGGGCCCGCTCGCCCCCGGGAGCGACCGGACAAAGGCCGCGCCCAGCGCCGGGTGCTCGCTGTACATCCGGAAAATCCGCCGGAACAGGTGCATCCACCGCTCCAGCAGGGGACCGCGCCGGGGCAGCGTGTCGAAGGCCTCCTCCACCGCCACCTCCAGCCGGTCGTGCATCACCAGAAACAGCAGATCCTGCTTGTCCTTCGCGTACAAAAAGAGCGTCCCCGCCGCGATCCCGGCCCGCTCCGCCACCGCCCGGGTCGTCGCCCCGTCGTACCCCTCCTCCAGGAACAGCTCCCACGCGGCCTGCCGGATCTTCTCCCGCCTGTCCTGCTTCTTCTGCCCCCGGCTCGCCCCTTCCTTGCTGGCCTTGCTCATGCCTCCCCGGGAGGATGCCTCGAAAATGGTTCCAGGCAACCCCTTGATCTCCGGGGGATGCGTCGTAAATAATGAGCACGCTCATCAAGGAGGACATCATGGACAGCAGCTACGACCCCGGGATGACCCTGCGAGAGGCCCGCGCCCGCTACTTCCGGGACAACCGTTTTGGCGAGGACGGAGGGTACGGGGACGCGTGGGTGGATTTCAAGCTGGGGCCGGTGCCGATGCCGTTCCCGAACACGGAGGGGCGGGTGAGGGCGGTGCGCTACCACGACCTGCACCACATCCTGACCGGCTACCGGACCGACACCCTGGGGGAGTTCGAGATCAGCGCCTGGGAGATCGGGGCGGGCTGCAAGGATCAGTGGGCGGCCTGGGCGCTGAACCTGTCGGGGACGGCGGCGGGGGTGCTCGCTTGCCCCGGGCGGACGTACCGGGCGTTTGCCCGGGGGCTGGGGAGCCGGACGCTCTACGGCGAGGAGCTGGAGGAGCAACTCGGCCGCACCGTGGGGGAGGTCCGGGCCGAGCGCCTCCCGGCGGGCGAGCCTCCGGCGGGGGCGGGGGTGGCGGCGCGCTTCGGGGCGACGGTGGTGGGGTTCCTTGTCATGATCGTGCTCACAATTCTGGTCCTGCCGATGGTCCCCTTCGGCGTGCTGGCGGGGATCTGGAAGAAGCGCCAGGCGACCGCCTGAGGCGCGCCCTCCGAGCGCGCTGGACCCCCCCGCGAGGGCTTGTCATCCTGGGGGCGATGAGCCGGAAGATCCTGCTGGTCGACGACGACCCGCACCTGCGCGACGTGGTGATCTACGCGCTCCAGCGGGAGGGTTTCTCCGTGGAGGCGGCGGCGGACGGGCAGCAGGGGCTGGAGGCCTTCGCCCGGCGAGGCCCCTTCGATCTGGTGGTGCTGGACGTGATGATGCCCGAGGTGGACGGGCTGGAGGTGTGCCGCCGGATGCGCCAGGGGTCGAGGGTGCCGGTGGTCTTCCTGTCCTCGCGGGACGAGGAGATCGACAAGATCCTGGGGCTAGAGCTGGGGGGCGACGACTACGTGACCAAGCCCTTCAGCGTGCGGGAGCTGCTGGCCCGGGTGAAGGCGGTGCTCCGGCGCTTCTCCGACGCCCCCCCGGGCCCGGCGGAGGCGCCGCGAATTCACGGCCCCGTGCGGCTGGATCCGGCGCGCCATGAGGTGAGCTGCGCTGGTACGCCGGTCCGGCTGACGGTGACCGAGTTCGGGCTGCTGGCGGCGCTGATGGAGCGCCCCGGGCGGGTGCTCTCCCGGGGGCAGCTCATGGAGGTCGCCTACTCCTACGACAACCTGATCACGGAGCGCACCATCGACACCCACGTCAAGCGCATCCGGAAGAAATTCCGCGACGCGGGCCACGACCCCATCGAGACCGTCTACGGCCTCGGCTACAAGCTGCGGACGTGAGCGATCCGAGGGCGCCCTGGTACCACCAGCTCTTCCGCATCCGGACGCGGCTGCTGGTGGCGAGCGTGCTGCTGGTGATCCTGCCGGTGGCGGGGCTGTCCTTCGCCCGGACCTTCGAGCGCGAGCTGCTCCGCTCGGAGGAGGAAGGCATGGCGGTGGTGGCGCTCTCGCTGGCGTCCATGGCCTCGTCGGCGGGGCTCGGGGATGAGGGGGTGCAGCGGGCCGCCGTGGCCTCGGCGCGGCGGCTCCGGGCGCAGATCCGGCTGCTGGACACCGCGGGGGTAGCGCTCTTTGACTCCGGCCCCGAGGAGGTCGAGAAGGTGACCGACGGGCGCAGGCTGCTCCCGGATCGCCGGAGCAAGGGCGATGCGGTGGTGGTGGGTGACCCTCCTCCGGCGACGGGCACCTTCCGGGAGCGCGCCGAGGTTCGCAAGGCGCTGGGCGGTCAGCCCGGGCGCTTCACCCGGATCTCCGACCGGGTGCGGAGCGTGCGCCTGTTCGTTGCGGAGCCCATCCCGGGGCGCGACGGGGCGACGGCGGGGGTCGTCTACCTGTCGCGGACCACCTACCCGGTGCTGGTCTCCCTCTACCGCATCCGGAACGGGCTGGTGCGGGTGCTGGCGGCGTCGGCGCTGGTGGCGCTGGCGGTGGCGCTCTACCAGGGGCTGACCATCTCCCGGCCCCTGGCCCGGCTCACGGAGGCGGCCCGGCGCATCGCCTCGGGGGAGCGGGGCGTCGCGCTCCGGCTCAGCGGCCGCGACGAGGTGGCGGAGCTGGCCCGAGCCTTCGACGCCATGGCCCGCGAGCTGGACGCGCGGCTGGGCTACATCTCCGAGCTGGCGGCGAACGTCTCCCACGAGTTCAAGACGCCCATCGCTTCCATACGGGGAGCCGCCGAGGTGCTCCGGGACGGCGCCGCCGACGACCCCCAGGCCCGGGAGCGCTTCCTGAGCAACATCCTGGCGGACACGGAGCGGCTGAGCCGGCTGGTGTCCCGGCTGCTGGAGCTGTCCCGCATCGAGGCGCACCTCCACGACCGCCGCGAGACCCTCGACTACCGCGAGCTCGTGGCGGAGGTCGTCGAGCGCTACACGGAGGGCGACCCGCCGGTGACCCTGGACTACCGGGCGCCGTCGGGGGTGCTCCTCGGTGACCCGGAGCGCCTGGCCTCCGCCCTCGGCAACCTGCTGGACAACGCGGTGGCGTTCGGTGCGGCGGCGGGCGCGGTGAGCGTCGTGGTCCGCGAGCAGGACGGCGATCTTCTCACGGAGGTCACCGACCGCGGATCCGGGCTGTCGCAGGCCAACCTGGCCCGGGTCTGGGATCGCTTCTTCACCACGCGGCGCGAGCAGGGAGGCACGGGCCTCGGGCTGGCCATCGTGAAGGCGGTGGTGGAGGCCCACGGAGGGCAGGTGGGAGCCCGCTCGATCCCCGGCGAGGGGAGCACCTTCTGGTTCACCCTGCCCCGGAGGCTCTGATCACGGGGTCGGGTAGGTCTTGGTCTTGCCGAGGTAGGTGGGTGCCGGCCAGACCCAGCCCGGGGTGGTGATCCTCGGGTAATAGGTGACGAAGTTGTAGCACATCTCCGCCTCGGTCTCCTCGCCGAAGGAGACGACGCTGGTGGTCGTGTTGTTGTAGACGCACTTGGTCACGATGGTGTCGCCGGGCTTGATGGTGACGTCCACCGGGTAGCTGATCTGGTTGTGGAAGCTGTACGTGTCTGTGGACCCGAGATCCCCGATCTTCTGCCCGCCGCGGAGCACCTCGGTGCTCTGGGCGACACCCAGCAGGTGCATGTGGGGCCACCCGCGGATCACCCGGATCCAGCCCTGGGACAGGAAGGTGGCCTGCGCGGTGATCGTCGCCTCCACGGTGGTGCTCTGCGCCGGCGGGAGCGAGAAGCTGGAGCTCCCGAAGGCCATCACGTCCGCGTCGTACTCCCGGAGCTGATCGGTGGTGCAGAAGGTCGCCGCCGAGTTGTCCGTCGAGTCCGGCGCCCCCTGGATGTTGCTGTAGTGCATCTCGATCAGGATGTTCGTGTCCTTGGTCGCGTCGACAGGGAACCCGGCCTCCGGCGGGAGCACGTTCGCGTCCGCCCCCGGCGCCCAGCAGTGCAGCAGCTTCCCTCCCTTGACGGCCCCGCCCCCCGCGTCGCAGACCTCCGGGTTCGCCGGCACCGCCTTCGTCCCCATGTCGTAGATGCACAGGTGGTGCGCATGCGCCGTGTTGTCGATGTTCACCGAGACCTCGGTGATGTGGCGCTTCTTCCCCGTCGCCGGGATCTTCCCGCCGAAGCATACGTACCGATCCGCATCGCCTTTCTTGATGGTCCACGGCTTCGCCGCCTTCACCACCACGTCCGGCGTGCACGCCACCGTCTGCCCGCTGCCGCCGCTGCCCCCGGTGCTCCCCCCGCTCCCCCCGTCGCCCCCGCTC
>CAZSDX010000446.1:0-6239 GCA_964605685.1 uncultured Polyangiaceae bacterium
GGGGAGCGGAGGCGCCGGTGCAGGTGGTAGCGCCGCGGGGAGCGCCGGTTCGGCGGGGGCGACGGGCGGGTCCGGCGGGTCCGCAGGATCGGCGGGCGGGACGTTCGAGTCCTTCACCTGCGACAAGCCGGTCACGGGGCTGGCGGCGCAGCTCGACGTCGCGTCCGTCGAGGTGCTCGAAGGGACCGACCCGACGCTCCCCGGCGGCGGAGGCGACTCCGGCGGGATCACCTCCTGGATCTCGCTGGGGCTCGACGGTGAGGTCTGCGGCAAGGCCAGCGACCAGGCCGCCTGCCTCGCCCTCCTGGAGCAAAAGAAGAAGGAGACCACCTCCTCCCAGCTCAGCACCCAGCACTTCTACTGGGGCCAATCGCGGGAGATGGTGGCGGTGACCCAGGGCGACGAGGTGAAGATCGCCACCAGCAAGGAGGCCCTCAAGGAGCTGCTCGGCCCCATCGACACGCTCGCCAAGGTCAAGCTCTGGATGCGCTACCAGTTCCAGATGGGCGCCCCGTGCAAGTTCGAGGTCCGGGAGACCGCCGAGGGCTTCGAGGTGTGGGCCGTCGGGACCCTCATCAACGACTGCCCCTTCACCCATGAGGATCAGCTCTTCCTGGTGAAGCAAGACGGCTCGCTCACCCTCCTCGACAAGAAGAACACGACCTCCGGCGGCGGCTGCGCCGGGAGGCGCCCCGAAGGGCTGACGCCCGCGCTCTTCCGGGACGAAAGCGCCCTGGGCCGGTACTTCGCCCGGATGAACCACCTGGAGGCCGCCTCCGTGGATGCCTTCCGGCGCCTCGCGGAGGAGCTACACGCCCTCGGCGCCCCCGCCGACCTCCTCGACGGCTGCCGCACCGCCGCGGAGGACGAGGTGCGCCACGCCAGCGCCATGGGGTCTCTCGCGACCCGCTTCGGCGGAGCCTTGCAGGAGCCCTGCGTCGCCCCCCCGCGCCCCCGCACCGCCGAAGAGCTGGCGGTGGAGAACATGATCGAGGGCTGCGTCCGGGAGACCTACGGGGCGCTGGTGGCGGCCTACCAGGCGGAGCGCTCCGCGGACGCCGAGGTGCGGGCGGCGCTCGCCGAGATCGCCCGGGAGGAGGCCGACCACGCCGGGCTATCCTGGAGGATGCACCGGTGGCTCGCGGAGCAGCTTCCTCCGGAGAGCCACGGGAAGCTCGCGGAGGCGCAGCGCCAGGCCATCGAAGGGCTCCGGCGCGAGCTGGACGGGGAGGTCGAGGACGCGCTGCGGGAGGTGGCAGGGCTGCCGGACCGAGGCACCGCGCTGGCGCTGCTGGGCGAGCTGGAGGCCCGCCTCTGGTCGTTAGCCCATTAAATAGCGTCGCCGCATCTTCATCCTCCAGTCGTAGAGGGTGTCGATGGCCCGGATGACGTGGGGCTCGTAGCGACGGAACGGAGGAGGGAGCAGGTGGGCGTCCTCCGGATCCGGCTCGAATTTCGGGTTGGGTGCGTAGAGGGACTCCATGACCTTCTGGACTCCCTGGCGCACCAGCGCCCGCACCGGCACCTTGGCCATCAGCCCGTACATGGCGGCGTTGCCGTCGGATTTCTCCTCCGGGTGAGCCGCCACGTACGCCGCAGCCTCCCGCAGGTCCGCGAGGTACGCGGAGGCCACGTCCCGGTGGTTGGAGGTCACCGTCAGGTGGACGCTGGCCGGGTACTGCTGCCGGTCCACGGTCCAGCCGCGGGCCTCCATCTGGGCGGCCACCGCGTAGACATCGAGGCGGGGCTCGTTCCGCTCGTACCCCTCCGAGGACCAGGCGATCAGCGACGCCTCCGGCTCCCCCACCACCACCAGCCCCGGGATCCTCGGGATGCCGCTCCGCAGCGTGTCGAAGGCCTCCAGCAGCGCCGCGGTGTGCTTCAGGTACCCCTCCTCCCCCATGCCGACCATCGCCGCCCAGGCCGCGGAGATCGCTCCCCCCGGGCGCGTCCCCGGCATGGTGGCCGACGCATAGACCCCCCCGGACCAGTCCGTCGAGATGAAGAACTGGTGCTTCAGGTAGTCCATCGAGCGGTACACCACCACGCTCGCGCCCTTGGGCGAGAACCCGTACTTGTGCACGTCCGCGGAGATGCTGGTGACCCCGGGTACCCGGAAATCCCACAGAGGTACTTTTCGACCCAGCTTCTCGATCCAGGGGAGGACAAAGCCACCGATGCAGGAGTCGACGTGCAAGGGGAGCTTCTTCTCCAAGGCGAGGGCGCCGACGGCCTCGATGGGGTCGATGACGCCCTGAGGGTACTGGGGCGCGGAGGCGACGAGCGCGATGGTGTTGCGGTTGATGAGGCGGCGCATGGCGTCGACGTCGACCTTGAAGTCGCGGTCGAGGGGGGCCTTGCGGAGCTTGACGTTGAAGTAGTGCCCGGCCTTCTCGAAGGCGACGTGGGCGCTCTCCGGCAGGACCAGTTCGGGGCGCGTGATGCCCCTGGTCTTGCCGCGCTCGCGGTACGCCTTGATCGCCATCAGGATGGACTCGGTGCCGCCGGTGGTCATGGTCCCCGCGACGTTCTGGTCGCCGTGGAGCATGGAGGCGGTCATCCGGACGATCTCGGCCTCCATGCGCCGGAGGCTCTTGAACGCCATGGGGTTGAGCGCGTTCTCGGAGAAGTAGAGGTTGTGGGCGCGCTTGAGGAAGTCGGAAAAATCGTCGCCAGCGTGGTAGACGAGGCTCCAGACCTTGCCGCCCTTCCAGTCGGCGTCGTTCTGGCGGAAGGAGGCCATCTCGGCCAGGATCTCGTCGAAGGGCGCGGGTCGCTCCGGCAGGCGCTGCTTGATCTCCATGGGAGGAAGGTACACGACAACACCCGCCGGAGGGCGCCCGCCGTGAGGGAGGAGCCGGGTCCGTTAAGCCGCGGAGGTGGGCGGCGTAGCGGAGCATGGTCTCCCGCAGGGCGACGTCGATGGGACGCAGCACGACGCCGAGCTCCGCCAGCCGGGGGCTCGCCAGGACGCAGTTGGAGCGGGCCTTCTGGGCGAGCCCTCGGTCGACCAGCTCCTGCTCGGAGATGAAGGTGCAGGTGTGCCCCGGGTCGACCAGCTCCCGGTAGAGGGCGAGGAGGTCCCGGTGGCGCATCGTGCCGGGGTTGGTCACGTGGAAGACCCCGGGGGCGCGGAGCTCCAGGAGGCGGCGCGCGGCGTGGATCAGATCCTCCACCACGGTGACCGAGTTCTCCACGTCGACGACCTCCCGGTAGCGGGCGAGCTTGGTGATGAGGTTCCGGTCGCCGGGGCGGTCGTCGATGGGCATGCGCAGCCGGGCGACGGCGACCCCGGGCAGGCGGGAGAGCACCAGATCGGCGGCGTACTTGGTGCGGGAGTAGAACGCGGACGGGTTGGCGTGATCCTCCTCGCGCCAGCCCGCAGGATCGGGGGAAGGGCCGTAGAAGATGCAGCCCGATCCCAGGTGCAGCAGGTAGACCCCCCGGTCGACGCAGCGCTCGGCCAGCAGCAGCGGCCCGATGACGTTGCCCCGGTAGGTCTCCGCCTGGTGGGTCTCGCACCAGTCGACGTTGGGCTTGCCCGTCTTGCCGGCGGCGTTGAGCACCGCGTCCGGGGCATGCTCCCGGAGCGCCGCGTCGACCGCGGCTCCGTCGGTGATGTCGGCGGAGGAGAGGACGGCGCCCTCGATGGCCTGCGCCATCCGACGGCCCAGGTAGCCAGCGCCAAAGATCAGGATCTTCATGGATTTCCGTGGGGAGAATCAGCCGTTGCGGGCCAGCTCGATGCGGCAGTCGTCGCCGACGAGGAGGGAGAGGGCGCCGTAGTGGGTCGAGCCGGGGTGAACGATGACCCTGCGCCCGATGAGCGAGTCTTCGAGGCGGCGCACGTCCTCGATGCGGCTACCGTCCATGAGGACCGAGTGGTCGACGGAGGAGCGGGCGACGACGCAGTCCGCGCCGATGCTGGTGAAGGGGCCGATGCGCGCGTCGCGGATGAGGGTGCGGGGGCCGATGGTGATGGGCCCGCGCAGCACGGAGCGCTCCACCCGTGCGCCCTCGCCGAGGAAGACGCGACCGCTGATCTTGCTCTCGGCGTCCACCTCGCCGCGCAGCTCGTGGACGAGCCAGTCGTCGAGCACCGTGTCGTTGGCCAGCAGCAGGTCGTCCTTCTTGCCGGTGTCGAGCCACCAGGAGGTGACCCGCTCGAAGCGCACCTTGAGGTTCATCTCCAGGAGGGCGCCGATGGCGTCGGTGATCTCCAGCTCACCCCGGGGCGAGGGCTTGATCCGGTCGATGGCGTCGAAGACGCTCGGGCGGAAGAGGTAGATCCCCACCAGGGCCAGGTCGCTCCTGGGCTCTCTGGGCTTCTCCACCAGGCGGGTGACGTTGCCGTGCTCGTCCACCTCGGCCACGCCGAAGCTCGACGGGTTCGGGACCTGCTTGAGCATCACCGAGGCGGCGAATTCCGGGGAAGCCTGGAAGGTCTGCACCGCCCCGGTGATCCTCGTCCCGATGAGGTTGTCCCCGAGGAACATGCAGAAGTCGGAGGCGCCGAGGTAGCCTTTGGCGGTGAGCACCGCGTGGGCGAGCCCGAGGGGTTTCTCCTGGAGGAGGTAGGTGAGCGAGGCGCCCCAGCGGCCCCGGGTGTTCTCCTGGTCGAGGGCAGCGCGGACCTCGGCGCCGGTCTCCGGGGAGATGATCACGCCGATGTCGCGGATCCCGGCGTCGACCAGGTTGTCGACCACGTAGAACAGGATGGGTCGGTTGGCGACCGGGACGAGCTGCTTCGCCCCCGTGTAGGTCAGCGGACGGAGCCGGGTGCCGGCGCCGCCGGCGAGGATCAATCCCTTCATGAGCGCGCCTCTCCTCCCAGCCCGAGCCGCTCGCGGCGATAGACGCCGGAGCTGATCCGCTCGCACCAGCCTCGATGATCGAGGTACCACCGAACCGTGGCCCGTAGTCCGTCCGCGAAGGAGTGCGACGGCGCCCAGCCCAGCTCCCGGCGGATCTTCCCCGCGTCGATGGCGTAGCGCCGGTCATGCCCCGGACGGTCCGCCACGAAGGTGATCAGCTCCCGGTAGGAGCCCAGGCCAGGGCGCCGCGACGCCGGGGCCAGCTCGTCGAGCAGATCGCACAGCCCGCCGACCACCGCCAGGTTGGTCTGCTCGTTGCTGCCGCCGATGGCGTAGGTCTCGCCCGGTCGCCCCGCCTCCAGCACCCGCAGGATGGCGTCGCAGTGATCCTCGACGTAGAGCCAGTCGCGGACGTTCAGACCGTCGCCGTAGACCGGCAGGGGCTTGCCATCGAGGGCGTTGAGGATCACCAGCGGGATGAGTTTTTCCGGGAACTGGTACGGCCCGTAGTTGTTGGAGCAGTTGGTCGTCAACGTCGGCAGCCGGTAGGTCTCGTGGTAGGCGCGCACCAGGTGATCCGCCCCCGCCTTCGAGGCCGCGTAGGGTGAGTTGGGGGCGTAGCGCGTCAGCTCGTGGAAGGCCCCCTCCGGGCCCAGCGACCCGAACACCTCGTCGGTGGAGACATGGAGGAACCGGAACGCCTCGGCCTCCGCGCCCCGCCCGTCCGCCCGGAGCCGGGCCAGGTGGGCGCGGGTCGCCTCCAGCAGCTCGAAGGTGCCCACCACGTTGGTCTGCACGAAGGCCCCGGGCCCGTCGATGGACCGGTCCACGTGGGACTCCGCCGCGAAGTTGACCAGCGCGTCGGGCCGGTGCTCCTCCAGGAGCGACGCCACCAGCGCCCGGTCGCAGATGTCCCCCTGCACCAGCCGGTGCCGCCCGTCCGCGTCCAGCCCCTGGAGGTTCTCCGGGTTGCCGGCGTAGGTCAGCTTGTCGAGGGTGATGACCCGGCGCGTCCCCCGGGCCAGCGCCAGCCTCACGAAGTTGGAGCCGATGAAGCCGGCGCCGCCGGTCACGAGCAGGGTATTCATGGAGAACAGCTCGCCAGCGGCATACCACACCCACCCAGCGCGAACCACCACAGCGGCACCGTCACCAGGCTGAGCGGCACCCCCAGCGCCAGCATCGCCGCCCCCAGCCCCGGGTCGAGATCGTGCTCCGCGGCCACCACCACCGCCGTCACCATCGGCCCCATCGCCGCGGTGACCACCAGCTTTGGCGGCCGGCACATCGCCCTCATCGACAAGGGCCGCACGCCCATGTGCGTCTTCCAGTCCCGGTTCGACCCCACGGGCTTCACCCAGACCATCGCGGCAGGGCTGAGCGTCGATGCCTCGGCCGTCACCCGTGCGTCCACGCTGGCGGCCA
>CAZSDX010000447.1:0-6231 GCA_964605685.1 uncultured Polyangiaceae bacterium
GGCCCCAGGCGCTGGCGGCGCTTTCCCCGGGGAGCAACCGCCGCGGCACCGTCGGCCTCCGGGTCGAGGCCAGCGGGAACCGCTCCGACGTGCGGGCGAAGGTCGCCGCGGCGCTCCGGGGGCTGGGCCCGGAGAAGGCCCCGCCCCTCGACGCGGACGCCACCCTCACCCTGGAGGAAGAGCGGGCCACCCTCGGGGTGAAGGTCCGGGGCAACGGTGAGGAGCTCGCCTCCCTCGACGGGAAGGTGGGCCTCGGCGGGCGCGCCTTGATCCCTCGTATCCGGGACAAGCAACCCCCGGACCTGAGCACGCCCTTTGACCTGACGCTCCTCCTCCCCGAGCGCCCCCTCGCCTCCCTCGCCCCCTGGGCCCCGAAGCTCGACCAGGCCCCGGGCAAGCTCTCCGGCAAGATCGAGCTCCGCGGGCCTGTCTCTCGCGTCGCCCTCCAGGGCGGGATCTCCCTCCGCGACCTGCCCACCGCCGACGGTTCCCTCGCCCGCGCCGAGCTGACCCTCAGCGGCTCTCCGCTCCAGCTCGGCGCCCGCCTCGACGCACGCCCCGCCCAGGGCGAGGGGCTCTCCGTCGACGTGCGCACGCCCACCCTGGCCCTGCTCAACGCCCGGAGCCGCGGCGGCACCTTCCCTGTCTCCCTCGCCATCAACGGCCAGGGCGCTCGCCTCTCCACCCTGATCCCTCCCACCTCCCTGACCCGCGCCGTCGAGGGTACCGTCGACAGCGACCTCCGGGCCCAGATCGACGTCACCTCCGCCGACGGGGTCACCCGCCCCGGCAAGGTCGCCTTCCAGGGTGAGCTGAAGCTCCACGAGGGCTCCTTCAAGCTCCCTGGATCCTCCCGGGTGCTCCGGGGGCTGGGCCTCCAGCTCACCGGCGACGGCGCCGCCCTGCGCCTCCAGAGGCTCGAAGCCCACGAGTCCGACCGGGAGCAGCCCGACCGCTCGATCCTGGCCTCGGGCCGCGTCGCCTTCGACGGCGTCTCCCCCCGGGAGGCCACCCTCGACCTCGCGACGAAGAAGTGGCTCGTCCACGGGGGTAACTTTGGACCCACCGACGCCCCCCGCGCCAGCCTGGACGCGGACCTCGGGGTGCAGCTCTCCTTCGGGCCCGATGCGCGGAAGATCCGTACGAAGATCCGCTCGCTGGAGCTCCTGGCGCCGGATCGCTTCCTGCGGTCGCACCAGCAGGAGCAGGTGTCGCTGGGGGATGTGATCGAGATCCAGGGGGAAGCCGGGATCGGGAAGCTCCCTGTCCCGCCGGCGGCGTCAGCGCCGACGCCGGAGCCGCCCGCCGCGGAAGGGGCGGGGGGGCGGGGGACGGAGATCGAGATCGAGCTGCCCCCGACGGCGCACGTGAAGCAGGCGCCGCTGGACCTGCAGCTCACGGGCACCGTGCGTATCCGGCTGCTGCCGGGGGGGCGACGCACCGAGGGGAAGCTGGCGGTGACCGGGGGTTCCATCGTGATCGGGGGGCGCCTCCACGCGGTCGAGGGCGGGGAGCTGCGCTTTGACGAGGAGAACCCAGGGGGGTACTTCGATATCCACTTCCAGAGGTCGCCGCACCCGGCGGCGCTGCGCGGGGTGGCGACGGAGGAGGGGGAAGCGGTGAGGATTCACCTGACGGGCCCCCTGGGCAAGCAGAAGCCGAGCTACGAGGGGCTGGGGCTGGGCTCGCTGTTCGACGCGATCGCCATCAACAACGCGGGCAGGACGAGGTACCTGGCGCACCCGGACATGCCGGCGAGCCAGGCGGCGCAGCTCCCCCAGTACATGCAGCTGCGGCAGATGACGTTCATGGCGGTGAACCTGCCGCACCTGCTGTTCCTGGATCGGATCAGCGTGTGGGCCGATCCCTACGACGACCGGAGCGCCTACGGCCGCCTGTTCCACCACCAGGGAGAGCGCTACGACGGCGCGACCCGGATCCGCACCACCACGCGCCCGCCCCGGGGTGTCGGCCAGAGCGAGGGCGAGGTGGCCTATGACCTGCTTTTCCAGAACACCCCCCGGACGATCTCCGGGATCGGGGTGAAGGCAGGCACCCGGGGGGGCGGCGGCCCGGAGGTGTTCTGGGAGTGGTCCAGCAAGGATTGAGCCCGGATGCGCGTTGACCTCCTGGATTTTGATCTCCCATCACGTCTCATCGCCCAGCGCCCCACCGAGGCCCGGGACGGGGCGAGGCTGCTGCACCTGGCTCCGGGCGGGGGCCTGGAGGATCGCCAGGTGGTCGATCTGCCCGCGCTGCTCCCGCCGGGGGCGCTGCTGGTGGTCAACGACACGCAGGTGATCCCGGCGCGGCTGCTGGGCCACCGGGAGCCGACCGGGGGCGCCGTGGAGCTGCTGCTGCTGCGCCGCCACGAGGGCGCCGGCGAGCGCTGGTCGTGCCTGGGGCGCAGCTCGAAGCCGCTACGCCCGGGGGTGAGGCTGGTGCTGGGCGAGGGCGCCATCCGGGCCGAGGTCGAGGCGGTCGAGGGCGAGGGAGTCCTTCTGGTGTCGATCGTGACCACAAACGGTGAACCGTTGCTGGCGGTGCTGGATCGGGTGGGGCACATGCCGCTACCGCCCTACGTGGAGCGGGCGGACGAGCCAGAGGACAGGACGCGCTACCAGACGGTGTTCGCGAAAAACCCCGGGGCGGCGGCGGCGCCGACAGCGGGTCTGCACCTGTCGGAGCGGCTGCTGGGGGAGCTGCGCGGGCGGGGGTGCGAGGTGGCGACGGTGACGCTGCACGTGGGTCTGGGGACGTTCCGCCCGGTGAAGGTGGAGGATCTGGACGATCACCCGATGCACGAGGAATGGTGCGAGGTTCCGGAGGCGACGGCGGAGGCGGTGAGGAGGGCGAGGGAGCGGGGAGCGCCGGTGGTGGCGGTGGGGACGACGGTGGTGAGGACGCTGGAGGCGGCGGCGCAGGAGGGGGAGTTGCGTGGGGGGGCGAGGGCGACGAGGCTGCTGATCCAGCCGGGTTTCCGGTTCCGGGTGGTGGATCGGCTGTTCACCAATTTTCACCTGCCGAGGTCGACGCTGCTGGCGCTGGTGGGGGCCTTCGGGGGTCTCGAGCGGGTACTTGGGGCGTACCGTCATGCGGTGAGGGAGGAGTACCGGTTCTTCTCCTACGGGGACGCGATGCTGCTGTCGGAGCGGGCAGACTGAGGTTCCTCCGGGGGGGAGGCGCTGCTAAGGGCCCGCGACGATGAAGCCGAGTACACCTGGCTATGCTTTCCGGGTCGAGGCCACCTGCGGAGCGGCGCGAGCGGGGGTGTTGACGACGCCGCACGGGGAGATCCGGACGCCGACGTTCATGCCGGTGGGGACGCAGGGGAGCGTGAAGACGTTGACGCCGGGGGAGGTGGCGTCCACGGGGGCGAAGATCGTGCTGGGGAACACGTACCACCTGTGGCTGAGGCCCGGCTGCGAGGTGGTGGCGGCACACGGGGGGCTCCACGGGTTCACCCGGTGGCCCCACGCGATGCTGACGGATTCGGGGGGGTTCCAGGCGTTCTCGCTGGCGGAGCGGCGTACGGTGTCGGAGGAAGGTTTTTTGTTTTCCTCGCACCTGGACGGGTCCAGGCGCCACCTGAGCCCGGAGGAGGCGATGCGGGTGCAGGGGGAGCTGGGGGCGGACATCGCGATGCAGCTGGATATCTGTCCTCCGGGGGGGTCGGGGAAGCCGGAGCTGGTGGCCGCCGTGGAGCGCACCACCCGGTGGGCGAGGCGGTGCCTGGCGGCGAAGCGGCCGGACCAGGCGCTGTTCGGCATCGTCCAGGGAGGTACGGACGAGGAGCTGCGGCTGGCGCATGCGGCGGAGCTGGGGGGGATGCCCTTCGACGGGCTGGCGCTGGGCGGGTTCTCGGTGGGAGAGCCGATCGAGGCGATGCACCGGGCGCTGGCGGCGGTGGGTCCGGAGCTGGATCCGGAGAGGCCACACTACCTGATGGGGGTGGGCACCCCGAGGGATCTGGTGGAGGCGATCGGGTGCGGGGTGGACATGTTCGACTGCGTGCTCCCCACCCGGAACGCGAGGAACGGCCAGGCGCTGCTGCGGCGAGGGAGGGTGGTGCTGAAGCAGGCGCGCTACCGGGAGGATCGGGGGCCGCTGGACGATGAGTGCGGGTGTCCGTGCTGCGCGGGAGGGTACACGCGGGCTTACCTCCGGCACCTGTTCCTGGCGAAGGAGATCCTGGTGCTGAGGCTGCTCAGCCTGCACAACCTGTGGCTCTACGGTCAGCTCGTGCGAGAGGCCCGGGAGGCGATCGTGGCGGGGGCTTACGAGGCGTTCCGGGCGAGGTGGGCCTCGGCGGGGAGGGCCGAGGAGGAGGCCGGCGGGGCCTAAGGGTCTTGTCGTCGCGGGTGCGAGCGTTCAGAATCAACGGGAGTTCAAGGCGCGATGACCCAACCAGGCGACAAGAAGGCACTCGGGCGCGTCGCGCTCCGGCGAGGTGAGGCGGATCCGGAGGCAGAGCTGGCGTCGCTCCGGGCGCTGTCGGAGCAGTTCGGCGTCCCCGGGATTGACCTCAACCAGATCTGCGTTCGTCTGGAGGATCTGGAGCTGCTCCCGCAGGAGATCGCGGAGCGGCGGCTCATCTTGCCGGTGCTGGTGCGCGACGACCGGGTGTTCGTCGCGATGACCAACCCGACCGACAAGAAGGTCGTCGACGAGCTGGAGTTCGTCACGGGCAAGCGGGTGTTTCCGTACGTGGCGCTCCAGGCGGCGCTGATCCGCGTCATCACCGACGCCTACGAGGCGAAGGCGCGGGGGGAGAGCTTCTACATCGGCCCCCGGTGTCCGCCGGAGATCCTCGCCAGGATGGGGGTGCAGCAGCCGGAGGAGGAGGAGAAGGACACCGAGCCGTCGGTCCGCCCGCCGCCCATGCAGCTCTCCCAGCCGCCGGCGTCGACGATGGCGCAGGCAGCCCCCGCCGAGGACGACGGGGACAACGACCGGATCTCTTACTCGGAGCTGGGCTCGACCAACCCGGATCTCTCCGTGGTGGCCGAGTTCCCCAAGCCTCCCCCCCCGCCCAGGGTGGCCCCCTCGTCGGCGCCGCAGCCGGCTCCCAACGCCAAGACGATCCTGATCGTCGACGACGAGCCGGAGATCCGCAGGCTGCTGGGCCGGGTGCTCAGCAACAAGGGGCACCGGGTGATCGAGGCGGAGCGGGGGCTCGAAGCGCTCCGGATGATCAAGTCCCACACGCCGGACCTGCTGGTGCTCGACGCGATGCTACCGGAGGTCCACGGCTTCGAGATCGCCCGCCGGGTGAAGGGGAGCGCCAAGTACCGCCACATCCCCATCGTCATGGTCTCCGCGGTGTACAAGGGCTGGCGGGTGGCGGAGGACGCGCGCTCCAGCTACGGCGTCGACGCCTACGTCGAGAAGCCCTTTCGCCTGGGCGACGTGGTGAGCGCCATCGACAAGGCCCTGGCCGCCGCGGCCCAGCGCGCCCCGCAAGCCCCCGCCAGGCAGGAGGCAAGGCCCGCCGACCCCAACGCCCTCTCCGACGAGGCCGAGCGGTGCCTCAACGAGGGGGTGGCCGCCTACCAGGCGGGGCGCCTCGACGAGGCCATCGAGCACCTCAAGCGGGGGCTATCCATCGACGGGCTGGCGTTCCGCCTACGCTTTCACCTCGGCCTCCTCTACGGCAAGAAGGGGATGATCTACGAGGCCATCCAGGAGCTGGAGCAGGCCGTCGAGCAGAACCCGAGCCACTTCCCTGTCATCAAGAACCTGGCCGTGCTCTACCAGAAGGCGGGCTTCCGCAACAAGGCGGTGGAGGCGTGGGAGCGGGCCATGCGGGTGGCCCCCGACGAGGCGACCCGGGCCTCGATCAAGCAGCACCTCGTCTCCCTGCTCTGAGGGTTTTCCGCGCAGAGGGCCGTCTCCGCGGGAGACAGCGGATGCCGGGTGAGCTAAGCTGAGGCTCACCTGGGCCTCCCATGAAGTTTCTCTGCGATAACTGCAAGGCGAAATACCAGATCGCCGACGACAAGGTGGCAGGCAAGACCGTCCGGATGAAATGCCGCAAATGCGGGCATCTCATCGAGATCCGGGCCACCGCGGCCCTGGCGGAGGCCACCGCGTTCCGCTCTCTCCCGACCGAAGAGCTCTCTCGCATCGTCGAGGAGCCACTCGCCAGGCAGCCCTCTGCCCCCCCCAAACCGGGCGCCGCCCCCCGGCCAGCCCCCCGGCCCGCTGCCGGGGTCGCGCCCAGCGCGGCCA
>CAZSDX010000448.1:0-6215 GCA_964605685.1 uncultured Polyangiaceae bacterium
CGCCGCGGGCTGGTCGCGCCGGTCGGCGAGGCGCTCCCCGGCGGCGAGCGGGGCGACTTCGCCCAGGCCGCCCTCGACGCGGTGACCCTCGACGGGACGCTGTATGGAATCCCTCTCTCCAGGAAATGCCTGGCGCTCTACGTGAACAGCGCGCTCGTCCCCCGGGACCCGAAGGACCTGGAGGAGCTGCTGGAGGCCCCCTTCGCCCCCGGCGTCGTGCCGCTGGCCCACGTCGCAGGGTCGGCCTACATGCACGCACCTTTCCTCTCGGCCTTCGGCGGGTCGATGCTGCGCCCGGACGGGAGCTACGGTCTGGACAGCGACGCGGGGAGGTTCTCCGTCGAGTACGTGGCGAGGCTGGCGAAGCGGGGGCACATCCCGGAGGAGGCGTCCGGTTCCCTGGTGAGCGAGCTGTTCTCCTCGGGGAAGGCCGCCGCCGCCGTCGGAGGCCCCTGGACCGCCGGCGACCTCAAGGGCGCCGTGCCCTACCGCGTGATCCCGCTGCCTCCCATCCGGGGCGTGGGGTTCATGCGCCCGCTGCTGACGGTGGAGGCGGTGTTCCTGACGCCGCAGACCGGAGCGGAGGGCCAGGCGCTGGCGCGTTTCCTGGGCTCCGCGGAGGCCGCGGAGGTGCGGGCGCAGGTGGGCAAGACGGTCTCGGCCCGGGCCGCGCCCTCCCCCGCGGAGACCAGCGATCCGTTCCTGCTGGCCTTCGCCCGGGCCGCGGACCAGGCGGACCCGATGCCGACCAGCCCCCTGATGCGGCTGACCTTCGAGCCCGCGGACCGGGCGCTCCGCAAGGTGCTGCGGGGGGACGCCTCGGCGGCGACGGCGCTCAAGGAGGCGGCCCACCGCTTCGACGACGTGAGGAGGCCGCCGCCGGACCCTGCCTCTCCGACGCCCTTCCTGGCGCTGCTGGGGCTGCTGACACTGGCGGGGGCCGGGTACCTGCTGCGGGAGGCGAGCAAGGAGGAGGTGCGGGTGCAGCTCCGGAAGTCGCTGCCGGCCTACGGGTACATCGTCCAGGCGCTGGTGGCGGTGTCGGTGCTGGTGATCGGTCCGCTGGTAGTGGGGGCGGGGACGTCCTTCTTCGCCGGGCGAGGGGAGACGCTGCGCTTCGTGGGTCTGGCCCACTACGGGGCCATCCTGACGGCGCGGGGGGGCCCGCTGCTGGCGAGCGGATCGTTCTACCTGGTGCTGCTGGTGACGATCCTCTGGACGGTGGCCAACGTGGCGCTCCACCTGCTGCTCGGCCTGTTCTTCGGCCTGCTCCTGTCCCACCCGACGCTGCGGCTCAAGGCGCTCTACCGGGTGCTGCTGATCGTGCCGTGGGCGGTGCCTTCCTACGTGACGGCGCTGGCGTGGAAGGGGATGTTTCACCGGCAGTTCGGCGCCATCAACGCGATCCTCGGGGTCTTCGGGGTGGAGCCGGTGGCCTGGTTCTCCCGCTTCGCCACCGCGTTCTCGGCCAACCTGGCGACGAACGTGTGGCTGGGGTTCCCGTTCATGATGGTGGTGACGCTGGGGGCGATCACCTCGGTCCCCCAGGACGTGCTGGAGGCCGCCGAGGTGGACGGGGCGACCCGCTGGCAGCGGCTCCGGCTGGTGACGCTGCCGATGATCCAGCCGGTGCTGATCCCCGCGGTGGCGCTCGGGGCCGTGTGGACCTTCAACATGTTCAACGTGGTGTTCCTCGTGTCCGGCGGCGACCCGGACGGGACGACGGACATCCTCGTCTCCGAGGCCTACCGCTGGGCCTTCACCCGGGACGCCCAGATGGGCTACGCCGCCGCCTACGCGGTGCTGATCTTCCTCCTTCTCTTCGGGGGCACGCGCGCCCTCAACCGGCTCACGGGGGCACGGATCTGATGAAACGCGAAGGGACGCTCCTCGAACACGCGCTGATCCACGTGGCCCTGGTGATCGGCGTGGCCTTCGCCCTGTACCCGGTCCTCTGGGTGCTGTCGCTGGCCCTCTCCCCCCACAGCAACGCCCCTGCCCCCCGGGCCATCCCCCTGCCGGAGACGCTTTCGCTCTCCAACCTGTCGAGCGTGGTCCTCTCCACCTCCGGGGGCACCTGGCTCTTTGGCCGTCAGCTCCTCAACAGCGTGGTCGTGTCGCTGGCCACCGCCGCCGTCGGATGCGCCCTGGCGCTGCCCGCGGCCTACGCCCTGTCCCGCTTCGAGTTCGTCGGAAAGAAGAACGGGACCGCCTTGCTGCTCGCCACCCAGATGTTCCCCACCGTGGCCAGCGCCATCCCCCTCTACCTCCTCCTCAACGCGCTGCACCTCCTCGACACCAAGACCGGCCTGGTGGTCTGCTACGCCTCCACCTCCATCCCCTTCGCCATCTTCCAGCTCCGGGGCGCCTTCGACACCATCCCGAAGGACCTGGAAGAAGCCGCCATGATCGACGGAGCCACCCGGCTCGTGGCCTTCGTCCGGGTGGTGCTCCCAGCGGCGCGCCCCGCCATCGCGGTCACCTTCCTCTTCGCCTTCATGAGCGCCTGGAACGAGTTCATCCTGGCCGCGACGATCCTGGGGCGCGAGGAGGCCTTCACCCTGCCGGTGGTGCTGTCCCGCTACGTGGGCGAGCACGACGCGGACTGGGGACGCTTCGCCGCCGGAGCGCTGGTGGTCTCCCTGCCGGTGATGGCCCTCTTCTACCTCACCCAGAAGCACCTGGTCGGCGGCCTCACCTCCGGCGGTGTCAAAGGATAGAGCAAGCCCTGGCAGGCCGCAAGGTGGGAGGCTTACTTGCAGGCGTCGGTGATCCCGGCCTTGCAGGCGCGGGCGCGGAGCGCGGTGGCCTCGGCCTCGTTCCTGGGCACGCCGTTGCCGGTGGCGAAGATCTCGGCGAGGTCCACGCAGCTGATGGCGTCGCCCATGTCGCAGGCCTTGCGGTAGTTCTCGACGGCCTTGGCGGGCTGGTGGCGGACGCCCTCGCCGCTGAGGGAGATCTGGGCGAGGCTGGCGCAGGCGGTGGCGTCTTGCTTGCTGCAGGCCAGCTCGAAGTACTGGGCGGCGAGGGCCTCGTCCTTCGGGGCCTTGGTGCCGTACTGGTACATCTGGCCGAGGCCGTGGCAGGCGGAGGCGTCGCCCCCGTCGCAGGCCTTCTTGCAGGCCTCGAAGGTGCCCTTGAGCCAGACGGCGGCGGCGGCGCGGGCGGCCTCGGGGCCCGTCTTCTTGTCGCCGCCCCGGAGCGCGCCGAGGCCGAAGCCTCCGCCGAGGGCCAGGACCACCAGCAGCAGGATGGCGGCGATGGCGGGCTTGGGGTTCTCCGCGATCACCCGGACCATGGGCGGCAAGGGCGGGGGCTTGGCCTTGGCGCGGGGGGAGTCGTCGGAGTCGACCACCTCGGCGGCCAGGTCGCTCACCTCCGAGAGCAGGTCGGCGGCGCCCTCGCGGGCCTCGTTGGCGCTGGAGAAGCGCTGGCCGGGGTCGACGTGGACGCAGCGAGCGAACCAGGCGTCGAAGGCGCGAGGCAAGGAGGGAGCGCCGAGGGCCTGGGCGCGGGCGGAGGCGGGTACAAAGGCACCCTTGCGGATCTCGGCCTCCAGGGCATCCTTCTCGGTGGCCTGGAAGTAGTGCTTGCCGGTGAGGAGGAGGAAGGCGAGGAGGCCCAGGGCCCACACGTCCGTGGCCGGGGTGAGGGGGCCGCCGTCGAGGAGCTCCGGGGAGGCCCAGGCCAGGCGAGCCAGGGAGGGGACGGCCTTCATCTGCGCCGACGGAGGGAGCCCGAAATCGAGCAGCTCGACCCGGAACCCCTGGGGAACCTCCGACGAGGCGGCGAGGAAGATCGACGCCCCGTTGAGCCCGCCGTGGAAGGCCCCGGCTTCATGGACCGAGGCCAGCCCGCGGAGCACCTGAGACAGCAGCTCGTCCCAGTCGGCGAGGGGGAAGGAGGTGGCCTTGCGGATCCGCTGGTCGAGGTTCTCCCCTTCGAGCAGCTCGGTGGCGACCCAGGGGAGCCCGCTGGCCTCGTCGATGCCGACGCCGCGCACGTCGAGGACGTGCATCGTCTTCACCTTGCCGCCGCTCCTGGCGTCCTCCAGGAAGCGCTGCCGGGCCGCGTCGTCCGGGAGCAGCGCGGGCGAGAGCACCTTGAGGGCGACCTCGCGCCCGGTGCTCTTCTGCTCCGCGACATGCACGGCGCGATCCTCGGCCTCGAAGATCAGCTTCTTGATGACGAAATCGGTGGCGAAGGTCGACCCTTCCGGGAGGCGCAGCGAGGCGGCCATGGGGGCACGACGGTACCAGGGAGCGACGGGCCAGGACAACCCCCACCCCCAGGGCCACGACGCCCCCCCGGAGCCCGCCACCTTCTGGTAACAATGCAAGGATGTTCGAGGCAGCGGAGCTGGGGCACAAGATCGACAAGAAACGCTACGAGCAGGAGGCGCCTCCCCTACGCGCGGCCCTCCTGGACGCCCAGTACGAGATGCTGGAGCGAAAGAAATTCCCGCTCGTCATCCTGATCAGCGGCGTCGACGGCGCAGGGAAGGGGGAGACGGTCAACCTGCTGAACGAGTGGATGGACCCGCGGCACGTCCAGGTCCACGCGATGGGGAAGCCCACCGACGAGGAGCTGGATCGGCCCAGGATGTGGCGTTTTTGGCGGGCGCTCCCTCCCCGGGGCAAGACCGGGATCTTCTTCGGCTCCTGGTACACCGACCCGATCGTGCACCGGGCCTTCGGCTGGAGCGACGACCGGACGCTGGACCAGCAGCTCGGGGAGATCCTCCGCTTCGAGCGCATGCTCCACGACGAGGGGGCGCTGGTGCTCAAGTTCTGGTTTCACCTCGGGAAGAAGGTGCAGAAGAAGCGCCTCAAGACCCTGGAGAAGGACCCCCGCACCCGCTGGCGGGTCACCCCCCAGGACTGGAAAAACTTCGAGCGTTACGACGATTTCCGGCGGGTGAGCGAGCGCGTCCTGCGGGAGACCAGCACCGGCGCGGCCCCCTGGCAGGTGGTCGAGGGCCTCGACGGCAACTACCGCAACCTCACCGTGGGCAACGCGATCCTGAGCGCCCTCCGCCGCCGCTTCGCCGAGGACGATCGTCCCCCCGCCGAGCGCCGGCGCCCCGCCACCGCCCCGGCCCCCCTGACCCCTTCCATCGACAAGGTCCACCTCCTCGACGCCCTGGACCTCACCCGCAAGATCGACAAGGAAACCTACGAGACCAGGCTGGAGGAGCAGCAGGGGCGCCTCAACCTGCTGACTCGCCACAAGAACTTCCGCAAGCGGGCCTTGATCTGCGTGTTCGAGGGCGCCGACGCCGCCGGCAAGGGCGGCAGCATCCGGCGCATCACCGCCGCGCTGGACGCCCGCTTCTACAAGATCATCCCCATCGCCGCCCCCACCGAGGAGGAGAAGGCCCAGCCTTACCTCTGGCGCTTCTGGCGCCACATCCCCGGCCACGGCAACGTGCTCATCTTCGACCGCTCCTGGTACGGCCGCGTGCTCGTCGAGCGCGTCGAGGGCTTCTGCTCCGAGGAGGACTGGATGCGCGCCTACGGCGAGATCAACGACTTCGAGGAGCAGCTCACCCAGGCGAACATGATCGTCACCAAGTTCTGGCTCCAGATCTCCAAGGAGGAGCAGCTCGCCCGGTTCGAGGAGCGGCAGGCCATCGACTTCAAGCGCTTCAAGATCACCGAGGAAGACTGGCGCAACCGGGAGAAGTGGGATCTCTACAACGTCGCCGCCAGCGACATGGTGGAGCGCACCAGCACCGAGCAGGCCCCCTGGACCCTCGTGGAGGCCAACGACAAGCGCTTCACCCGCATCAAGATCCTCGAGACCCTCTGCGACCGCCTGGAGAAAGCCCTGTAATCCCCGCTCCTCCAGCCGCACCTCGACCCGGGTCGAGAACGAGGCCACCTGGCCCGGCTTCCACGGGACCCGCTGCCCCGGCGAGAGCCGCTGCCCGTCCAAAAAAGTGCCGTTGGTCGACCCCTGGTCCACGAGGAAGACCTCCCCCTCCCCGCTCACCTCCAGGACCGCGTGGCGGCTGCTCACCTCGCTCACATCCAGGCGCAGATCGCACCCGGCAGAGGCGCCGATCACCATCCCTCCGCAGACCCGCGTCGCCCCCCCGCTCCCCGCCGGAGCCCGCGTCACCGCCAGCCATAGCCCCGGCCCCCTGGTCGGCCCGGGGCGGACCGACGGCGCCCCCCTCGGGTTGACCCAGGGCGCCGCCGACGGCAGCGCAG
>CAZSDX010000449.1:0-6172 GCA_964605685.1 uncultured Polyangiaceae bacterium
TCGAGCCCGCCGGCGCCGCTCGTCGCCGGCATCGGCGCGCTGTGGGGCACCGGCGGCGGGTTGTAGGCCGGCTGCCCGCCGTGGGGGGCCGCGTGGAAAGGTCCCGAGGCAGGCTGGTAGGGCGGTGGCCGCTCGGACGCCGCCTTCAACGGAGCGATCAGCGTGGCTTCCTCTTCGGTGTAAGCCGGGCGCGCATGCCGTCCAGCGGGAACCACCGGGACGGCTCGGGAGGGTCGAGGCGCCGGGGCTGCCTGCGAGGGGCGCGGCGCAGGTACCGAAAGGGACGGAAGCGGGGCCGGTACCGAAAGAGAGGGCAGGGGAGGGGCAACCGGAGGCAGAGGCCCCGTCGGGACCGGAGGCAGGGGTCCCGTCGGCATGGAAGGAAGCACCGGGGCCACCGGGGGCAGCGCCTGCACCCGGGGCGCCTGCGGCCTCAGCGAAGCGCGAGGCTCCGGGACCGGAGGCAAGGGCGCGACCGGAGCGGTGGGGCGGGGGAGAGGAGGGCGGTGAGGCGGCTGCATCGGACGGAGGGAGGGTTGGTCCTGCAAAGGGAGGAGGCCAGCGGCAGGTCGTGGCCTGGGTGCCCGCGCCGGTATTATGCGCTACCTTCCTCGCTCGTGGAGGAACCTCCTCACCTGCCCGCCTTCCCGGCGAGGATCGCGGCCCGCGTCCCCCGGACCTTCTTCTCGCTCCTCGGCGCCGCCCTGGTCCTCGTGGGCACGCCGTTGCTGGTGTTCCCGTTCTTCTGGGCCGGCTGGGTGGTCTTCTTCCTCGCCTTCTTCCACCGCCTGCGAGGCCCGAGCCTCGCCCTGCGCCTGGGTAGCCACAGGGAGGTTCGCTTCTCGAAAGAGAAGCTCTTCCTTGACGATCTCGGCCTCCCTCTCCGGGAGCTGGAAGCCGGCTGGATCGAGCCCTGCCGCGACGCGCTCGCGGTGGTGCTGCGCTTCCGGTTCCAGGACGTGGTGCTTGCGGCGCGGGACGTGGAAGAAGGGCAGCGGTTGCTGGAGGCCGCGGGGGTGGGGCCCGAGCAGCGCGTGCTCCGCGTCCCCCTCGGGAGCAGGGCGGTGCTCTCCGGACAGGGGCCGATCTTCCACCTCTTGGGCCCGGTACTCCTCGGGTTCATGTTCGTCGCCCCGGTGTTTGGCTTCCTCTCCGAGGTGGAGCGGGCGCTCCGGACCGGACACGGCTGGTCGGAGGCGTTCACCCTGGGGGTCGTGGCGCTCCTGGTTGGCTCCCTCGCCGCCGGCCTGGCCTGGATGCTGGTCCCGGGGGAGGCGACCGTGGGCCGCGATGGCGTCGTCCTCCGTCGCCTCTGGAACCGCCGCTTCTTCCCTTACGAGCAGATCCGCAGCGTCCGGATCACCGCGCACGGTGTCCAGATTGACACCGACGGGGATGAGATCCAGCTCCCGACCACCACCTTCATCGACGAGGGCGTGAGCCGGCGCGACGCGCTCTACCGCCGCATCCTCGACGGGATGCGCTCCTGGTCCGGGGTCGAGCCTTCCCCTGTCGCGCTCCCCCTCGACCGCCGGGGCCGCTCGGTGGTCGCGTGGCGCGAGGATCTTTGCCGTTCGGTGCAGCGCAGCAGTTACCGGGAGGAGTCCCTCGACCCGGGCGACCTGCTCCGCCTGCTGAGCGACCCGGCTTCTCCCCTGGAGCAGCGGGTCGGCGCCGCCCTGGCCCTGGGGGCCACCCCCCTCGACCCTCCCGTCCGCCTCCGGGTCCAGGAGGTCATCTCCTCCTCGGCCCACGACGCCACCCGCGTCGCGCTCCAGGGCGCCCTCGACGGCGATCTGGAGGACGAACTCCTCCTTGAGCTCCTCCGGGAAGAGGCTCTTGTTCGCCGCAGCGCGTGACCGCCGGGGGCGATCACCTCGGCTCCCGCTCTGCCTCCCCGAGGAGCGAGGCCATGAAGGCGACCACCCGGGCCTGCTCCAGCCACGAGGGCTTCCCTTGGAGCTCGACGTGCTGGACCGCCGGGCTCACCAGCACCGCCTTCAACCGGGACGCGGGCACCTCCCGGGCGAGCCACAGCGCCTCGCTCGGCGGGATCACCCGGTCCTCCGACCCGTGGAGCAGGTACACCCCTCCGGTCACCCCGCCCAGCTTCCCCGCCGGGGACACCGCGGCCATGCCCGCCTTCTGCCTCTCCAGGGTGGCCTTCACCTCCGCGGCCAGCTCCGCGCCCCGCTCGGCGAAGATCCGCTCCATCTTCTCCTTGCCTGGCGGGGAGAGCCCCTCGGCGACCTTGCGCGCCCCGTCCCGGTCGTTGGCCAGCCAGAGCCGCAGCGCCTCGTGGGCGACTCTGGTGTCTTCCCCGGTGAAGAAATCCTCGGTCGCCCCGTGCAGTAGCACCAGCAGCCCGTAGTCGTGGGCCTTCATCGCCAGCTCGCCGCCTTCCGCCGTGGGGATGCGGTCGTCGACGAAGAAGCGAGCGATCCGCTCCAGGTCGTGGTGCCCCCCCACGGACACCACGAAGGCGATGCGGTCCCGGTAGCGCGGGTCCGCGGCGGCCAGCAGCGCCAGCCCTCCGGCGAAGCTGAAGCCCATCACGCCGACCTGGCTCCGGCCGGCGAGCTCTCCCGCCTGGATCGCCGCCCGCCCGATGGTCTCCACGGCGGAGGGCTCGATCCGGTAGTCCGTCAGCTCGGTGACCTCAGGGGTGTGGACGAGCACCCCGGAGGAGGCCAGCGTCCGGGCGAACCCCTGGAGCCTGGGCTCGTCCACCCCGAGGCGGTGGAGCCCGTGGAGCAGCACCAGCGCCGGAGCGTTTTCCTCCCCGGCAGGGCGGTAGATCCGGGTTCGAACAGACCCCCTTCCGGTGCGCAGTTCTCCGGGGGATTCGGTGATGGCGACGTACCGGTAGGCGGCGAGGCCCGAGGGCGGTGCGGAGGAGCCGAGGCGGAGCAACAAGGCGGACGCACGCAGCGCGCTCTCCGCCGGGGGGAGGGCCACCAGCAAGGAGCAGAGCAGCGCCAGGAGCCACCCTCGGAGCGCAGGGGTCACCCCCGGAAGATACGCCGCAGAGGCGGGGGAGGGGAGGGGAGGGGTAAGAACGCGACGCCGAGGGTGGTGTGGGCCGCAGGGAGCACCCGCGCCGGTCCGAGGTCGCCCACCCGGTAATGGATGTACTGGACCCCGAGCCCTGCGGCGAGCACCCACCGCCCTCCGAGGATCCAGGTGTGGCCCCCCAGCACGCTGGCGTAGCCGCCGAGGGCCGTGGCGCCGCCGTTCTCCTCGGTGCGCAGCCGCGCCAGCACGCCCCGCGCCTGCACCCAGCCCCCGCGCGGCGCACCGCCCCAGGGGAACACCCGCACCCCCAGCTCTCCTCCGGCGCCCCAGTAGCGCCCGGGCTTCTCCTCCAGTGGATCGAAGAGCCGCACGCTGGGCCCCAGGTACACCGAGGCGTGCTCGCTCAGCGCGCGCTCCACCTGCACATGAAGGAAGCCCAGCGCCGTGGTCAGCGGATCCACCTGGATCGTCCACCGCGGGGGCGCCTCCTGCGCGGTCGCGGTCGAGGAGATCAGGAGCCCCGTCGCCAGCAGCGACGGGGCAAGGCGGTGGGCGGGAGGCATGGCGCATCCTGCGCGGAGATCCCCGGGGGCTCAACCGGAGATGCGCGGAGGCAACGGATCGGCTACGCTGTCACGCTTCCGCCATGGCTTCTTCTCCGCTCGGTCCTTACCCTACCGCGGCCGCCCTCGAAGGCTCGTTCCGCGCGTTGTTCGCCAGCGCCGGGGCCTCCTCGCACCGGCTGGGTCGCTCCCGCGAGGGGCGACCGCTGGACGCCTACTGCCTCGGCGCGCCGGGGAGGCCGGTGGTGCTGCTGACGGCGCTGATGCACGGCTCCGAGGTGATCGGGGCGCTGGCGCTCCGGCGCTGGCTGGCGGATTCCCTGGGGACGGGGCTGTTCTCTGGGCTCCGCCTGTGGGTCGTCCCGGTGGTCAACCCGGACGCTCTCCACCGGAACATGCGCCGCCTGGCCGCCGGAGGGGCCGCCTTCCAGCGGGGGAACGGCGGCGGCGTGGATCTGAACCGGAATTTCTCCTGGCTCGGGGATGTGGGGCACCCCATGGGTGGATCTCGACACCCTTGGTCTCCGCACTTCCGCGGGGCGGCGCCCTTCTCGGAGCCGGAGACCCGGGCGCTCCGGGGGCTGGTGACCCGGGAGGCTCCGGCGCTTTCGCTGGCGTTCCACAGCTTCGGCGAGGTGCTCCTCTACCCGTGGAGCCACCGCCCGGATCCGCACCCGAGGCGGGCGGAGTACGAGCGGCTGGGGGCGGCGCTCAACGGGGGGATGCCGGGGCGACCCTACGGGGTGAAGTCCGGGGCTTCGTGGTACCCGATCTGCGGGGATTTCGACGACTACCTGGACCACGAATTCGGCACGCTGGCGATGACCGTGGAGGTGGGGCGCCTGGATCGCCGCCTGCTCCACCCGCTGCGGCTGCTCAACCCGTTCTGGTGGATGAACCCGCTGGACGTGGAGGGCACGGTGGGGCCGCTCTCCTCGGGGCTGAGCTCGCTGCTGTCGGAGGCGCGCCGGGGGCTACTCGCCGCCGAGGGCGGCCAGCGCCAGCCCCTCGAAGAGCAGGTGAGCGGCCAGGAGCGAGGTGAGGTCCGCGTGGTCGAGGGCGGGGCAGACCTCGACGACGTCCATGCCGGCGATGCAGCAGCCCGCCAGGCCGCGGAGTAGCGCGGTGACCTCCCGGGGGGTGAGCCCGCAGGGGACCGGCGTCCCGGTGCCCGGCGCGAAGGACGGGTCGAAGCCGTCCACGTCGACGCTGATGTAGACCGGGCGCTCGCCGAGGTGACCGCGGAGCTCCCGGGCCAGCGCGCGGGGGTCCTGGAGGTCGAAGGGCGACAGCACGCGCCCGCCGTGGCCCTTCACCAGCGCGTCGTCGTCCGGGGCGCCCCAGGGGGCCCGGATCCCGACCTGCACCAGCGCGTCCCGGGCGATGAGGCCCTCCTCGATGGCGTGGCGGAAGGGCGTCCCGTGGTGGAAGGCGTCGCCCCAGAGCTCCCCGGTGCTGGTGTCGAGGTGCGCGTCGATGTGGAGGACCGCCAGAGGCCCGTGGGCCTCCGCCAGCGCCCGGAGCACCGGCAGTGTGATCGAGTGGTCGCCGCCCACCAGGAAAGGGCGCGCCCTGGCCGAGGTGACGAGGGCGATCTCCTGCTGGAGGATCTCCCGGGCCATCGCCGGGGCAAAGGGAGGTAGCGCCGCGTTGCCCCCATCCACGCAGCGGAGCGCGTTGAACACGTCGATCCGATGGGTCGGATGAAACCCCTGGGTGGTCGCGCTGACGCGGCGCACGTGGTACGGCGCGAAGCGGGAGCCCGGGTGGTGGGTGCAGCCTCCGTCGTAGGGGACGCCGAGGAGGACCGCCTGGACACCCCGGTAGGCTTCCAGGCCGTCGGAGCCGGCGTCGCGGGTGGGCAGGCGGAAGAAGGGGGTCTGTCCGTGGCGGACGTAGGCGAAGGCAGGCTGTTGCATCAGCGGGCTCGGTGGATGAGCTGGCGCGCGTGGGCGGCCAGGAGGCGGGGTTCGTCGTGAGGGTGAGGGAAGATCGGCTCAAGGAAGCGCACCCGCGCCCGGGAAGCGGGCCGCGCCGCGGTGCGGAGGTAATGAGGAAGGAAGAGCTGGCCGCCGACCCAGGCGAGCCGCGGGTCGTCGAAGTCGAGGCGCACCGGGACGACCGGGACGCCGAGGCGCCGCGCCAGCCCGAAGACGCCCCACCGGAAGCGAAGGACCATCTCGCCGGCGGTCGTCGTCCCCTCCGGAAACGCAAGCACGGAGACGCCCTGGCGCAGCGCTCGGGTCGCCTTGAGCAGGGCGCGGGCGCCGCTCCAGGGGTCGCCGCGCCGGACGAAGATCACGCCGCTGCGCCGGGCCGCCGGGCCGAACCCCGGCCAGTCCGCCAGCTCCTCCTTGGCGATGGGTGCGCAGGGGAGCAGCGACCCGAGGATGACCGGATCGAGGTAGCTGAGGTGGTTGCACACCACGACGGCGGGGCGCTCCGGGGGGGCGCCCTCGACGGCCACCTGGATCCCGTGGATCGCCGTGAGCTGGCGGAGCTGCCCCTGGAGACCCCGGGCGCGCTCCAGGGCGTCGGCGGAGGCCGTCCCCACCAGGCCGCGCAAGGAGCTGGTGGCCACGTGCCCCGCGAGG
>CAZSDX010000450.1:0-6164 GCA_964605685.1 uncultured Polyangiaceae bacterium
TGGGTCTCCCCACACCCCAGGCGCCCAGCCAGAGGCGGTCCGCACGGCTCTCGCCAAGGTCGAGCCCTTCTTCAAGATGTTCCGCGGCGCCCCGGTCGCCACCCCGATCACAGAGCCCACCGTCGCCGCGGTCCCTGCGCCCGCGCCTGCTCCGCCTGCGCCCGCTCCTGAGCCCGAGTCCGAGGCCGCCCCGGCCCCCCCCGGGAGCGTCGTCAACGCCGTTGCCTTCCCCGAGTCCTCCGGGCAGACCCAGCTCGCCGCCGTCGGCCCCAAGACCCCGGCGGTCGTCCCCATGGACCCGGCGGAACTGGATGCCCTCAAGGACAAGGCCCGCAAGGCCGCCGGCAAGCGCCGCTGGAAGACCGCCCGCAAGTTCGCCGAGGAGTGGGTCAAGGCCGATGCAAGCGCGGAACCCCGCCTGCTGCTGGCGCGCTCCCTCAAGCACGGCGGGCTGGAGGTAGAGGCCGCGGAGATCGTCCAGGAATTGCTGGATCGGGAGCCGGAGAACCAGGAAGCCAAAGCCCTGCTCAGCGAGCTGAAGAAGGCCAAGCCCCGGGTCGTCGCCAGGCCCAAGGCCCCCAAGCGCAAGACCGTCACCGCGAAGAAGCGCTGATCCTCCCGGGGTACGGCGCCCCGCCTTCCCAGGGCACCGCCCCCACAGGCAGCACCAACGTCTTCTCCACGCGGGACATCCGTGCATAAGGGTGCTCCCGGTCGAGCTGCCACCTGGCAGGATTGTTACGGATGTACTTGCGAACTGCCAGGACCGCCTCAAGATCTCGCAAGATTCTCTCGTGGTAGTTTCGATGCCACACAGGCGCCCCGGGGGTTTTTCGCAGGATGTTGATTTTTCGGGCGGCCGCAGATTTAAACGAACCGACGATCGCACCAAGCGATGCACGATCCGGCCCCGTAGGTCGAAGCAAGAGCGACGCATGCGTCGCCCGTGTGTCGGGGGAGGAGGGGGAGGAGGGGGAGAAGGGCGAGAGAAGGGGCGACGCATGCGTCGCCCGTGCGGCAGGAGAGGCATGCGTCGCCCGTGCGGCGGGCGAGGCGGGCGAAGAGAGAAGGGGCGACGCATGCGTCGCCCGTGCGGCAGGAGAGGCATGCGTCGCCCGTGCGGCGGTGGAGGAGAGCGAGGCGGAGGGGGGGAGGCGAGGCGCGTATTTGGGGCGTCGTGGCGCATCGTCGCCTTGTGGAATTGCGTGAGCGTGGATGGTGATGATGCCGTGGATATGGTTCGGCATCACTACGACATCGCGTGCTTGGACTCCGGGGAAATGTGTTTCGATGTGTTGCCAGCACTCGAGGACGATCAACCCCAGCTCGTTCAGGAATACCTGACCGTCCTCGATACGGCCGAAGAGGCAGGCGCGATCTTGGGTGCAGATGGTGACGAAGTAGTGACCCGGGCGGGTATAGTCGTAGCGTGGGAGGCGCAAGGATTGGCGATTTTTTCGGGAACGCATCCCTTGCTTTTAGCATGTTCATCGGGGCGTCTACCGAAGTCGCCTCGCGGCGGAGCGTGCATGCCCTTCCAGCCCCTCCAGGCGGGCCAGGGCGACCGCGTCCTCGATCACCTGGCGGGCGGCGGCGGGGTCGTCGATCCGGAGCCAGGTGCGCATCCGCAGGAAGGTGAGCACGGAGAGGCCCCCGGTGTAGCGGGCGGTGGTTCCGGTGGGGAGCACGTGGTTGGGGCCCGCTCCGTAGTCGCCCAGCACCTCGGCGGCGTGGGAGCCGACGAAGATCGCCCCGGCGTTGCGGATACGGGCGGCGACGGCGGGGGCGTCCTCCAGCTCCAGCTCCAGGTGCTCGGGGGCCAGGCGGTCGACCAGCGGGAGCGCCTCGTCCAGGGAGGAGACCACCACGGCAAAGCCCCGGGCCACGGCCTCCCGGGCGGTGGCGGCGGTGGGGAGCGTGGCGAGCTGGGCCTCCAGCTCGTGCTCCACCTCTGCGACGAGAGGCTCGTGGGTGGTCACCAGGATGGGCAGCGCGTCCACGTCGTGCTCCGCCTGGGCCAGCAGGTCTGCGGCGACCACCGCAGGATCCGCGCTGCGGTCTGCCAGCACCAGCAGCTCGGAGGGACCCGCCAGCATGTCGATGCCCACCAGCCCCGAGACGAGCTGCTTGGCGGCGGTGACCCAGCGGTTGCCGGGACCGACGATCACATCCACCGGAGCGACGCCGTCGACGCCGTGGGCCAGGGCCGCGATGGCCTGAGCTCCCCCGACGGCGAGCACCGCGTCCGCGCCAGCCACGTGGGCTGCCGCCAGGGTGACCAGAGCCGGACGAGGGGAGGCGACGACGACCCCCTCCACCCCCGCGACCCGGGCCACGACGGCAGTCATCAGCACCGAAGAAGGGAGTGGAAATCGACCCCCCGGGGCATAACAACCGGCGCGGGCCACCGGGAGCAAGTGGTGTCCCGCCTCCCCCCCTGGGACCGCCGTGGTCAGGGGGAGCAGGGCAGCGCGCTGGGCCGAGGCGAAGGCGTGGATGCGCTCGGCGGTGCGGCGGAGTACGCCTTGGACCTCGGCGGGGCAGGCGTCGTGGGCCTCCTTCAGCGCGGCGGGGCCGAGGAGGTGGGGCTGGCCTCGCTGCCAGTCGCCGAGGCGCTCGGCATGGTCGAGGACGGCGGCGAGCCCCCGGTCGCGTACATCGTCGAGGATCGCCTGGGCGGCGCGGAGCGTGGCTTCGTCCACGGCGGCGCGGCGCGAGGCGCGGACCTCGGCGGGGTCACGGCGGGTGAGCTTCACGAGCGCTCCTCGGGTTTGGCGTCGCCGGGGCGGCGCTCGATCTTGAGGCTGCGGCGGCGCAGCTCGGCCTCGACCTGCTCCAGGGAGGCGCCGAGGGAGGCCATCTTGACCAGGGCGAAGTAGAGCAGGTCGGCGGCCTCCCAGGCGGCCTCGTCGGCGGTGCGGGCGGAGATAAGCTCCCGGGCCTCCTCGGCCAGCTTCTTGTCGAGGAGCCCCGGCTCGTCGAAGAGGCGGCGGGTGTAGGATCCGGCGGGGGCGGACTCCTTGCGGGCGGCGACGGTGCGCTCCAGGGCGGCGAGGCCCCGCAGCTCGCCGAAGCAGCCGGGGGTGCCGGTGTGGCAGAAGCCGCGGCCGTGCTGGCGGACGACGAATTCGAGCGCGTCGCGGTCGCAGTCGACGCGGATTTCTACCAGCTCCTGCCAGTCGCCGGACGACGCGCCCTTGTGCCAGAGCCCCCCCCGGGAGCGGGAGTGGTAGACGCCGCAGCCGGCGCGCACGGCCTCCCGGACGCTCTCCTGGCTGGAGTAGACCAGGCCCAGATGGCGCCCGTGGACATCAACGACCACCGTGGGGACGAGCCCGTCGGGGCGGTCGGATCGGAGCGGCGCGGCGATGGCGTCGCCCAGCTCAAGGCGGCCCGAGTAGAGGGCCATGCCGACCTGGGCGTCGCCGCCGAGGCGGTCGATGGCGGCCACGTCGGCGGCGCTGGCGACGCCTCCGGCGAAGGTGATGCGGACGCCTGAGGCGAGGCGTACCAGGGCGGAGATCCGCTCCTCGTCGATGCCGACCATGCGGCCCTCGCGTTCGATGAAGGTGATGAGGAAGCCGCCGACGTGGGGGGCCAGCTCCTCCACCCGATCTTCGAGGCGCTGGCCAGTGCGGGTCTGCCAGCCGTGGACCATCACCTCGCCCTGCACCGCGTCCAGGGCGGCGATGGTGCGCTCGCGAGGCAGCTCCCGGAGGATCTCGGGGCGGGCGGCGGTCCCGAGGATGACCCGCTCGGCGCCCCGGTCGAGCCAGGCGCGGGCAGTGGCGACATCCCGGATGCCGCCGCCGACGCGGCAGCGCGCTTCCCGGAGCAGCGCCTCGACGACCGGCGCGTTGGAGCCCTTGCCCATGGCGGCGTCCAGGTCGATGACGGCGACCTCCCCCGCCAGCCGGAAGCGCCGGAGCCACGGAAGCGGGTCGCCTCCGTCGATCTTCAGCTCCTTGCCGCCTTCGAGCTGGACCGCCCGGCCTCCTTGCAGATCGATGGATGGAATGATCATCGACGAACCCTCGCTCCAAGGCGCGCCAGCGCCGCTTTCAGGTCAACCACCGTGTGTTCTCCGTCGTGGAAGATGGAGGCAGCGAGCACCGCATCGGCCCCTGCGTCCAGGGCCTCCTTGAGGTGCTGCACCGTCGCGGCGCCGCCGGAGGCGATCACCGGCACGGACACCTCCGATGAGACCGCCGAAAGCAGCGGCAGGTCGTAGCCCTGGCGGGTGCCGTCCTGGTCAAAGCTGGTGAGCAGCACCTCGCCGGCTCCCCGGGCGACCGCCTCCCGGGACCAGGTCACCGCGTCGATCCCCGTGCGGTTCTTCCCGGCGTGGGTGACCACCTCCCAGCCTCCGTCCGGCCTCCTGGCGGCGTCCACGGCGACGACCACGCACTGCCGCCCGAAGCGCTCCGCCAGCCGGTCGATCCGCTCCGGCTCGTCGACGGCGGCGGTGTTGATGGCGACCTTGTCGGCGCCCGCGTCCAGGAGCCGGCGGGCGTCGTCCGGCTCGCGTACGCCGCCGCCCACGGTCAGCGGGATGCCCAGCCGAGCCCGCACCGCCCGCACGGTCTCCGCCTGGGTCTTGCGCCCCTCCAGGGTGGCGGAGACGTCGAGGATCACGATCTCGTCGGCGCCCTGCTCCTCGTAGATGGCGGCGCGCTCCGCGGGGTCGCCGGCGTCCCGCAGTCCCTGGAACTTCACCCCCTTGACCACCCGTCCGTCGCGCACGTCCAGGCAGGGAATGATCCGGGCGGTGGGCCCCGTCGCGCGCGGGGTCTGGTGGAGCCACCGCTCGATCAGCCCCAGGCCCCAGGCGCCGGATAGCTCCGGGTGGAACTGGCAGGCCAGCACGGCTCCCCGCTCCATGGCCGCCACGAAGGGGACGCCGTGGGTCGCCACCGCCGCCGCCCACCCGGAGGGCGCGGAGGGCAGGTGGTAGCTGTTGGCGAAGTAGGCGTGGCCGCTCTCCAGCCAGCGGCAGGCGGGGGAGGCTTCGACCAGGTTCCAGCCGAGCTGTGGGACGCGCACCGCCCCCGGGAAGCGCCGCACCTGCTCGCCCACGATCCCCAGCCCCGCTACCCCGGGGGACTCCTCGCTGCCGGCGCACAGGAGCTGGAGCCCCAGGCACACCACGAAGGTCGGGAGCCCCGCCTCGACCCGCTCCCGGAGCGGACCCCAGAGCCCCGCAGACTCCAGGCCCTCGCGGGCTGCGGCGAAGGCCCCCACCCCCGGCACCACCAGCCGCGGCGCCTGCCGGACCAGCCCCGGATCGCTCGCCATCACGGGGCGCCCCCCGGCCCGCTGGAGCGCGGCGATCATGGAAGCCAGGTTCGAGGTACCCGTGGGGACAAGGTGCACATCCATCGAGGTGGGCCCCTCATAGCACGCCGGACGCCCCGGAGAACGGGCAGCACCGGAGGACCGGATGGGTCACCCCAGCACCCCTTTCGTGCTCGGAATCCCCCCTCCCTCCAGCGAAAACGCCTGCCGCAGCGCCAGCGCCACCGCCTTGAACGACGCCTCGACCCGGTGGTGGTCGTTCTCCCCACGGAGCACGTCCACGTGCAAATTCATCCTCCCCGCCATCGCCAGGCTCTGGAGGAAATGCACCAGGTTCTCGCACGCCACCTCCCCCAGCTTCTCCCGCCTCAACCCCAGGTGGATCTCCGGCCACGGACGCCCCGACAGATCCACCACCGCCCTCGCCAGCGCCTCGTCCAGCGGCGCATACGCCTGCCCGAATCGCCTCAGCCCTCGCCGATCCCCCGCCAGCCCCAGCAGCGCCGCCCCCAGCGCTAGCCCGCAATCCTCCACCGTGTGGTGATCGTCGATGTGCAGGTCTCCCCGGCATCGCATCGCGATGTCCATCCTCCCGTGGCGGGCGAGCTGGGCGATCATGTGATCCAGAAAACCCAGTCCCGTGCTCACCTCCGCCTTCCCCTCCCCATCCAGCGCCACGCGCACCTCGATCTCCGTCTCCCCTGTCGCACGCTTCCCCTCGAAAACTCTTGGTGTCACAGGAGACCCTCCATCTCTTCCCAGGAGCCAAGCACCCGCGCCGCCCCCGCCTCCAGCAGCGTCGGCACGACGGCTTCCTGCCGCTCTCCGGGGGCCACGACCCCCAGCGGCACCACCCCCGCCGCCCTGCG
>CAZSDX010000451.1:0-6119 GCA_964605685.1 uncultured Polyangiaceae bacterium
CCCTGGCCGGCCTCCCCCGCCTGGCCAGCCTGCTCTCCGGCCCCGGCGGTCCCCCCGGCCCCTCCCGACTCCGGGACGCGCTTGAGGCTATCCTCCGGTGTGTTCTCGCAGGCGACCAGGGGGACCAGCAGGCAGAGCAAGAGCAGCCAGGGGCGCATGGGACGGGAGTATGCCTCAGGAGCCCCTCGGGGGCCTGCCCAACCTCGCGAGGACGACGCAGGTGCCTTCCCCACGAGGGCCCCGGTTGTGGTCTCCTGGAGGCATGGTTCGAGCGCGGTCCCTGGGGCTCCTGTTGCTGGCGCTGGTCGCCGGGTGTGACGATCTGGAAAAACGCCCGGCGCGGGGGGTGGCGCGCCCGGTCGCCGGGACGGTGGCGCTCTACGGCCCGCAGCAGTCCTCGCCGCTGGCGCCCTACCCCTCCGATCGGTACCTCGTCCCGGACGCCTCCTCGCCCACCGGGCGCCGCGTGGCCATCGACGCCAGCTCCACCGGGGATCCGCTGCTGACCACCTACCCGGATCTGGTGGGGCAGCTCGGCGGCTCCGACGGGTTCTCCACCGTGGGCGGCGTCGCCGTCACCTTCAGCGGTGACCTCGACCCGGCGATCCTCGATCTTGGCGTGGACGCCTTCACCCGCGATGACACCCCGATCCTGTTGATCAACGTGGACAGCGCCTCCCCCGGTCGGGGAGAGCGGCTACCACTTGTGGTCAAGTATTACCCCTCCCGGGCAGCGGACGGGGACGTGCGGGATGACTTCACGCTGGTGGCGCAGCCGGCGAGGCCGCTGCGACCGAGGACGACGTACCTCCTGGCGGTGACCTCGCGGCTGAAGGACGCGAAGGGGTCGCCGGTGGGGGCGACGGAGGCGATGGCGGCGGTGCTGGACGGGCCGGACACGAGCGGCTACGCGGCGGCGGTGAGGGAGGCGCTGCCGCTGGTGAAGGAGGCGACCGGGCTGGAGGCGGAGGAGATCGCGCTGGCGACCCGGTTCACGACGGCGAGCGTGGTGGAGGAGACCTTCGCGATGGCGAAGGCGTTGCGGGAGGCAGCTCCGGCGACATTGGACGGGGAGCTGGCGGTGGTGGCGCAGCAGGGCGGGCGGGTGCGGTTCCGGGGGAGGTACAGGGCGCCGGAGTACCGGAAGGCGAAGCCCGACGGGAAGTGGCAGATCAAGGACGGGGCGCCGGTGCCGCAGAGGGAGGCGAGCCTGGAATTTTTGCTGTCGTTCTCCGACGGCGCGTACTCGGGGCCGAGGCCGGTGGTGATCTACGGCCACGGGCTCGGGGGCGACAAGGAGGGCGTGTGGGGGACCTCGGAGCGGCTCGCGGAGGCCGCGGAGCACGGGGTCGCGGTGATCGGGATCGACGCGCCGGAGCACGGGTCGCGGGGGGTACCCAACGCGGACCTGGCGGACTCGGTGTTCGAGTTCTTCGCGCTGGACGACAAGAGTGGGAGCTTCGATCTCCAGAGGGCGCGGGATAATTTCCGGCAGATGGCGGCGGATCAGCTCCAGCTCGTGCGGCTGATCAAGGAGCTCGCGACGCTGGACGTGCTGCCGGTGGGGGCGCCGGATGGAGTCCCGGACCTGGATCCGTCGCGGATCCTCTACATTGGACACTCCTTCGGCTCGGTGCTGGCGTCGACGGCGCTGGCGGTGGCGCCGGAGATCCAGGCGGCGTGCCTGAACGTGGGGGGCAACGGGCTGATGACCATCATGCGGGAGTCGGCGACCTTCCAGCTCCTGGTGAAGGGGCTGCGGCCGCCGGGGCTGACGGACGGCGACCTGGCCCGGTTCTTCGCCGCGTCGCAGGCGATCATCGACCCGGGGGATCCGATCAACTTCGCGCCCTACGTGTCCCGGGCGGCGGGGCCCGGGGTGGACGGGTGGAGGCCCCGGCACCTGCTGCTCCAGGAGGTCCACAAGGACAGCATCGTCCCCAACCTGTCGACAGAGCTGCTGGCCCGGGCGCTCGGGCTGGCCCACGGGGGCCGGGTGGTGCGGGACGTGGGCGGGATGCCGCTGCTCCCGGCGCCGCTCTCCGGCAACCTGGAGGGCGGCGTCACCGGGGCCTACGTCCAGTTCGACCGGATGGACGGCAAGACCGCCGAGCACGGGGGGCTGATCTTCGCGGCGGAGGCCCGGGCCCAGTACGTCCGGTTCTTCCGGGATGTGGTCGATGGCAAGCCGGTGACGGTGATCGATCCTTATGCGAATTAGCGGGGTTCCTGCTACGCTGCGCCGGTCATGGCGGCGGCTGAGCCCAGGATCATCGGACGCTACGCCCTCCACGGAGAGATCGCGTCGGGGGGCATGGCCACGGTGCACCTGGGGAGGCTCCTGGGGCAGGTGGGGTTCAGCCGGACGGTGGCCATCAAGCGGCTCCACCCCCAGTTCGCCAAGGACCTCGACTTCGTCGCCATGTTCCTGGAAGAGGCCCGGCTGGCGGCGCGGATCCAGCACCCCAACGTGGTCCAGACCCTGGACGTGGAGGCAAGCAGCGACGAGCTGCTCCTCGTCCTCGAATTTGTCCTGGGGGAGTCGCTGGCGCGGCTGATCCGCGCCTCGTACCAAGCGTCCGTCGCGCTGCCGATCCCGGTGATCCTCGGGATCCTGGCGAACGCGCTCGACGGGCTCCACGCGGCCCACGAGGCCCGGAGCGAGCAGGGCGAGCCCCTCGGCATCGTCCACCGGGACGTGAGCCCCCAGAACATCCTCGTCGGCGCCGACGGCGTGGCGCGCGTCCTCGACTTCGGCATCGCCAAGGCCACCCGCCGCTCGGAGCAGACCCGCTCCGGGATGCTCAAGGGCAAGGTCGCCTACATGCCCCCCGAGCAGCTCAAGGGGGGAGGCATCGACCGGCGTACCGACATCTACGCGGCCTCCGTCGTCCTCTGGGAGACCCTCACCGGCTACCGCCTCTTCGACGGCGAGGATGACTTCCAGGTCGCCCACAAGATCCTCTCGGAGGAGCCACCCCCGCCCTCCCGCTACCGCCAGGATATCCCCCCCGCGCTCGACGCCGTGGTGCTCCAGGGGCTCGCCCGCGACCCGAAGGATCGCTACCCGTCCGCCCTCGACATGATCGCCGCCCTGGAGGCGGTCGTCCCGCTGGCCTCCTCCCGGGAGATCGCCCGGTGGATCGACCGCATCGCCGGGGCCTCCCTCCGGCAGCGGAGCGAGCTGATCGCGGAGGTCGAGCGCCAGACGGAGCCGACCACCCCTGACCGCGCCTCGCTCCTCAGGATCCCCGCGTCGGCGCCGCGCCCCTCCGTCGTCCAGCCCCGTCCGCCGACCTCGCCTCCTCGCCCCTCCTTCGTCTCCTCCCGCCCGTCTTTCCTTCGCTCGCCCGGCGACCCGTCTGCCCAGCGCACGCCGCTCCCGGCGAGCCAGGGCACCAGGGTCCCCGTTCCTCCGCCCCCGGCGCCGCGCCCCCCGGCCTCCTCCCTCGCTCCCGTCCCGGCGCCGCTCTCGCTGCGCCGCCCGCCCTCGTCGCCTCGCCTCTCCGAGCCTCCTCCCGCGCCCCCCCCCGAGAGCGCCCCCCCGCCGCCCCCCCCCGCCCCGCCCCCCCGCCCCCCCCCCACGCTGCCCCCTCCGGCCCCGACCGCGGAGCTCGCCGCCCATCCCCCTGCCCCTGCTCCTCCGCTGGAACCCCCGCCGGAGTCCCTCCCCGGAACGCCCCCCGAAGCCCCCACGGAACCACCCCCGGAACTGCCTGCGGATCCACTTCCTGAAGCGGAGGTCCACCCACCCGCGCCGGTCGAGGCGGCTGCCGGGGTCGCTCAGCTCGCCCCCGAGGCGACCGTGGCCCAGGCCCCGCTGGCGGAGCTGCTCGCCGCCGCCAACCTGTCCAGGGCGCCCGAAGTCACGGATGACCCTCCAGGAGCGTCCAGAGTCACGGATGACCCTCCAGGCGCGTCTGAGGTCGCAGCCAACCTCTCCGGGGGGCCCGAGCCGGGGGGATCCTCGCAGATCTCCGGCGTCTCGATCATCCGGCCGCCTTCCTTGCGTTCGCCTCCGCCGGGGCTCCGCTGGGGGCTCCTCGGGGCCGCTGCGTTGCTGCTCCTCGGGGTCGGGGTCTGGCTCCGTTCCTCCGGCGCCGAGCCGAAGAAGACGGCTCCGGAGGTCGCCTCGCCGGTCGACGCGGTGGCCTCCGGGAGCGCCGAGCCCGCGCCGAGCGTGGTCGAGCCGCCTCCTGAGCCTGCGCCCTCGCCGGTGGCCTCCGCGGAGCCCTCGGCAGGAGTCGTGAGCGACCCTCCTCCACCGCCGTCCACGAAGCCCGCGGTCAAGGCGCCCGCGACGCCCCGGAAGAACAACTGCAACCCGCCCTACACCATCGACAAGAAGGGCATCAAGCGGATCAAGCCCGAGTGCGCGTGAGGCTGCTCATCGGTCGAACCAGCTCCGGTCGCGGCCGGTGTCGATGTGGACGAACTGGTCGGAGGGTTTATCGTACTGGCCCACGCCGCCCTTCCAGCCGAGGGCGCGGATCTCCTGGCGGAGCTGCCTGGGGGTGAGGCCGACGAGGCGGAAGTCGACCGCGTGGCCGAGGGAGTGCTGGCTGTGGGAGGCGACCTTGTGGCCCTTCTTGCGGAGCACCTCGTTGAGCTTGGGGCTGCGGAAGCCGGAGACCAGCTCGATGCGGGCGCCCGGGTGGCGAGCGGCGAGGGCGCGGATCATCGCCAGGGGCTCCGGGGCCATGGGGGTGGAGGCGAGGAAGACCCGGTCCTGGAGGAGGTGGGACCAGCGCTCGGGGCTGGGGCTGCGTTCGTCGAGGATCAACACCTCGTCGCTGTGGAGGTTGACCAGCGTGGCGAGGGGAGGTCGAGGGCCCTCGTCGTCCGCGGAGGAGGGGTCCTTGCGGGCGAGGAGCCGCTGGGAGGGGGACACCGGAGGGAGGTCCGGGGCGAGGGGGGTGACGGAGAGCGCGGTGGGGAGGGCGGAGGCGCCACAAAGGGCGATGGCCGCCCCCATCTTGCGAAGGACGAGGGCGGCCATGGCGGTGGGGGGGAAGGGAGGGGAGGAGGTCAGCCGGTGGCGGGCTTGGGGGGGCCGAAGATGGAGGGACCGCGGCGCTTGTCCTTGGAGTTCTTCTCCTTGTCGGCCCAGGTGGGGACGACGAGTTTTTCGCGATGAGGCATGGGCTTACCCTCGTGGAGGGCGGCGAGCTCCTCGCCGTCGATGGTCTCGCGGTCGAGGAGGGCCTCGGCGATGGCGTCGAGGACGGCGCGCTTGCTGGTGAGGATGTCGCGGGCGCGGGTCTCGGCGTCGAGGATGAGGCGCCGCACCTCGTCGTCGATCTTGATGGCCATGTGCTCGGAATAGTCGCGGCGGCTCATGGAGAAGTCGCGGCCGAGGAAGGGGTTGCCGTCGTCGTCGCTGGAGTAGTTCACCGGGCCGATGAGGTCGCTCATGCCGAACTCGGTGACCATGCGGCGGGCGATCTGGGTGGCGCGCTTGATGTCGTTGGAGGCGCCGGTGGTGGTCTGGCTGAAGGCGAGCAGCTCGGCGACGCGCCCACCCATGAGCATGACGAGCATGGCGAAGGCCTGCTCCTTGCTCGTGGAGTACTTGTCTTCCTTGGGGAGGGGCTGGGTGAGGCCGAGGGCGGCGCCGCGAGGGATGATGGTGACCTTGTGCACCGGGTCGGTGTGGGGGGCCATCTCCAGGCTGACGAGGGCGTGGCCGGCCTCGTGCCAGGCGGTGGTGCGGCGCTCGTGCTCGCTGATGACCATGGAGCGGCGCTCGGTGCCCATGAGAACCTTGTCCTTGGCCATCTCGAAGTCGGTCATGGAGACCTGGTCGCGGTCGAAGCGAGCGGCGAGGAGGGCGGCCTCGTTGACGAGGTTCTCCAGGTCGGCGCCGGCGAAGCCGGGGGTGCCGCGGGCGATGGCCACGAGGTCGACGTCCGGGGAGAGGGGGACCTTGCGGGTGTGGACCCGGAGGATCTCGGTGCGGCCCTTGACGTCGGGGCGAGGGACGGTGATGCGGCGGTCGAAGCGGCCAGGGCGGAGGATCGCCGGGTCGAGGACGTCGGGGCGGTTGGTGGCGGCGATGATGATGACGCCCTCGTTGGCCTCGAAGCCGTCCATCTCGACCAGGAGCTGGTTGAGGGTCT
>CAZSDX010000452.1:0-6096 GCA_964605685.1 uncultured Polyangiaceae bacterium
CCGCCGGCGGACCGCGCCCCGACGGCGACGGGGCCCGCAAGGAGCGCGCCGTCTGGGTACTCCGCGAGGGGCGCCCCCACCGGGTCCGAGTCAAGACCGGCGTCTCCGACGGCTCCTTCACCGAGATCGTCGAGGGGGAGCTCCGCGAGGGCGACGCCATCATCACCGAGGCGGAGGTCACCGGCGGCCGCAGCGCCCCGGCGCAGCCGGGGGCCCCGGCGGGCGGCCAGCAAACACGAGGCATGAGGCGCGTGCTGTGAGGAGACGATGAGCCCGTTCCAGGTGTTCCGGGTGGCGCTCCGGGCGCTGCTCCGCAACAAGATGCGCTCCTTCCTCACCATGCTGGGGGTCATCATCGGCGTCGCCGCGGTCATCGCCATGGTGGCCATCGGCGAGGGCGCCAAGGCCCGGGTCGAGGCGGCCTTCGCCGCCATGGGGACCAACCTGCTGATCCTGATGCCGGGCTCCACCAGCTCCGGCGGCGTCCAGGGGGGCTTCGGCTCCCAGCCCACCCTCACCTGGGAGGATCTCCGCGCCATCCAGCGGGAGGTCTCCTCGGTCAAGGCTGCCTCGCCGCAGCTCCGCATGAATGGCCAGCTCCTGAGCGAGGAAGGCAACTGGAGCACCACCGTCTACGGGGTGAGCCCCGAGTACTTCGACATCCGGAGCTGGGGGATGGCCCTGGGGGAGCGGTTCTCCCAGACCGACGTCGAGTCCAGCAACAAGGTCATCATCCTGGGGCAGACGGTGGTGGAAAAACTCTTCGGCCCCGGCGCCGACCCGGTGGGGGCGACGGTGCGCGTCCGGAACATCCCCTTCGTGGTGGTCGCGGTCATGGAGCGCAAGGGCCAGTCGGCCCAGGGGCAGGACTACGACGACGCGGTGTTCCTCCCGTACTCCACCTTCAGCAGCAAGCTCCAGGGAGGGCTGCGCAAGTACCTGACCGGGGTCGTCTTCCTCGGCGCCGTCTCCGCCGACATGACGGCGCGGGCCGAGAAGGACGTGGCGGCGCTGCTCCGCGACCGGCACAACCTCCAGCCTGGCGAGCCCGACGACTTCTCCGTCCGCAACCTCTCGGAGATCGCCGAGGCCCAGCAGGAGGGCACCCGCACCCTCACCACGCTCCTGGCCAGCATCGCCGCGGTGTCCCTGCTGGTGGGCGGCATCGGGATCATGAACATCATGCTGGTCAGCGTCACCGAGCGCACCCGGGAGGTGGGCCTCCGCATGGCCATCGGCGCCCGGCGCCGGGACATCCTCGCCCAGTTCCTCACCGAGGCGCTGGTCCTCTCGGCCATCGGCGGGCTGCTGGGCGTCGGCCTTGGCCTCCTCATCGCGGACCAGCTCGCCGCCCGCTTCGGCTGGCAGACCCTGCTCCGCCCCGACATCATCCTGATCTCCGTCGTCTTCAGCGGCCTGGTCGGCGTGGTCTTCGGCCTCTACCCGGCGCGCAAGGCCGCCTCCCTCGACCCCATCGAGGCCCTCCGCTTCGAGTGAACGCTTCCCTCGAAGCGCCCCTGTCCCCCTCGCCGTCCACGGAGCCCGCGCTCGTGCCCGTGCTCGTGGGCGGGTTCCCGTGGAGAGCCTGCTTTCACCCGCGATGGCCGAGGTTAGGCGCAAAGCCCGGAATGGCCTTGTGCCTAACCTCGACAGAAGTAGGGGCGCAACCGAAGCTCGAGGTTGCACGGCACCGCGACGCCCCAGTACTCGTCGGGCTCGATCTCGACCGGATCCCCCTCCATCGCCTTCTGGATGTCGCCAAGGAGCTTCCCGGTGAGGTCGGAGAGGTGATCCGCCGCCGTGTCGTCGTCGAAATTGCCGTGTCCCCAGGTACCCATCGGCCCACCTTACCCCATCCCCCCGCGGGACGGGTGAGGAGGCGCCAGGCTGGAGGGATCCTGGGCCTCGGCACGTTCCTTCCGGAAGCCTTCGAGGAGCCCTCGGAGCGTTGCTTCGTCCTGGTGAGCCTTCTCGGTGGCCTCGCCAGCAGGGAGGCGCCCGGTGGTCCCGGGGTAACGGAACGCGGTGGCGAACCGATCCAGATGGACCAACTCCCTCAGCCTCTCGCGCCAGGGATCCTCCGGGAGCAATGCGTCGAGGAGGATCTCAAGGCGGTGCTCCTTGGTGGTGTGAACCCCACGAGCCACCAGCACGGCCTTGGCCAGCTTCTCGGCAGCCTGTTGCAGATGGTAAGAGGCCAGCCGGTTCGGCGGAGGCACCAGCAAGCGATGGGCTGCATCCAGATCCTCCAAGGCCGCCTGGAGAAGGCCATCCACCAGGGGGTTACCGTTCATACACCCGCACCCCCTCTGTGGAGACGGTCTTGCACAGAGAACCCGGACACCCCCGGAACGCTTCAAAGTCCCTGCGACGTACCGGGATCAGGTCCGCCGGGATCGGCAATCCACGCAGACAACGGTCCCAGATGGCTTCGTCGTCGAGGAGCGCGTCCGGCGTGTGATCCGGCAGCACCAGCAACAGGTCCCAGTCGCTATCCGGTCGGTTGTCGCCCCTCGCGCGGCTCCCAAAAAGCCAGATCTGCTCCGGTTCCAGGTGATCCAGGATGCGCTGAAGCAACAGCGGAGGAACAGGTTGCACGGTCGCCAAAGGGTAGCTCATCTCCCCGCGGGACGGATGAGGAGGCGCCAGGCTGGAGGGATCCTGGGCATCTTGCACCGGGTGTACGCCCGCCGTGTGCCAACGTGACAAGTACGTGACAAGCCCGCGCGTTCCGGGGTAGAAACGGGGATGGCGCGCCCTCCGATGCCCGACTGGGCGATCTGGCTCTTTGCCTTTGGCTACCTGGCCGGGTACGCCCCCTACAGCGCCCTGACCAAGCTGCTCTCCCGGGGGGCGGTGCCTTCACTGGGACCAGCGATACCCGGCCTGTCGTTGCTGCCGCTGTCCAGCATCGCCTCGGTGGCCTGCGCGGTACTGCTGCTGCTGGTCACCGGGTGGTGGCGCCGGACCACCCGGCACACGGTGGCGGGGGTGACCTTCCACGGACCCGGGCGCTACACGCTGCTCTCCGGGCTCTGCTCCTCGGCGATCATCCTGACCACCACCCTGGCCTACACCTTCGAGGGGATCAGCATCGTGTTCATGATGCTGCTGCTCCGGGGCGGCGTGCTCCTCATCGCCCCGGCGGTCGACCTGGTGAGTGGCCGCAAGGTCCGCTGGTTCTCCTGGGTCGCCCTCGGGCTCAGCCTCGCCGCCTTGCTCCTGGCCCTCGACCCCCGCGGCGGCTTCAAGCTCTCCCTCCTCGCCGTCGTCGATGTCGCCATCTACCTCGCGGCCTACTTCATCCGGCTCCGGCTGATGAGCAAGCTCGCCAAGGGCAGCGACGAGGAGAACCTCCGCTACTTCGCCGAGGAGCAGATGGTCTCCAGCCCCACCGCCCTCGTCGCCCTCGGCCTCCTGACCCTCGGCTCCGGACCTGTCAGCGAGGACCTCCGCCGCGGCTTCACCGAGATCCCCTTCGGCCCCGCCGCCCCCGCCGTCGTCCTCGTCGGCGTCCTCTCCCAGTCCAACGGCGTTTTCGGCGGCCTCGTCCTCCTCGACAAGCGCGAGAACAGCTTCGCCGTCCCCGTCAACCGCGCCTCCAGCATCCTCGCCGGGTTGCTGGCGACCCTCATCCTCTGGGCCTTCTTCCAGGAAAAAGCCCCGGGCCCCTCCGAGCTGATCGGCGCCCTCTTCCTCCTCGCCGCCGTGATGTTCCTCAGCTTTGGCCCCCGCTGGTCTCGCCCTGCCTCCTGAGCTTTCCCCACCCGCTCCCGACCTCACCCCCGAAAAGAAGAAGCCTGGATCCAAGGTTTCTTCCGGATTTTCCACAGGATATCCGCAGCCCGAACCGAAGCGTTTTCCACAGGATATCCACAGGCCCCGGGCTCGTCGGTGCTTCCGTCACCGGGCGCAGCAGACGCTGTTGAAATCGAGCCCGACGTCGCGGTTTTCGCAGGCCCCCTTGGAGCGCTGGCGGTCCGCGAAGGACCCACCCTTTACAAGGTACGCGACGGGCCGTCCAGGTTTGTTCCGGGAGCAGTCGCTGTCGAAGCGGGGGTCACGGGTGGTGGTGAGAGGGGCGGGCTCCGCTGGGGCGGTGGAGCCCCGGGGTGGTGGAAGCCCCACGGTCCGGGGCCCCGGCGAGACCGGAGGGGGTGGCTCCGGGACACCCTCCGGCTGGCATCCACCGCTGCTGGTCGCGGAACTCCCTTCGGGGCAGGTCGCCCCGGGGAGATCCCGGGCACACCGGAACCCCAGGTGCGCCCCCTGCTCCTCCGCGCGAAACCGGTTCCGCAGTCCGTTGCGCATCCACTTGGGAAACCGGCGGCTGAAGCTGCCTCCCCGGTACACCCGCAGGGGTCCCTCCAGCGACTCGCCCGGGTAGGGACCGAAGGCGGTGGCGGTCCACTCCCAGACGTTGCCCGTGAGGTCCAGCAGGCCGAAGGGACCGGGTGAGTAAGATCCGACCTTGCATGTCCCGGGGTGGCTGTAGCAACAGCGACCGTCGGGGGGTTCCCCCCCCCAGGCGTAGGCTCGTTGCTCGGCGCCGGCCCGGGCGGCGTACTCCCATTCCCGCTCCGTGGGCAGGCGCCCTCCGGCCTGCTCGCAGTAGGTGCGGGCCTGGTGCCAGTCCACGCAGTTGATGGGGTGATCTGCCAGCTCGGGCTTGCCGACGGTGCACAGAAACCCGGTGCGGGCTGGCTTGCAGCGGCCTTGCTCCTGGCAGCGCTGGTAGGCAGCCGCCGTCACCTCGGTGGTGTCCATGCAGAAGGACCGGACCGCCACCCGATGACGAGGGGCCTCCTCCGGGAGCCCGTCCGTGTGGCCCATCCAGAAGACCCCCCCGGAGACCAGCCGCATGCCGTCGGGGCATCCCGCTGGAGCCGCGGGAGCCGCGGGTACGGCCACGGGCGACGCCGACGAGTTCGTCCCCGTCCCCGTCCCCGTGCTCGTCCCCGTGGCCGTGGACGTGGACGCGGGGTCCGTGGAGCGGCAGGCGCTCGCGAGCAGCAGGAGCGACAGGACGGACAGGAAGCGCACGACGCGGGACGATGGCACGGGGAGGGAGAGGCTGGTAGTTCTCTGCACGCCGATGCTTCTCCGGACCCGACGAACCCCGAGCGCCACGCTGGCGGCGTGGACCTTGGTCCTTGCCTCCGCCTGCGACCGCGCTCCGTCCTCGTCCCCGTCCGCGTCCCCGTCCTCGTCTCCCGTGGCCGTGGACGTGCCCGCGCCTGCCCCCTCTGCTTCCTCGGGGCCGCCCGAGGCGCTGCCTCCGCTCCAGCTCCTGCGGAGCTCCTTCACCTCGGGGATCAAGGGGAAGGAGCCGGTCGATTTCCTGGAGTCTGCGGCGCCGGGGCAGCGCGTCTACGCGCACCTGGGGTTCCGGAACCCGGGGAAGGAGACGCGCAAGGTGCACGTGGTGTTCCGGGTCAACGGAGAGCGGCGAACGATGCTGGATCTGAAGGTGGATCCCTCGCTCTCGTACCGCACCTGGGCGTTCAACACCCTGAAGGATCAGGACCGGAGCGGACAGCTAACCCTTGAGGTCACCGACGAGACAGGGCAAACCCTGGTGAGCGAGAAGCTGCCGATCAAGGCGACCGGCAAGCCCACCAAGGGAAAATAACGATGCTGCGCCACGAGAGCCCCACCGAAGACCCCGGCCCCGGGCCCCTGGAGCCCGGCGAGCGCCTGGTCGCTCCTCCCTGGCGCCTGATCGTATGGGGTTCAAATCGACCCCTGGCGGGGGGTCCGGTGTCGCTCTCGGATCGCTTCCTGCGGTTCACCCCGGCCTGGTCCGGGCTGGAGGCGATGCGCCACAGCACGGCGGCCTCCTCGGTGTCCGCGCTGCGCATCCCGCGGGAGGAGATTCTGCGGGTTTCCTGGGAGCGGGCGATGTTTTTTCTGAAGAACCTGCGCCTCGACCGCTCGGGAGGGCAGGAGCTGCACCTGCTGGGCGGGCAGGAGGCGCTGCAACAGCTCGCGGCGGCCCTGGGGGTGCGCTCGTGAGGATCGGCTCGGTAGCGGTGGCGGTCGCCGTGGCGCTGGCGGGGGCGGTCGCCGGCGCCCAGCAGCCGGCGGCGAGCGGCT
>CAZSDX010000453.1:0-6088 GCA_964605685.1 uncultured Polyangiaceae bacterium
AGGGCTGGCGGAGATGTACGCCAAGTACGACGCCCCGGCCACCGCACCTGCTCCGGTGGCCGAGCCCGCCCCGGCGCCGCCCTCCCGGCGCGCGGCGGTGGCGGCGCCCATCCCCGAGGTGGAGGACGAGCTCCCGCCGGCCAACAACAACCGGAAGATCGTCTTCGGGGCCGTGGGGGTCGCGGCGCTGATCGCCGTGCTGGGGATCGCCAAGGCCACGCTCTCGGACAAGGACGATCCGCTGCCCGCTCCTGCCGGCACCACCGAGGCCGCCACCCGGCAGACAAGCAGCCCCGGGGCCAGCCCCATCGGCACCACCGCCCCGGATAGCACGGCCCCCCGCGAGGACACCCCCACCAGCACCGCCCACGCGGACCCTCCGGCCAGGCCCACCTCCACGACCCCGACGCCCTCCACGACGGATCCCCCGGCGGCTCCCGCCAGGAAGGATGCCCCGAAAAAAGAGGAGCGACCCAGGGAAGAACCCAAGCCCAAGGCTGCCCCACCGCCCCAGCAACCCCCGCCGCAGGCCGCCGACAAGAAGAAGCCCACCGGAAAGGGCACCGGAGGGATCGTCCGCGACGTGCCTTTCTGACCCCGCTTCCCGGGGCTTGTGGCATAAGGGGCCCCATGAACGTCCGGGTCCGCGCGCTGGCTTGCTCCCTTGCGTTTTCCGTCGCCCTACCGTGGTTGTCCCCGGTGCTCCCTCGCGTCGCCTTGGCGCAGGATGACGCCACCATCGCCGAGGCTCGCAAGCGGTTCCTCGAAGGGGTCAAGCTCTTCGATGACAAGAAGTACGACCTGGCCCGGGCGGCGTTCCTCCAGGCCTACGCGCTGCGGAAGCACCCGGACGTGCTGCTGAACCTGGCCCAGGCCGAGCTCCTCGGGGGGCGCTACCTCGATGCGGCCCAGCATTTCAAGGAGTTCCTCCGGGACACCGCCAACGACAAGAACCCCAAGCGCCCGGACGCCGCCAAGGGGCTCGAAGAGGCGCGCCTGCACCTGGGGCGCATCCAGATCACCGTCGACCTCCCCGACGCGGACGTGTACCTCGACGGCACCAAGGTCGGCACCTCTCCGCTGGCCGATGCCATCGAGGTCCCTCCCGGCAAGCACGCCGTCGAGGCGAAGAAGCAGGGGAAGTCAACCGCGCAGACCATCGAGGCCCCCGAGGGGAAGACCACCATCGTCAACCTCACTCTCGATACCCCGGCAACGCCTCCTCCGGTGGTCCCCCCGGCGACGACCGACAAGCCTCCGCCGCCCCCGCCGCCTGCCTCCGCCGCCCCGAGCACGGCCCCACCCAAGGAAGACCCCAGTAGCGCGGTCCTGTCCACCGACAATCTCGCCTCGGGGCGCCGCGAGCCCTTCATGCAGTGGGCCACGCGCCACCCAGTCGCCTACGTGGGCGCAGGGCTCACCGCCGTCGGCCTCGGCCTGGGCATCGGCTTCGGCATCGCCGCCCAGGTCGCCCAGGGCAACGCCGACACGCTCACCAACAAGATCAAATCCACCGCCGCGAACGACCAGCTGCTCATCGAAAAAAACAGGCAGACCAACCCCTGCGCCTCCCCCGTCGCCGTGGGCAACGCGGGCAACTACGGCAAGGCCTGCACCAACCTCCGCAACAACCTCGACGCCGCCGACACCAACCGCAAGGTCATGACCGCCGGCATCGTCGTCGGCGTCGTCGGCGTCGCCACCCTCGTCGGCGGCTACTTCCTCACCGCCAAGCGCTCCGAGGACGGCGCCTCCCTGGCGCCTCCCCGCTTCCTGCTGGCCCCGGTCTTCGGCCCCCAGAACGCGGGGATCGGCGCGGTGGGTACATTCTGACCAAAGGCGTCTCGCGGGGGACGCGGGAGGTCAGATCCCCTCGGTGAGCAGGCTGGTCAGGATGTAGTTGGCGATGAGGATGGCGACGGCGCTCTGGACCACGGCGCGGGTGGTGGCCTCGCCGACGCCCCGGGCGCCGCCGGAGGCGTAGTAGCCCTGGCGGGTGGAGATGGCGCTGATGAGGAAGCCGAAGGTAGCGGCCTTGATGAGGCCCATGGCGAGGTCGTCGCCGTTGGCGAGCTGGCGCATCTTCTCGAAGAAGACGCCGGGGTCGATGTTGAGGAGGCCGACGGCGACGAGGTAACCGCCGGAGAGGCCGATGCAGGTGTAGAGGACGCAGAGCAGCGGGAGCATCAGCACCGCGGCGAGGAGCCGCGGGGAGAGCAGGTACTGGACCGGGCTGACGCCCATGGTGGTGATGGCGTCGATCTGCTCGGTGACGCGCATGTTGCCGAGCTCGGCGGCCAGGGCGCTGCCGGCCCGGGCGGTGACCATGAGCCCGGAGAAGACCGGGCTGATCTCCCGGGTGAGGGAGACGGCGACGATGCCGCCGACGAGGCCCTGCTGGTTGAAGCTCTTGAGGGCGTGGACCATCTGGAGCGCAAGGACCATGCCGCTGAACATCCCGGTGAGAGAGATGAGGAAGATGGACTGGACGCCGAAGAACTCCATGGCCCGGATCACCTGGGCCACCCGGAAGGGAGGGCGGAACAGCCAGAGCAGCGTCTGGGAGGTGAGGACCACGGTGGTCCCGAGGCCATCGAGAGCCCCGAGGAGCCAGGCCAGCCCCTGATCCCAAGTGCTCTTCTTCGGGGCCTGCTCGCTCATGGAGTAAGGCCAGGGCGGCGGCGAGGCGCTCGCCCCGGGGACCGAGGGGGAGGATCGCGACGGAGCGCCCCTGCTCCCCCGAGGAGAGGCGGAGCAGGAGCCCGTCGGAGCCCAGCTCAACGGCGAAGCGCTCGCCCCACTCGACCAGCGCGATGGCCCCGTCGGCGAGGGCCTCGCGCAGGCCGAGCCGGGCCACGGCGCGGGGGTCGTCGAGGCGGTAGAGATCGACGTGGAGCAGGGGGCCGCAGCGCGTGGGGAACTCGTGGATCAAGGAGAAGGTCGGCGACGCCACGGTGACCTCGTGAGGGACGCCGAGGGCGCGGCAGACGGCGCGGGCGAGGAAGGTCTTGCCCGCCCCGAGGGGGCCGGAGAGCAGCACCAGATCACCGGGGCGCAGGGCGGCGGCGAGCGCGCGGCCGAGGCGGGTGGTGGCACGGCGGGTGGGCAGGGGGAGGTCCATCAGACGACGATGACATCCTCGGCGTCGGCGCTCATCACGTCCTCCTGGGCCACGAACTCGGCGGTCTCCTCGTCGCGACGCACCGCCAGCTCGTAGAGCTGGGCCAGCAGCAGCGGCTGCTCCCGGATCAGGGCCATGAACGACTCGCGCGGCAAAAACAGGGTGATGGTCGGGTGCACCGCGACCACGCTGGCAGTCGACGGGCGCCGGAGCACCAGCGAGACCTCCCCCACCGTGTCCCCCGCGGAGAGCGTCGCCAGGACGAAGGGCTCGCCGCCCTCGTCGCGCACCACCGCCACCTCGCCGGACGCCACGAAGTAGAGGCCCTGCGCCGTCTCGTCCTGGGTGATGAGGCGCTCCCCCTTCTCGAAGGCCCGCGCCACGAAGCGGTCGACCAGCCCGGGGCGCTCGGAGGGGTGCACCGCGCCCAGGACGCTGCTGGTACGGAGCAGGTTCTGTACCATGCGGCGGCGGCAGTGGGCGGCCAGCTCGTGGCCGATCTCCGGCTCCTGCTCGGCGACTCGGTCGAGGGCCTCCTTGGGCCCCCGCAGCAGGATGCTGGGCTTGCAGGCCACCACGCTGGCGGCCCTCGGCGCCCGGGACAGCAGGGCCATCTCCCCGAAGACCGCGCCGCTGCCCAGCCTCGCCAGCACCACCGGCGGCGAGCCGTCCGCCTCCCGGAGCACCTCCAGCTCGCCCCGGGCCACGATGTACGCCTCGGCCCCCGGGGCGCCTTGCTCGATGACCCGGGCCCCCTTGGGGAAGGTCTCCACCTCGAAGACCTCGATCATCCTCCGGAGCGCCTTCTGGCTCACCGCGGAGAACAGCGGCGACGGGGACACCCGGGGCTCATCGGTGCGGTTCTTGAGCGCGTCGTCCAGCGACTTCTTGGCGTCGCGGACGATGGCCGAGGTCTTGTTGAGCAGCGCCATCCCGCTGAGGACGCCGGGCAGCGGGTGGAAGTCGTCCACGGAGGGGAGCCGGGGCGGGGGGTGACTCGCGTCCCCCAGGCGCCTGGACTCCCGGCAGAAGACGCCGGCGATGGCGTCGAAATGCTTCTCCGGATCCTGCCCCAGCTTCCGGAGGTCGCTGCAGGCGGCCACCGCGATGGGCAGGATGCCCGCGTCGATGGCGCGACGGATGCAGATCTCGAAGGCCTCGCGGGCCACCTCTTGTCGGCCAAAATCCGCGGCGAGGCGGCCGACCAGCAGCAGGCCCGAGAGCGACCCGGGGTCATGCTGCACCAGCGCCGCGGCCCACCGCAGCGCCGCCTCGCGCTCCCCGGCGAGCGCAAGCGCAAGCGCCCGGTCGATGGGAGACTCTGCCGTGCGGCTTCCAGGCAATTCAGGGGGAGCCCCTCGCATCCCTCGCTTATATCACGCCGCCCCGCCCCGCGTTGAATCCCGCGAAGGGGGCCTCAGATCGACGGCTTCCGGGGCTCCGTCGAGGCGCGCTCGATGGCCTCGCTCACCGCCTTCGCCGTGGCCGACACCACCGGTACCACCCGGGCGTAATCCATGCGGACCACCCCCAGCACCCCGATGGCCCCCGCCACCTGGCCGTTCTCCAGGTACGGCGCCGCCACCACGCTCAGCGACCCTCCGGCCAGATCCCCGACCTCCCGGCCTACCAGCACGCTGGTCCGCTTGGTGGTCACCGTGCGATCCAGCAGCTCCAGCAGCGTCTCCCGGTCGCTCAGCGCCTTCACCAGATCCCGCAGCCGCTCCACGCTGGCCATCTCCGGGTGCTCCAGGAGCCTCGCCTGCCCCGCGATCAGCAGCTCCGCCTTGCCCACCCCATCCACCGCCAGCTTCCCCATCTCGAAGGCCTGGCGCCGCAGCGTGTGGTACGCCACCCGCTCGTCCGCCAGCCGGCTCGCGCAGAGCTCCCGCACCTGGCTCAGCGTCCTCCCCTCGATGGCGTCGTTGAGCAGCTCGTGGATCCTCTGGAGATCCCCCTCCGACAGGCTGGTCTCCACGGTGATGAACCGGTTCTCCACGCTGTCGTCGCTCATCACCAGCACCGCCAGCAGCTCGTTCGGCCTCAGCGAGATGAACCGGAGCTGGCGCAGCGTCCGGCTCTCCACCCGCGACGACGCCACCACCGCCGTCGTCCCCGTCAGCTCCGACAGGATGTTCCCCGAATTGACCAGCAGATCCCCCCGCGCCCGGATATCCTGGAAGCGCCCCTCCAGCGCCCGGATCTCCTCCCCCGTCAGCGACTGGAGCTGCATCAGCGTGTCGATGAAATAACGGATCGCCTTGTCCGTCGGGATCCGCCCGGCGGACGTGTGCGGCTGCTGCAAGAACCCGCCCTCTTCCAGATCCGCCAGCACGTTCCGGATGCTCGCCGCCGACAGATCCAGGCCGTACTTCTTCGCCAGGGTCCGGCTCCCCACCGGCTCCCCGGTCGCGATGTACTCGGTGATGGTCGCGTAGAGGATCTTGCGCGCCCGCTGGGGGAGCTCGTTGCTCGCTGGAGAAGAGGGATCGACGGCCACGACTGCTACAGGAGGAAGCGAGGTTGCTGCCCGGTTACCCCCTTGATTGTAGCAACCCGGCGACGCCGCCGCCACACCGCCGCTAGAAGCGCCCCGACAGCGAGAACCCCGCGTACCCGGGGGCCAGCGCCGGCGCCACCACCCGCGCGGTCCCGCCCTCCGGCTTGCTCAGGAAATACCAGGCCAGCCCCCCGGCCACCCCCGCCACCCCCACCCCCGCGAGGATCCCCCCCGCAAGCACCTGGGAGCGCCCGCTGTTCCCCTTGCTGACCGCCTCGTCGTTGGTGCAGTTCTTCCGGTCCGGGCAGAGCTTCTCCGCGTCCGACAGCTTCCCCTGTCCTCCCAGGTAGACCAGCGCCCCGACCAGGGCGAACGCCCCCCCGGCGCCCGCCACGATCAGCGGGGTGATGGGGCGTCCCGCGGGCGCCTCGGTGGTGGTCGGCGTCGGCGCGGGCGGGGCCGAGGAC
>CAZSDX010000454.1:0-6049 GCA_964605685.1 uncultured Polyangiaceae bacterium
GTCTCCCGCGGAGAGGGGGGGATCCCAGCAGGGGCGATTCACAAGGGCAGGACGGCCGTTTTCTCCCTCTCCTCCCCCCTCTGCCCTTCAGGGAGAGGGGGGCCGGGGGGGTGAGGTCCGCGCTGATCGAGGACGAGTCCCTGCTGCGGCAGGTGTTTGGCCTGCTGGTGCATGCTCATTACCGGACGCGCCCGGGGGATCTGGCGCACCTGCTGGATGCCCCGGATCTCGAGGTCCACGCGCTGATCGAGCAAGGGCAGGTGCTGGCGGTGTCCCTGGTGGCGAGGGAGGGTGGTTTGTTGGCAGAACAGTGCCGGAGGCTGGCGCGAGGGGAGGGGAGGATCCAGGGGCACGCGCTCCCAGACACGCTGATCTGCCACGGCGGCGCGGTGGAGGCCGGGGAGCTGACCTTCGTCCGGAGCGTCCGGATCGCGGTCCACCCGGCGTACCGGAGGCAGGGGCTGGCGACCCGGCTGGTGGAGCAGATCCACGGGAGTTACGCGGTGGACGCCTTCGGGACGATCTTCGGGGCGACCCCGGAGGTGGTGCGGTTCCGCCGGGCACTGGGGTACCGGCTGGTACGGGTCGGGGCGTCGCGCGGCGCGCGGACCGGGGAGCCCGCCGCGGTGATGATCCGCCCGGTCTCGGCCCAGGCCGAGGCGATGGTCGTAGCGCTCCAGGCGGAGCTGGCCCGGAACCTCCCGTGGCAGCTCCGGGCCTTCGCCGCCGAAGGGCTCCCGCTGGACGAGGAACTGCAGGACGCCCTCACCGAGGGGCTCCCGGCTCCCGGCCCCCTCGCCGCAGACGCCCTGGAGGCAGCGGTGGAGGCGTACACGACGAGCGCGCGCCCCGCGGATACGGTGGCGCATGCCCTGGGCCCGTGGGTGGCGGCGCGGGAGGGGGTCATGGCGGACCTCGACCGGCGCGCCGCCGCGCTGCTGCGGGCCCGCTGGATCGAGGAGCGCTCCTGGGGGGAAGCGGCGGAGGTCGCGGGATACCCGGGGGTGGGCGAGGCGATGAGGGCGATGCGCCCTGCGGTGCGGGCGCTGCGGGCGGCGTGCGTCCGGAGAGGGAGCTGGTGAGGAGTTGCCGGGTATCTCCGGACTTTCTGGAGACAGGAGCGGGGAGCCCTTGAAGGTGCGTCGTGGTGGCCCGTACACTCGCGCGGGGCCCATGGTCGGAGAGGCATTCGCTTCCGTTCTTGTGCCGGGGGAGATCCTCGACGGGCGCTACCGCATCGAGGAGGAGCTGGGCCGCGGGGTGTTGGCGCTGGTCGTCGCGGCGACGCACCTGCACCTCAAGACCCGCGTGGTGATCAAGGCGTTTGTCGGGGTGGGGCCCCCGAGCCGGTCGCCGTGGAGCGGCTCCTGGACGAGGCGCAAGCGGCGGTGATCCTGGAGAGCGAGCACGTCGCCCGGGTGACCGACAGCGGGACGCTGGCCGGGGGGTTCCCGTACCTGGTGACCGAGCACCTCTCGGGGGAGACCCTGGCGAGCCACCTCGACGCCCGCGGTCCGCTGCCCGTGGTCGAGGCGGTGGAGCTTGTCCTGCAGGCCGCCGAGGTGATCGCGGAGGCCCACACGCACCGGATCGTCCACCGGAACCTCAAGCCCTCCAACCTCTTCCTCGCCCGGCGAAAGGACGGGACCCCGCTGCTCAAGGTGCTCGACTTCGGGGTGGCCAGTTACCTGAATTCCCGGGGGATCCAGGCGGAGTGGCTCGCGTCTGCCGCGGGCCTCGACGGGCTGCTCTACCTGGCGCCGGAGCAGGTCCGTAGCCTCACCCGGGTCGATCCCCGCTCGGACGTGTGGGCGCTGGGGGTGATCCTCTACGAGCTGCTGGGGGGCGAGCCTCCTTTCGTGGGCGAGTCTGCCTCCGGGATCGCCTCGGCCATCGTCCGGGAGGCGCCCCCCTCGCTCTCCCGCCTGCGCTCCGATCTGCCCCTGGCGCTGGAGCGCGTCGTGGACCGCTGCCTCGCCAAGCGCCCCGACGACCGCATGCCCTCGGTGGTGGCGCTCGTGCGGGAACTGGCTCCCCTAGCCCCGGAGCGCCTCCGTCCGCTGGTCGACCGGGTCAGCAAGATGGAGCCCGCTCACGCGGCGATCACCCTCCCCGCCCCGGAAGGCGCCCCCCTGGGCGGCGAGGAAGGGACGCTCGCCCCTTACCAGGCGGTGGGCGGTCCGGTGGGCTCCCCCGCGCTCCCCAGCCTGATCGACGACGAGGGCGAGGAAGACCAGAACGCCCGCACCCGCATCCAGATGGCCAGCGACGAGATGAAGGAGCTGGTCCAGGCGACGCTGCCGTCGAGCCGTCGCCAGAAGATCCTGTCAGCGCGCCGTGCCCGGGCCGCGGCGAAGGTCAGCGACACCAGCGCCGAGGCCCCCCGGCAAGACACGGTGCCGCCCGCCGCGCCTACCGAAGGGCCTGCTGCCCCGGTGCCGTCCGCCAGCCGGCCCCCGACCTCCGGGCCCCTGGCGCCGCTGCCGGAGGTGACCCCCGCCGCTCCGGGGCGGAACTGGTGGCCCTTGCTTGTGGTGGTCGGGGTGCTGGCGCTGGGGGGCGGCGCCTTGCTGCTGCGCTCGGTGATGGCGTCTCCCTGAGGGATCCTCCGTGCCACCGCCGCCACCACCAGGAGCAACGCACGGCGCTCCCTCGCGAGATCGTCACCGGATCGAGTCACATCATACCCCTCTGCCGGTACCAGGCGACCATGTCGGCCAGCGAGGTATCCAGCGGGCGGGAGCGGTACCCCACCGCCGCCTCCGCCTTGGCGCTGGACACGGCCACCCGGAAGGTGGCCTGGCGGGCCATCTCCTCGCTGAGTAGGGGGGGGCGGCCGGAGAGGTCAGCCACCGCATCCATCGCGCGGCCCAGGCCCACGACCAGGCTGTCCGGGAGCTCCAGGCGGGGAGGGCGACCGCCGACCACCCGGGCGATGCGGGCGAGCAGCTCACGCACGGAGAGGGCCTCGCCGCCGAGGGCGTAGCGCTCGCCGGAGGCTCCCCGCTCGGCCAGGAGCGCGTGGGCCTCGGCCACGTCGCGGACGTCGCAGGTGGTGCGGTGCCCCCGGGGGACGGCGAGGCCGCCGAGCCCGCGGGCGGCCCGGAACAGGGGGAGGAGGTTGCCCTTCCAGTCGCCGGGGCCGAAGATGGCGGTGGGGTGGGTGATGACCGGATCGAGCCCCCGGTCCATGGCGCGGAGCACCAGCTCCTCCGCGAGCCACTTGGTGTGAGGATAGACCATCTGGAGCGGCGCCAGGTTGTAGGAGGACCGCTCGTCGATGACCTGCACGGAGGCGGGGGGGCGCCTCCAGGGTTTCCCCAGGGTGCTGGCAGAGGAGGTGAAGACGAAGCGGCGGATCTTCGCCTCCAGGGCGGCATCGACGAGCCTCCGGGTGCCCTCCACGTTGGCCTCGTGGCTGCTTGCCCAGCGCGCCCGCCACATGGAGACGTCTGCCGCCGCGTGGAAGACCACGTCGCAGCCCTCCAGGGCGCCACGGAGCGAGGCCGGGTCGCCCAGGTCACCCTTCGCCGGGATGACCCCGCGCTCCCGGAGGTCCCCCGGGAGCTGACCGCTGCGGGTGAGGGCCACCACCGCGCAGCCGCGCCCGGTGAGGGTCTGGGCCATGGCGTACCCGAGGAACCCGGTGGCCCCGGTGAGGAAGGCCCGCCGCGGAGGTGCGTTCATGGGCGGGGAGGATCCCCCAGGAGCGCCCCGTAGCGCACAAAAAACAGACCCCTCCGCCCCGCGAGGGGAAGGAGGGGTGGTGGAGAGATAAGTTCTTGTCGAGGGTCTGGCAGGCGGCGAGGCCGTTGGTGGTGGTCATGTCGTCGTCGAAGCAGGCGAGGACCTCGAGGGGCTTGCCGCCCTGGGAGAAGGGCGAGCCGATGGCGATGGTGGTGACCACCTTGCCCACCGGCAGCGAGAGGGGCTTGAGGGTGATGGCGGCCTTGGTGGGGTCGGTGAAGGGAGAGACCCCCGCGGCGATGGTCACGTCGGTGAGCGCGTCGCTCTCGATGTAGTCGGTGCCGCTGCCGAAGGCCACGCCGGGGAAGAGGGGGGTCACCTTGTCCCCGGCCACGGCGCCCACGTCTACGGCGGGCACGCCGGAGCCGTTGTGGAGGAAGCGGATCAGCAGCTTGTCCTCCTTCTTGGTGACCACATCCCCGTAGAGCCCGACGGAGAGCTTCTTCCCCGGGTCCGCGGAGCCCACCTCGCCGAAGACCGACACGGTGTAGCTCTCGCCCGCGAGGAGCTTGGCGCCGCCGAGATCGATGTCCGGCACGAGGGCCACGGAGCAGTTGGGGTTGTCCGGGTTGATCAGCCGCAGCTTGGAGTACGTACCGATGGGGGCCTCCATGTAGGCGGCGATCTCCTTGTACTTGAGGCCGTTGGGCAGCTTGGCGTCGAGGATGGGGCCGATGAAGTTGGTGCCGTCCGCCGAGAGGCAGGCGTCCACCGGCGGCGCGTTGGGCGACAGGTGCGCCACCCGGACCATGGCGTTGAGCTCCGGCAGGATCGCGCAGGCGGAGAGGCCAGCGGCCGGGGCCGCGGTCTCATCGCAGGCCAGCGCCGCCAGCGGCTGGGGCTTGTCGTCCAGGTTGCCGACGGCGAACACGGTGAAGACCGAATCCGCCGGCAGGTCGATGGGCTTGAGGGTGAGGGCGGCGTTCTTCACGTCCGCGAAGGGGGCGGCTCCGACTGCGAGGGTGACGCCCTCCACCGGGTCAATGTCGGCGCCCTCCGCCGCCGCCGGGAAGGCCGTGTTGTCGAAGATCGGGACCAGCGCCCCGCCCTCGCCTACCACCTTCACGTCCACCGCCGGCGTCCCCGGCGAGGCGTGGATGAACTCGACCCGTGCCTTCCCGGCGAGGGCCTTGAGGGTGTTCTTGTAGCCGACGATCGCGAGCTTGTCCGTCGCCCCCTGCGCCAGCTCCCCCACGGCGGCGGCGGTGTAGTGCTCGCCGGGCATCAGATCGAGGTCCGTGTCGAAGGTCGCGATGCCCGTGGTGCAGTCGGTGGCGCTGGGGGCGACCAGCCGCACCTTGGTGATCTTCCCCTTCGGCACGTCCAGGAACGCGGAGACCTGGCCGTAGGTGATCCCATCCTTGAGGGCCCCGTCCAGCAGCGGACCCACGAAGGTGCCGCTGTCGCCGTACTCGACGCACACATCGACGGCGGGGGCGTCCGGCGACAGGTGCGCCACCCGGACGTGCGCCGCCATCTCCGGCAGCGCCATGCACTTGGACAGGCCGTTCTCCGGCGGCGCCGTGTCGTCGCAGGCCAGCGCCGCCAGCGGCTTCGGGTCGTTGTCCAGGTTGCCGATGGCGAACACCCGGGTCACCGAGTCCGCAGGGAACGGCACCGGATCCAGCACCAGCACCGCGTCCTTCTTCTCCGCCAGGGGGCTCGCGCCGACCGCCAGCGCCACCGCGGGCAGCGGCGCCGTGTCCAGCGCCTTCGCGTCCGGGTAGGCCACGCCGTCGAAGACCGGGACCAGCGCCCCGTCGTCGCCCACCACCTTCACGTCCACCGCCGGCGTCCCCGGCGAGGCGTGGATGAACTCGACGTAGGCGTTCCCCGCCGTGGTGCTCTTCTGGTGGGCGTACACCTGGAGCTTCAGCTTGGTGGCGTCGTCGCTGGAGCCCACCTCCCCGATGGCCGCCACGGTGATCTGCCCGCCAGGCAGCGGCAGCTCGCCCAGGTCGAACTCGGCCACGGCGGCGGAGCAATCCTTGCCCGGCTCCACCAGGGTCGCCTTGGTGAGGGTGAGCGCGTCGAACTCCTGGAACGCCGTGACCTGGCCGAACTGGAGCCCCCCGCTCAGCGCCGCGAAGAGCGGCCCCACGGGAGCATCGGCCCCCTTGACGTTGAGGCACACGTCAACAGCAGGGGCGTCCGGCGACAGGTGCGCCACCCGGACATCCGTCTTGGGCCCCGGGTCCGAACCGCCCGCCCCCGCGGAGCCCGCGTCGCCGCCCGCTCCGGCGGTGCCACCCATGCCGGCAGTGCCACCCATGCCGGCGGTGCCGCCCGTGCCGGCGGTGCC
>CAZSDX010000455.1:0-6044 GCA_964605685.1 uncultured Polyangiaceae bacterium
CCCCCTTCTGCTCCCCCCGCCGTGACCTCCGCCGCCGAGGCCCCCGTCGAGACTGCGGCGCCCCTCGAATCCGCCGCGGAGGCCGCGCCACCCCACCCGGAGGAGCGCCGCGAGCGCCCCACGTACGAGCGCAAGCCGCGGCGCCCCCGCGCTCCCCAGGGAACCAACGACGAGGACTTCGGGTTCCGCTACACCGTGAGCGATCCGACCCCGGCCTCCTCCACACCAGCGCTCACCGCCTTGTCGGCGCCCCCCGCCCCTGCTGCTCCCCCCCTGACTCCCGCTCCTGCCCCCGGAACAGCGCCCTCCGCCCCTGCCGCGCCGAGGCGCCCCAGGGACCTCGCCCACTGGCACCCGCCGGAGGAAGACAACGACGACCTCCCCATCTGGAACCGCCCGGAGGACAGCGAGGAGCCCGCCGAGCCAGAATTCGCCGTGCTGTTCCTGGACGTCGGGCGCCGCGAGGGGGTGCGCCCCTCGGACGTGCAGCGGCTCCTGCGGGACAGGGCCGGGATCCAGCGCCGCGACACTGGCCGGATCCGCGTCCGGGATCGCCACACGCTGGTGGCGCTCCGCCGCGAGCTGATGGACCAGGCCATCGACCACCTCACCGGCGTCGAGATCGGAGGCCGGACGGCCCGCGCCGAGCAGGCCCGCGACCAGGATCCAGATGCCGACTGAGCCCCGGAGGCCATGACCGACTGGTCCCAGGATCCGGAGCGCCTCGAACGCAACATCCTGCGAGCCATCGCGGAGCATTTCGAGCCCCGAGATCTGCTGCCGATGGTGGAGCGGCTGGCGCGGATCGCCCCCCCGGGGAGCCCCCCCTGGGCCTTCGCTCACTGCAAGCTGGCCGAGCTGCTGCTTGACGCACACCCCTGGCGAGCCGCCACCGTCGCCCGGCTTGTGACCCGCAAGCTCCCGGAAAACGACGTCGCCTGGGGGCAGCTTGGGCTGGCGCTCACGGTGCTGGGGCACTACCACAGCGCCGCCCGGGCCTACCGCCAGGCGCTGGCCCTCGCCCCGGAGGATCCCTGGTACGCCCACAACCTCGGGCACCTGCTGGATGTCCCCCTGAACAGCCCCCAGGAGGCGGTCTACTGGCTGCGCATCGCCTTCCGGACCGAGCCCCACGTGGAGATCGCGGCGTCGCTGGCCCAGGCGCTCGGCCACATCGGGCGGGCGAAGGAAGGGCTGCGTGTGCTACGCCGTGGTCTGCGCGGTGAGCCAGGCTCTGCGGAGCACCAGGCGCTGGAGGCCTGGCTCGTCGAGCGTGTCCCGAGCGCTCCGAGGCGAGGCCGCCCCGGACCGTGAGCCAGCCCCCCCCGGCTCCGAGGATCTCCCATGCACCGACGCTTGACCCTGGCCCTGGCCTCCCTGTTCTGGACCACCGTCGCCCAGGCCCAGACACTCCCCGCCCCCCCCGCCAGCGCGCCGTCGCCTCCCCCTCCACCAGCGGTCAGCGACCCGATGCTGGAGCCCCCCGCCCAGCCCGCCCGCATGGTCGCCTCCTGGCGCGAGGCCCTGGCGATGGTGAAGGCGCGCTCCGTCGACCTCCAGATCGCCCTGGCGGACATCGAGCGGGCCGAGCAGCAGACCCGCCAGGCCTTCGCCTCGCTGATGCCCACCCTCACCGGGAACGCCAACGCCACCAAGCAGCTCATCCGCACGGTCAACAACTCCTTCACCGGCGAGCGGGAGGTCCAGTTCCTCCCTCCTCGCGCCAACACCTACGGGGCCGGCCTCACCCTCACCATCCCCCTGGTCTCTCCCCGCGGCTGGTACGCCCAGGGCACCGCCGAGCAGAGCAAGCGCATCGCCCAGATGAGCCTCCGGGAGCAGCGGCGCCTCCTGGCTGCCTCCGTCGCCAACGCCCTGGTCGCCGTCATCACCAACGAGCGCCTCGCGGAGCTCAACCGTGTCGGGCTCCGGGGAGCCCTCGAGCGCCTCGCCCTCACCCGACGCCGCGCCGAGCTGGGGGTGGCCAACGCCCTCGACGTGCTCCGCCTCGAGCAGGACGTGAACGCCGCCCGCGCCACCATCGTCTCCGGCGACGAGAACCTGCGCCAGGCCCGCGAGTCCCTCGGCCTCGCCCTCGGCGACCCGGAGGCCTACGGCGTCCCCCGCTCCCTCAGCCTCGACGCCTTCGCCCGGGAGAGCGAGCAGGCCTGCGCCCGCGTCAACGCCGTCGAGGAGCGCTCCGACGTCGCCGTCGCTCGCGAGCGCGTCGAACAGGCCCGCCGCGGCCACCGCGACGTCGAGCTCCAGTTCTACCCGACCGTCGACCTTCGCTCCAGCTACAGCGCCACCCTCCAGCCCTTCTTCGCCATCTTCGGCGGCCGCGACGGTATCCCCCAGCGCACCGTCGACACCACCGTCACCCTCCACTCCTGGACCATCGCCGGCGTCCTCTCCTGGAACATCTTCGACGGCGGCGTCCGCTACGCCCAGCTCCGCGACACCCAGATCCAGGTGGGCCAGGCCGAGGCTCGCCTCGAACAGGCACGGCGCAACGCCTCCATCGAGGTCAAGCGCACGCTCCGCGGCGTCGAGGTCGCGGCTCAATCCCAGAAGGTCGCCGAGCAGGCCCGCGCCCTCGCCCAGGAGACCGAGCGCCTCGCCAGGGTCAGCTTTGACCTTGGCCGGGGCACCTCCCTCGAACTCGTGGACGCAGCCCGCCAGCTCCGCCAGGCCGAGGTCCAGCTTGCCCTCCGTGAATTCGAGGTCGTCCAGGCGAAGATCCGCGCCCTACTCGCGCTCTCCAACTGCGATTACTGACGGCTCCACGCGGGGTCAGCTCAGGGTGGGCCGGGTCCTCGCCAGGAACAACCGGATCGCCTCCTCGGCCCGCGCCAGGCGCTCCTCGATGGCCACCAGCGCGGCGACCACCTCCCGGCTCCGGCGGGTCGTCTGCCGCCGCTGCGCCTCGGAGAGCCACAGCGGCGCTGGCGCCTCGTCCTCCAGATCCGCGAGGCTGCGGCGTGCGGAGCGCACCTCTCCGAGCAGCGAGGTGACCTGCTCGCGCCGGGCGATCAGGAGTTCCGGCTCCGCTGGCCCCTTCTTGACCCTGTGCCTCGGGGCCTTCACGGTCACCCGGTTGGACGGGTCACGGATCCACGCGTCGAGCTGATCGCGCCCTCCGGGCCGGTGCTGGAACCAGTTCTCCCAGAGGTCGGTGGCCGAGAGGCCGCTCCAGTTCGCTTTCCCTCCGGGGGCCATCGGGGCCTTGTAGAGCGGTTCTCCCTCCGGACTGCTCACCTGCTCCAGCCGGAATTCCTCCGTCGTGATGCCCCCCTGCTCGTCGTGAAAGAGGGGGCGTCCCGCCGGGTCCAGCGCCTGCTCTTGCGGGGCCAGATCGCCCTTGATCTGCGCCTCGGCGCGCTCCGTCGCCGCCAGGATCCGCCGGGGCTCCTCCACCAGCGTCGCGTCCAGCGCCGCGAGGAAGACGCCCTCGACCTCGGCGATCTGCCCGGGCTGCTCCCAGAGACACGGGAGCACCAGCCACCCGTCCTCCTGCCCCACCGCGTCCCGGCCATCGCAGTACGCCGCCACCCGGAGCATCCGTCCGATCTTCTTCCATCGCCGCTCCGAGACGCGGATCCCCCGCTCGCTCAGCCCCCGGCGGATCCTGAGCAGCAGCGAACGCACGCCGTCCGGCAGGAACACCCCGAGCGCCTCGCCCTGGATCTGCTCGATCTCCTCCGGGGAGATCCGGGCCTCCGCGGGGATCTCCTCCGGGGGCGGCGCCGGTTCGAGGAGCTCACCGAAGCCCCCCTCGGTGACCGGCGGGAGCAGGCACCGGAACAGGAAGCGATCCAGCAGCGCCCCCGCCTCGTCCTCCTCGGGGATCCGGGCGCAGGCGCCGACCAGGGAGAGCAGCGGGGAGGCCACCTCCCTGGCGCCATCGACGAACACGCGATCGTCGAGCAGCACCAGCAGCGGGTTGAGGATCGCGCTGCTGGCATGGAATACGCCCCCCAAAAACCCCACGGACGCCGCCGGCAGGTACCCTTCTCTGCGGCGCTCCTCCCCGCCGGAGCTCGCCGGGACGGACGGCCCGAACACCTCCTCCACCGCCGAGGATCGGGTCACGACGCGCTCGAAGGAGCCTCCCCCCGCGACGACGCCGCGGAGCCGCCTCGCCAGCGAGCGCTTCCCGCTCCCCGGGGGACCGACCAGCAGCGCATGCTCCCCGGAGAGCGCCGCCAGCAGCAGCCACCGCGCCGGTTCTTGCCGCTCGACGAGGCCCCCGTCCACCGCGCGCAGCAGCCGAGCAAGCCTGGAACGAAGCGCGTCACGCCCGGGATCCACCGCAGACATTCCGGGGAAATTGCCGAACTTTCCCCTGCGCTACAAGGCCCCCGGAGGCGAGGCGTTCAGGGCCTCCCCCTGCCGCCCCGGCGCGCGTTGTCGGCGCTGCGGCGCCCAGATCTCCCGGAGAGACGCGCCGTGGTGGGTCATCGCGCTCAGCACCGCGAGCTCCGGCAGGCGCGCGGCCTTCTGCCGGCTGCGGATCGCCGGAAGGAGCCCCGGTCCCACCGCCTGCGGGCAGATCCGTTGACCCAGCCCCAGATCAATAGGCTCCCCCGCCCAGGCGGCTACGGGAGGACCTCGAACTCCGTGGCCCCCGGGTCCGCGTCTCCGGGGGCGTCGGCCTTCAGCTCCACCGCGCTCAGCCTGTTTTCCCCTGCGCTGGCCTCCCACACGCCCGCGTTGGCCAGCCGGATCGCGTACCGCGGGTCCGCCCCCAGCCCGGAGGGGTCCGGCAGCGCCAGCGCCAGCGTCGAGACGCCCTCGGGCCAGGACGCCGGAACCCGGACCCTCGCCTTCAGCTCCACCTCCTCTCCGGGGAGCCACCGCCTCACGTCGCTGTCGGGGAGCTCCAGGGTGGCGACCTTTCCCCCGCCGCGCAGCACGAGCCGGGCGTTCCTCGGGTTGATCGGGGCGGCCCACCCGTCATTCCTGAGGCGGATCCGCAGCGCGAAGCTGCCGCCGGGGCGCATCAGCGGGGGGAGGTCCGCGTCGAGCAGGGCCAGGCGGTAGCCGAGGAGCCGGTCCATCTCCTCCTTGCAGCCTCCGCCTTGCCAGCCCTCCACCACATCCGGGTGGTAATCCTGGTTGAGGAAGGTGAACCGGAGGCGCTTCATCTCCTCCAGCGCCGGGGAGCACGCGGTACGCTTCGGATAGACCGCGCAGGTCTCTCCGCCCATCGGTACATAGAGGTTGTCCTGCTCCAGGTAGGTCTTCCAGGTCTCCTGCTGGCCCTGCGGGTAGGTGCCCACGTCGGTCTCCGAGGAGAGGAAGCAATCGTTGTGGTGGCCGGTGCGGGCGGCGAAGCTCCCGGACCAGGCGGACGACGGATCCAGCGCGGGGCCGTACATCTCCTTCTTGTACGCCGGGTAGCGGATCACCACGCTCCGCTGCGCGGGCAGCGCCGAGAGCAGCGCCTCCAGGATCTCCTTCCGATCCTTGGGGTCTTTCAGGAGCCCGTTGGTCGAGGTGTGCCACTCGCCCCAGGCCCCGATGAACCCCGCCTGCACCACCGCGATCACGTCCGCGTTCCCCTGGAGAAACGGCGTGAGCTGGCCGATATGCTCCAGGATGCGGCTCTTCGGGGCGTCCGGCTCCGAGTCCGGGTAGGGCCCGAAGTTGTAGGAAAACCTCAGGATCAGCTTCAACCCCGAGGACCGGAGCAACCCCATCTTCTTCTCCAGATCACCCAGGAGCGACGCCGGCAGCGGCTTGTCCCGCCATTCGTCCAGGCGCACGTAGCTGTGCACCAGCGTGTGCCCTCGCTTCACGATCCACGAGAGATCGTCCTCGTCCAGCAGCTCCGCCGACGAGTAAAACCCCCGCTCCGGGTTGGGAAAGACCGACCCCTCCGGCGCAAACGGCACGAGCTCCGTCGGCGCGTCCTCACCTCCCCCGGTCGCGCCGCCGCCACCTCCCCCGGTACCGCCACCGCCACCGGTGCCGCCGCCGCCACCTCCCCCGGTACCACCGCTCCCCCCGGTCGCACCGCCGCCACCGCCTCCGGTGCCGCC
>CAZSDX010000456.1:0-6028 GCA_964605685.1 uncultured Polyangiaceae bacterium
CCCCGCTGCTGCTACCGCCGCTGCCGGCCTGACCGGCAGTGCCGGCCTGGCCGGCGCCGCTGGCCCCTTCTTCCGCGGGGATCTTGCTGCGATCGACGGAGGCGATGATCTCGCAGCCACCCAGGACCAGGGAGAGCGAGGAGAGGGCGAGGAGAGAGGCGATCGATCGGGGCTTCGGCATGGGAAGGTCTCGTGAAGAAGGAGGAGGGGAGATCAGAAGCGGAAGGTGGCGGCAGCGCCCTGGGTCTGGGGAGTCAGTACAGGGGTCAGGTGGATCTTGCCGCTCTTGGCGGGATCCGCCTTCTTGTTGTTGGAGAGCAGGAGCACCGTGCCGGTGATGCCGAGGGTGACCGCGACGCCGAAGGCCATGTCCGAGATGAGCGCGTTGCGCTCGGCATCGTCAGCGTTCTTGGTGGTGGGCTTGCTGTTGAAGTCGCTCTTGGCCGACAGCGCCTGGAAACCGAAGATGGTACCCACCACGGCACCAGCCCCGGCCAGCCCCAGGGTGACGTAGGCCGGGATCTTGCTCGGGGGGGGCTCTTCTTTGGGGGGTGGGGGCGGGGGCGGGGGCGCCGCCGTCTCCGGGGGCGGAGGGGCCGGAGGCGGGGGCGCTGGCGGTGGGGGGAGCTCCTTGAGCTCGACGGCCAGGTCCGTGCTGGAGGCGGCGGCCACGGTGATCTCGCGGGTGGTCGGCTCGTGGTTGGGCGCGGAGATCTCCAGGGTGTGGGTGCCAGGCTTCAGGGAAAGGGTCAGCGGGGTCGGTCCGGAGGCGGGCTGGCCGTCCACGGTCACGGTGGCCCCGGCGGGGGTGCTTGACAGCTTCACCGTCCCCACGCTCAGCTCCTGGAGGCGTCTTTCCGCGGCCCCCTTTTGCTCGGCCATGCTCTCCGGCGGGGGGAAATCGAGGAATTTTTTGTACGCGTCGAGCGCTTCGACCCCCTTGCCGGCCTTGTCGAGCGCCAGCGCCATCTTGTAGAGCGCCTGCGGGGCAGGGATCGTCTCGTTGGCCTCCTTGTAGGCCTCCGCGGCCCCGGCGAAGTCGCCTGCGTTGAACTTGTCGTTCCCACGGGTGAAGGCGGCCTTCGCCTTGTCACGCTCCGCCTTGGTCGGTTTCTTGGCTTTCTTCGGGTCGGTCTTGGGCGCAGGATCCTTCTTTTTTTGCGCAAGCAAGGGGGCGCAGGGGGTCAGGATCATCGAGGCGCTCAGGGCGCTGGCGAGGATACGGCGAACGAGGAGGGGCATCGCGGCTCCTGGGCTTGTTGAGCTCTGAGGCTACCAGGCCAGGGGCCCCGCATACAAGCCTTCGGCGCCGCGGTGGCTCACCGGGAGACCGGGCGCGCCGCCAGCGTTTCGGGGGGAGGAATCCTCACCCCCACCAGCCCTCCCACCTCGTCGATGGCCGACCACGTCTGCGCCGCCAGGCTCCGCAGCGCCGCCACGCGCCCCTCCAGGGCGAGACGGCTCTGGGCGAGCTTGAGGTCCAGCGTGCGGTTTTGCTCCCCGAGGTGCCGCTGGAGCGCCAGGATCTGCGCGGCCAGCTCGTCCTCGATCACCTGGAGCCTCACCTCCTCTTCTTCCAGCGTCGCCTGCTCCCAGCCGGCCTGTGCCTCCCGGGTCACCTGAGCCAGCTCCCGGCGGCGCGCGAGGATCTCCTCGTGGCGCCCCTGTAGCTCGGCCTGATCCCGGGCCAGCTCGTCCAGCGCCCGGCCCAGGGTCGTCCGGAACATCCTCCCGTAGCGCTCCAGCTCGGTGATACGCGCCTGCTCCATCGCCACCGCGTGGGAGGCGGAGGCGACCTGCTCCGCCAGCGCGCGCGCCTGCTCCATCGCCAGCCGCCCGTGGGGAGGGAGCGGCTGCCCCCCGAGCGCCGCCTCCACGCGGGCCAGGCCGCTGGCGCAGAGGGGAGCGAGGTGGGAAAAGGGGCGAGAGGCGGTCTCCTCCGGCTCCCGGCGGGAGCCGGGCGCTGCCGGCCCGGCCCCCAGGAACAGCGATCCTGCGGTGAAGACGCCTGCGTCCCGGAGGGCTTCCGAGAGCGTATCCTGCACCTGGAAGGCGTTCCTGGGGCGCTGCTCCGGGAGGCGAGACAGCAGCGCCATGACCAGGTCCGTGACCGACTGCGGAGCCTTCACTCCGCGCCCTTGCAGGGGCCTGGGTGGCCTCTGGAGCGGCTGGAGCAGCATCGGCACGGTGCCGTCTTCCTCGAAGGGGAGGGCCCCGGCCAGCATCTCGTAGAGCAGCACGCCGAGGGAGTAGAGGTCGATGCGCTCGTCGGAGGGCTTCCCTTCCAGGTACTCGGGGGCGATGTACCCCGGGGTGCCGAAGATCTGGGCGGTCATCGTCAGCGAGGGGGCGTCCAGGATCTTGGCGATCCCGAAGTCGGTCAGCATGGCGATCTCGCCTCCGGTGCGGCGCACCACCAGCACGTTGCCGGGCTTGAGGTCCCGGTGCACGACCCCCTGCTGGTGCGCCCTCGCCAGCGCCGCGCTCAGCTGCACGCCCAGCGCCGCCGCCCGCTGCCAGGGCAGGGGCCCACCCTGGAGCAGCGTGTGGAGCGGCTCCCCGGGGACGTACTCCATCACCAGGAAGACGAGCTGATCCCACTCGCCGTAGTCGGTCACCTCCACGATGTTCTCGTGGTTGATCCGGTTGACCGCCTGCGCCTCCCGGAGGAACCTCGTCCGCTGCGCCGGGTTCGCGCACAGATCCCCCCGCAGCACCTTCAGCGCCGACAGCCGGTCGATCATCACGTGGCGCGCCAGGTACACGCTGGACATCCCGCCGCCGCCCAGCCTCGACATCACCCGGTAGCGGTTGGCCACGGTCCTGCCCACCAGCGGGTCCGTCACCTCCTCCAGCGGAGCGCCGTCCATCGGGCAAAAGGCCCCGTCGGGGGGGTACAGCTCCAGGCAGCGGCGGCACAGCTTCACGGGCCCTCCGGGGTGATCAATCGCCCGCCAGGGTATCCGGAAACGGGAGCTCGCGCTCGGTCTTTGGTCCCTCGTCTTCCGGGCGATCCGTCGTGTTCCCCTCGAACCACCCCGGGAAGGTGAGCCGGATCTCCATCCGGAACCCGCAGACCGCCTCCTTCAGCCGGTACCGCTCCTCCCTCGGGAGCTGCTCCCTCAGCTCGACCAGCGCCCGGACGAAGGCCCGCATCTTCTCCGTCGCCAGCGCCTGCTCCAGGTCGAGCTTCATCCTCTTCAGCAGGGCCGGCGCCGTCCCCCCGCTCGACAGGGCGATCCGCAGCCCCTCCACGTCCACCACCGCCGGGTTGGCGAAGGTGCAGTGCTCCGGGAGATCGATGGCGCAGATCTGTGCCCCGTTGGCCAGGGCGAGCTGGTGCGCCTCGTCCGCTCGCTCCCGCTCCTCGGGGGTGACGTAGACCAGGTAAACTCCCCGGAGATCCGCCGGGATCCACCCCCGGGCGGCCCAGCCGAGCTCTCCCCCGGCGGCCATCGCCTCCAACGCCTCCTCCACCTCCTCCGCGATCACCTGGACCGCCGCCCCCGCCCGCACCAGGCGCCTCGCCTTGTCGGTTGCCTCGGGGCCACCCCCCAGGATGACGCAGCGCCTCCCCGACACGTCCAGGCTCACCGGCAGGGCAAATCGATCCGACACAACCCCTCACCCAATCACCCCCTGCCCCCCCGGTCAAGCGGCCTGTCTGCGGCTCACGGGTCGATGATCTTCCCCGGGTTGAGGATGTTGTGGGGATCGAGCGCCCGCTTCACCGCGCGGAGCGCGGCCAGCTCCCCCGGGCCCCGGGAGTAGCCCAGGTAAGGCTTCTTCAACAGCCCGATCCCGTGCTCCGCCGAGATGCTGCCCTGGTGCGCCTTCACCAGCTCGAACAGGTCCCGGTCCGCCTCCGAGGTCTTCGCCAGGAACTCGGTCTGCTCCATCCCCTCCGGCTTCATCACGTTGATGTGGAGGTTCCCGTCGCCGATGTGGCCGAAGAGGCAGATCTCCCAGCCCGGGTACCGCTCCTCGAAGATCCGGCCAAACTCCGCGCAGAACGCCGAGAGCCCCGCGATGGGCAGCGCCACGTCGTTCTTGTGGGGCAACCCCGTGGCCGAAAGGCTCTCCGAGATCCCCTCCCGCAGCGCCCAGAGCTGCGCCGCCTGGGACGAATTTTGCGCCATCGTCCCGTCCAGCACGAGCCCCCGCTCGAACAGCGAGGCAAGCCACCCGTCCAGGTCGTACTCGCTCGCCTTCTCCAGCTCGATCAGCACGTAGCAGGGGGCCCGCTCCGACAGCGGCGGCGCGATCTTCCGGTGGCGCTCCACCCGGTCGGCGCACCGGTCCGTGAAGAACTCGTAGGCCGAGATCTGGAACGGCTCCTGGCGCGCGGCCTGGAACAGGCGCAGCACCGCCGGCACGTCGCTCACCGCCAGCAGGAGGACCTGCTGCGGCCCCGGCAGCCGCGTCAGCTTCAGCGTCGCCTCGGTGATGACCCCCAGCGTCCCCTCGCTCCCGATGAAGAGCTGGCGCAGATCGAAGCCGGTGTTGTTCTTCTCCAGGGCGCCGTTGAGCTCCAGGATCTCCCCCGCGGCGGTCACCACCTGGAGCCCCAGCACCCACTGGCGGGTCAGCCCGTAGCGGATCACCTTCACGCCTCCGGCGTTGGTGGCGATGTTCCCGCCCACCTGGCTCGACCCCTTGGACGCGAAGTCCACGGGCCAGGTCAGCCCGTGCTCGGCGCAGTGGTGGTGGACCGCCTCCGTCACCGCCCCCGCCTGCACCCGCACCGTCTGCCCCAGCACGTCCACCGGATCCATGCGCCGCATCCGGCTCATCGACAGGACGATCTCTCGCCGCGCCGCCACCGCCCCCGCCGCCAGCCCCGTTCGCCCCCCCGACGGCACCACCGGCACCCGCGCCTCGTGGCACCGCCGCAGCAGCCGCGCCACCTCCTCCGTGCTCCGGGGGAAGGCCACCGCCGACGGGTCCGGCGCGTGAACCTTCGTCCAGTCCCGGCCAAATTCCGCCAGCTCCGAGGGCTCAAGGGTGAAGAAATCTCCGGGAAATTCCCCGCGAATTTGCTCGACAAGCGCCAGAGGGTCCATCTCCGCCCGGAGCGTGCGACGCCGTCGCGCCGGGAGCAAGCGGCCTCACCCCCCCAGCCCCCCTCTCCCTGAAGGGCAGAGGGGGGAGAACTCCCGGCAGTCTCGGCCACCCGGAGGCGGCCACGCTTCCTTCGGCCACGGCCTCGGCCTCGGCCTCTTCCCCGTCCACGCCGACGAGGACGTGGACGGAAACGGGGACGGGGGCGTGGTCAGCCGGGCCAGCGTTTCTGCTGCTTGAGCGTGGCGCGTAGCTCGCGCAATCCGGTCAAGTCCAGGGAATCGACCTGCTGCTGCCTGCCTTCGTCCCACGGCAGGTTCAACGATTCGCAGAGGTCTATCACCGCGAGGCGGGCCTCCCGCAGCACTTCATGCTCCGCCGCTTGCTTCGCTTGCTCGGCAGCCTGACGGGCTTGCGCTTCCCGCTCGGCCTGGCGTTCGGCCTCTTCCTTGGCGAGGCGTTCCTGCTGAGCCTGACGTTCGGCTTCTTCCTTGGCGCGGCGCTCCTGGTCGGCCTTTCGTTCCGCGTCTTGGGCCTGCTGCTGGGCGGCTTTCTGGGCCTTCTCGGCCTCCTCCTTGGCGCGGCGCTCCTGCTCTGCCTTCGCCTCCGCCTTTTCCTTGGCCTGGCGTTCTTCCTCCGCCTTGTCCTGGGCGGCCTTGCGGGCTTTCTCCGCTTCTTCCCTGGCCTGGCGTTCTTCCTCCGCCTTCGCCTGGATTTCCTCCAGCTTCGCCCACCACCGCTCCGTCTCTTCGTAGGTGAAGAACCGCGACTTCCCCTCCTCATCCCTCGTCACCGTGAGCTGATTCCCTACCGTCCGGAACCATCCCCTCAGCGCCTGGCTGTAGACAGGGCCTTCTCCGGCGTAAACCCGCTTCAGCGCTCCCCTCCGGTCTTTCCGGTACAGTTGCAGCACGTACGGCTCCGACGCGGGGCTTCTCCCTTCCAACGCGAGTTCATCGAACAGCAG
>CAZSDX010000457.1:0-6020 GCA_964605685.1 uncultured Polyangiaceae bacterium
GGCCAAAAGTCAACGGAGGTCTAAGTTTACCCCGTCACCCGAAATCCACGTTCAACCAGAACTTCCTGGATACAAAGATTCCCCTGCCGGGAAAGGTGCTTTTTCTCGCGAGCGACCCGGGGAGGCTCGTGCTCTGGGGCTGGGATGGCGACGCCGCGGGGCGGCTCTGGCTTGCGAGGCCAGCCCCCGGGAAACCCATGGCTCTCCAGGAGTTTGGCTATATCTTCATGTCCACCCCCCAGGATCTCCTCGGTGCCTGGCTCTTGCCGGATCGCCTGCTGGTCCCGCTGGGTCTCGGGGGGCTCCGGGAGCTACCGCTGCCGCCCTGATCTCCGCGCCGCGCACCTGCCTGGCCCGGGGTGGCCAGCCGTCACCTTGCCCCCGGGGCGAGGACGCGGCCCTGGTCGTCGAGCCAGCGGCGCTCCTTGGTCCACTCGACCTGGTAGGGGCGTGCCTGGACGATCACCACGTCGCGGGCGGGCCCGGCGATGAGGAACTCCACGTCGACGGCGCGGCCGGTCATGCCGTAGCTGTCGCCGGTGAAGCCGACGTGGAGGATCTCGAGCGCCGAGGAGAGCCGCTTCACGTCGTCGGGGCGGAGCAGGGGCTTGCCGCCGTGGAGGGAGCTGTTCGACAGGCGCTCCACGCCCTGACCGTCCTCGAAGGTGTAGATCATGAGCTGCTCGGGGATCTCGTTGCCCCGGGCGCCGGTGACGCTCCCGCCGGAGATCTGGGCGTTGACGAAGTAGCCCGGCTGCCCCTGGCTGAAGGGGTTCTCGGTGATGGCGACGCCGTTGATGACGTCGTCGTCGACGCTCTCTTGGACCAGGATGGCCATGCCGACGGTGGAGGAGTCGATCCGGTACCAGGCGCGCTCCTCGTGGGCCCCGGCGAGCCACACCGAGGCCCAGACCTTGCGGAGCCCCCGGGCCACGTCCGCGGGGTCGTCCGGGTCGACGCGGGTGGAGCGGTAGAGGCCGGCGCCGTTGAAGCCCGGGAGATCCTCCGCGTTGGTGCTGGAGCGGAGCCGCACCTTGCCCGGGGGGAGCAGCTCCTTCATGCGAGCCCGGAGGGGCCGGAGGATATCGTCGGGGACCTCGGCTTTTTCCATGGCATCGCGGAGCCCGGCGAGCCGCTGGGCGCGGACGGAGGCGTCCTGCTGGAAGGTCGGATCCGCGAGCATGTCCCGGACGCGCCGGTCAAAGCCGTGGGCGGCGAGGAACCGGGCGTAGGCCCGCATGGGCAGGGCGAAGCCCCGGGGGACACGGAAGCGCCCCTGGGCGAGGCGAGAGGCCATCCCGAGCTGGGCCGCCTTGGCGCCCACCCGGGGGATGTCGTCGAGGGAGAGCTGGGCGAGGGCCGGGAGGCCGACGTCCGTGTCGTCGCGGCGGGGGGTCTGGGGGGTTTTGGGGCGGCGCTGCGCCCAGGAGCGCTCGGCGTCCTGCTGGGAGGCCGGGGCGAGGGAGTGCCCCTGGGCGTCGACCTTGAGCCGGACCAGCTTGCCCTCCAGGGCGACGATCTCGGGGCGCCCCGAGGCGCCGCGGAGCGCCATGTTGGGGGTCTTGCGGTTGTGGCAGAGGACGTTGATGTGGCCGAGCGGCGCCTGGATCTCGTCGGTGATGACGCCGGAGACCACCGGGATATCCTCCGGGATCGAGCCGAGCACCACGATGTCGAAGGGGCGCAGCCTGGTGGGGTCGAAGTCCTGGGCGGTGCGGAGGATCCGGAGGTAGCCGAAGGACTCGCCCAGTTCCAGGGGCTGGTAGGTGATCTTGGCGAAGAGCTCGTGGCTGTCGACCACGGGCATCAGGGCCCGGGTGCGGGGGTCCTGCTCGTGGGCCGCGGGCACGGGGCGGTAGCGGAGCCGGTCGCCGAAGAAGACGGCCTTGCGGACCCGGAAGAAGGCGCGGGCGGTCTCCTCGATGTCGAGTTCGTCGCCGGCGTACAGCTCGAAGGCCCAGACGTCCCCGGGGTAGCGGGAGACCGTCCCCAGGACGAAGCGGCGCTCCGGGGTGTGGTACTCCCGTCGGTTGAAGGTGCGCTCGTCCCCCACCGGGTTGTCGCTCCGGGAGAGGAAGCGGTGGGCGAAGAAGTAGTGGATGGGCCAGCGCTCGCTCTGGAGGAAGTAGAGGGCGCCATCGCTGCGGTCGAAGATCATCTTCACCACCTCGGTGCCGGCGAGGACGCTGGTGGCCGGGCGGAAGGCCAGCGCGTCCCAGACCTCGGGGCCCGGGATGGCCGGGGCGAAGTCGCCGTCGCGGCGCGGCGGCGCGGCGCTGGCGGTGGGGGTCGCGGGCGGGCCAAGCACGGAGACCGGACCCGCGCTCGCGCAGGAGAACACCGGAGCCAGCGACAGCAGGGCGACGAGGAGCAGGTGCGGGGGCCTCACCCAGCGATTGTAGAGCACACCGGGGGCATAGGTGCTAAGGTCGCCCCCGCCGCCATGTCGATGATTGACGACATCCACAAAGATCTGCGCGATTCGATTGCCAAGGCCCACGAGGCCCTCAAGCGCGACCTGAGCAAGGTCCGCACGGGCCGCGCCAACGCCGCGATGCTCGACCCGGTGCGCGTCGACTACTACGGCTCCCCCACGCCGCTGTCGCAGATGGCCACCGTCTCCACCCCGGAGCCCCGCCTGCTCACCGTCAAACCCTGGGACAAATCGGCCATGAAGCTGGTCGAGAAGGCCATCCGCGAGGCGGAGCTGGGGCTCAACCCCCAGACCGACGGCGACATCATCCGGGTGCCAATTCCGCCCCTGACGGAAGAGCGCCGCAAGGAGATGGTCAAGCTGGCCAAGAAGTTCGCGGAAGAAGGCAAGGTGTCGGTCCGCAACGCTCGGCGTGACGCCCTGGAGATGATCTCCAGCCTGGTGAAGGACGGCGACGCCAGCGAGGACGAGGGCGACCGGGCCAAGAAGAAGGCCGAGGAGATCGTCGCCGAGGGCATCAAGCAGGTGGATGTTCTCCTGAGCCACAAGGAGAAAGACATCCTGGATGTAGGTTGATCTGGGTGCCCCTGTTGACACTCCGCCCCCCTGCGTGACACGTTCTTTTCTCGTCCGATGAGCCCGCACTCCAACCCCTCATCCCCCCCCCCGAAACTCCGGGCCTTCGCACATGGCCTGACCGACCGAGGGATGCAGCGAGAGCACAACGAGGACAGCTTCTCGGTGCTCAACGAGTATGGGCTCTTCGTGGTGGCTGACGGCATGGGCGGGCACCAGGCCGGCGATGTGGCCAGCCGCATCGCCACCGACACCATCGCCGAGTTCTTCCGCTCCACGGCCAACGAGGACGTCACCTGGCCCTTCCACTTCGACACCAACCTGACCGAGGAGGAGAACCGCCTGCTCACCGGCATCCGGGTGGCGAACCGGCAGATCCTCGACCGCAGCGAGAAGTCGAGGGAGTGCCACGGCATGGGGACCACCGTGGTCGGCGCGATGTTCTCCCCCAGCAAGAGCAAGGTCTTCATCGGCCACGTGGGCGATAGCCGCTGCTACCGGGTGCGCCAGGGGCAGATCAAGCTGCTCACCCGCGATCACTCGCTGGTGAACGACTACATCACCGCCATCCCCAACCTCACCGACGAGCAGAAGGCCGACCTCCCGAAGAACGTCATCACCCGCGCCCTGGGGATGCAGAAGGATGTCGTCGTCGACCTCCAGGCGGACGAGCCCCAGCCCGGCGACATCTACGTCCTCTGCTCCGACGGCCTCAACGGCATGCTCCGCGACGAGGAGATCCTCGAGATCGTCACCGCCCACGGCCTCGACCTCTCCGCCGGCGCCCGCAAGCTCATCGACGTCGCCAACGCCAACGGCGGCGAGGACAACATCACCGTCGTCCTCATCCACATCGAGAGTGTCCCCGGCGCTGTCGAGCCGGTCCCCGACCCACGGGTGTCCGCCCCCACCTTCACCGAGGAAGACACCCTCTCCGGCGAGCTGGCCTCCTTCGTCCCCACCGACCCTCACCCCGCCCCCGCCGAGCCCCCCGCCGCCTCCACCGCCTCCACCCCCCCTGCGGCCCCGGTCACCTCGGCCCCTCCTCCGGCCCCCGAGCCCGAGCCTGCCGGGCTCTTTCAGGACGAGGAAACCCTCGTCTCCGGCCAGGCCCCCAAGGGCTCGTTACCTCAGCAGCGGGTCCAGCTTCCCCGCCCGGTCGAGCGCCAGCATGTCGTCGCAGCCTCCGATGGACGTCCCGTTGATGAAGATCTGCGGTACCGTCGTCTGGCCTGTCGCCTCCCGGAGCCACGCGCGCTTCGCCGTGTCGCCGGCCACGTTGATCTCCTGGTAGTTCACCCCCTTCTTGCTCAGGTGCGCCTTGGCGCGCACACAGAAGGGGCAAAACGGCGTCGTGTAGATGGTGACCTGGGCGGGCATGAGGGCTCCTGGTTGGCGATCCGGTGGAACAGGTGTAAGTCGGCGGCCATGTTTGTCCAACCGCAGGCGCTCCGGCGGGTGTTCTGGCCGGCGCTGGCGGGGTTGCTCTGGGCCTGCGACGGCACCCTCTCCGGGATGCACGCGACCCGAGGGATCCTGCCCACGGTGTACGCCGAGCCGCTCCCGTCCGCGCAGCCCGACTCCTGGAACCCCGGCGAGCCCAAGGCCATCCGGGCCCAGCACCTGCTGATCATGCACCAGGGCTCCCGCAGCGCCCCTCCCACCGTGGTCCGCACCAAGGAGGAGGCCCGCGCTCGCGCCGAGGAGGCCCTCGCCCGGGTCCGCGAGGGCGCCTCCATGGACGACATCGTCGCCCAGTACTCGGAGGAACCCGGCGCCGCCCAGCGCGAGCCTCCGGGTGACCTCGGTGAGTTCTCCCGCAAGCGCATGGTCAAGAAGTTCTCCGACGCGGCCTTCAAGCTCCAGGTGGGCGAGGTCAGCGGCGTCGTCGAGACCGAGTTCGGGTTCCACGTCATCAAGAGGCTGGAGTGATGCGCGTCCACTTCGTTGCGGTCTGCGGCACCGGCATGGGCTCCCTCGCCGGGCTCTTCCTCGAAGCCGGGCACCAGGTCTCCGGCTCGGATGTCGCTTACGACCCTCCCATGGGTCCAGCGCTGCGATCGTGGGGGGTCCGCTGCCTCGACGGCTTCGATCCGGCGCACCTTTCGCCGACCCCGGATCTGGTGGTGATCGGCAACGTGTGCCGCCGGGACAACCCGCTGGCCCGCGCCGCCATCGACGGAGGGCTCCGCTACACGGACATGGCCCACGCGCTGGGCGAGCACATCCTCGACGGGCGGGCGCCGCTGGTGGTCGCGGGCACCCACGGCAAGACCACCACGACGGCGATGGCGGCGTGGTTGCTCCACGATACAGGACGGGAGCCGGGGTTCCTGGTGGGAGGGCTCCCCAAGAATTTTGACAGGAGCTTCTCCCTCGGGAGCGCCCGCCGCCGGTTGCCATCCTCCGGCGACGCGGTGATGGGGGCCAACCGGGCGCCGCCCTTTGTCCTCGAAGGGGACGAGTACGACACGGCCTTCTTCGAGAAGACGCCGAAGTTCTGGCACTACCGCCCCGAGGTGGCCATCGTCACCTCCGTCGAGCACGACCACGTGGACATCTACGCCCGGGAGGAGGACTACCACGCCGCCTTCGCGGGCTTCCTCCGGCGGGTGCCGCCCCACGGGCTCGTGGTGGCCGCCGCGAGCGATCCGGCGGTGGTGCGGCTGGTGCGCGAGCATGCACAGGCTCCGGTCGCCTGGTTCGCCCTCCAGGACGACGACACCGGCGACCTCTCCCCCGAGTGGCTGGCGGCGCCTGCGGTCTCCGACGCCTCCGGGCAGAGCTTCGACCTCTTCGTCGGAGGTCAGTTTGCCGGGCGCTTCGCCCTCGCCGTCCCCGGGCGCCACAACCTGCGCAACGCCACCGCCGCCCTCGCCGCGGTGGTGCAGGGCTACGGCGTCCCCGTGGACGAGGCGCGCCGCGCGCTGGCGCGCTTCCAGGGGGTGCGCCGCCGCCAGGATCTCCTCGGTACTCCCTGCGGCGTCCTTGTCTACGACGACTTCGCCCA
>CAZSDX010000458.1:0-6015 GCA_964605685.1 uncultured Polyangiaceae bacterium
CCGCCCTGTCCGGCGCTGCCTCCTTGCCCGGCGCCTCCAGCCCCGGCCACCGAGCCCCCCTGCCCGGCGCCGCCTGCCCCGCTCACGCCGCTGGTGCCTCCTCCGGCTCCGGGTTGCTCCCCCGACGCGCCGGAGCCTCCCGGGCCTCCGGGCGTCGTCTCCGCGCCGGAGAAGGCCGTGCAGGCGACCAGCGAGACGACCAAGACCCCAGGAAACACGCCAGAACCTCGACGCATACCGCCAGTCTACGGGGGGTTCTCCCAGGCCGGAAGCCCAGCGTGTTCACCGCCTCCCTGCGGGTCGGGGCTCAGCCGGACGTTCTGCCAGCCCCCGCGCCGGAACAGCCACCCGCCCGCGAACGCCTGGAGGGTGTACGCCACCGGGATCGCCAGGAAGACCCCCTGCGGCCCCAGGGAGGTCCACCGGGCCAGCGCGTACGCCGTCGGTAGCTTGATCCCCCCGCCGCCGGACGGTTTATTGTGGTGCCTCCAGCTCCTCCGAGGCCATGCGCTCCGCCGGGAGCACCCAGGGGAGCTCGGTCAGCGGCAGGATCCCCTCCTGGACCAGCGCCAGGGCCCGGCGGCGCATCGTCGAGAGCCCCGAGTGCAGGGCGACCTGGCGCAGGTCGTCAACAGGAACACCCCGGGCGATGGCGCGGCGCACGTCGACGCCGCTGCGGAGGTACTCGGTGACGGCGATCCGCCCGTGGGTGCCGTGGCCTCCGCAGGCGTGGCAGCCGGCGCCGGCGAAGCAGCGGAAGCCCGGGGGGATGCCCCGCGGGAAGAGCTCCGCGGCGATGGCCGGGTCCGGGGGGCACGGGGCGCGGCAGGAGGGGCAGATCCGCTTGGCGAGGCGCTGGGCGATCACCGCCAGCAGCTCGCTGGCCACCGAATTCGGGTGCATGTCCAGGTCGATCAGGCGCTGCACCGCGTCCACCGCGTCGTTGCAGTGGAGCGTCGAGAGGACAAGGTGGCCGGTCTGCGAGGCGCGGATCGCCTCCAGCGCCGTCTCCCGGTCGCGGATCTCCCCCACCAGGATCACGTCCGGATCCTCCCGGACAAAGGCCCGCATCGCCTGGGAAAAATCGAAGCCGATCTCCGGCCGCGCCGCGGTCTGCTGGACCCCGCGGAGCGCGTACTCGATCGGATCCTCCACGGTGATGACCTTGCGGGAAGGATCCTTGGCGATGTGCTGGAGCCCCGCGTAGAGCGAGGTGGATTTCCCGCTGCCGGTGGGGCCCACCACCAGCAAGAGCCCCCCCGGGCTGTCCAGCAGCCGGCGGAAATCCCCCGCGAGCTGCCGGTCAAAGCCCAGCTCCTCGATCTCCAGGACCCGCGTCGTCTGCGGCAGCAGCCGGATGACCAGGTGCTCCCCGTGGAGCGCCGGCTGGGTCTGCACCCGCAGGTCGAACACCTGCCCCCCCGCCCGCCGCCGGATCCGCCCCCCCTGCGGCAGCCGCCGCTCGGCGATGTCCAGCTGCGCCGCCACCTTCACCACGTTGACCAGCCCCACGAGATCCACCGGGGACAGCCGGATCCTCGTGAACGGGTGCAGATCCCCGTCCACCCGGAACCTCACCCGCACCTCCTCCTCGTAGCGCTCCAGGTATCACCCTCCTTCATGCACCACGCGTTCCAGGGCAGTTCACCGCCGAATTCAGCCGTCTCTCCGGCCTGGGCGTGGCGTTGCAGCGCGGCGCACGCAAGCCTTGCGTAAGCGAAACTGCTTGGCCAGCCGGAGCCCCTGGCCCTGGTAGTGGCTCCCCGGATGGCCGTAGAGCACCTCCGGGATGGCAAGGTTGCGGTGGAGCTGGAAGCGAAAGACCCGCTGCTGGTGCTGGAGCAGGAAAGGGGTGTCGCGGTTGCGCAGCTCGACCACCACGCGGGCGCCGCCGCCCAGGCCGAAGCCCGAGTCGAAGAAGCCGGCGTAGTGGGTCCGCAGCTCGGCGCTCTTGGCGTCGAAGGGGACCATCTCCGCGCAGACCGAGGCCGGCACCGAGACCCGCTCGTGGGAGGCGAGCACGTAGAAGGCATCCGGCTCCAGCACCAGGGCGCCTCCCTCCGGCGCCAGCAGCGGCTGCCAGAAAGGCGCGACCTCGTGGCGGCCCACCCCACGCAGATCCAGCAGCGGCGTGTGGGCCAGGGCGCGGTAGCCCACCACCTCCCCCGGCTCTCCCCGCAGCGCCGCGGAGAAATGGAGCCCGTCCTCGATCACCGGCGAGTTGGTCCCGAGCAAGATGGGCGCCCGCCGGTGCATCTCCCGGGTCTCCTCGTCGTCCAGCCGGGTGTCGCCCATGGACAGGCGGAGCTGCACCAGCCGGTCCCCCTGCCGCAGCCGGATGGGAAACGACCGGGAGATCACGTGAAGGTAGAGCTTTCCCCGGTAGCCCGGCAGCACCTCGTCGAAGGCCTCTCCCTGGTCGGCCACCACCCGGGCGAACATGTCCAGGCGCCCCGTCGAGCTCTTGGGGTTGGCACGGGCCGCCAGATCCCCGGGGAGATCCAGCGACTCCTCCAGCTCGATCAGGTAGGGAACGTCCGGCTCGATCACCGCCCCCTGCGACAGATCCAGCGCATGCATGTGGCAGCCGAACTCGTGGAGGCACCGCTCCACCCCCAGCGCCCCCGGCAGGAAGCTGCACCGCACCCGGTAGGCCACCGGCCCCAGCCGGAGATCCACGCTGTTCGGCTGGAATTGCCCGGCCTCCAGCCCGCCCCGCGCCCGCAACACCCCCCGCTCCGCCAGGAACCGCAGGTGCTGGATCGCGAGGATCCCTCGCCGCTCCTCCTCGCTCCAGGGGTCCACCACCGCCACCGTTCTGCTGTCCATGCCCCCCGCTAGCCCCTCGCCCCCGGGGAGGGAAGCCCCCCGCTCTGCCGGGCGTTCGTGCTAGGGTGCCCGCCCCTGCTTTGGAGATGAACATGGCGGACACGGACGACCGCGAGCCCAGAACCAACGACGACGAGACCCGCAAGGAGGACTCCGAACCGGAGGCCCCCCGCAAGAAGACCTCCACGTCCTCCGAGGCTCCCCGCGCCGCCGCCAAGAAGAAGGCCCCCCGCGACGAGGACGACGAGGACGAGGACGACGAGGACGACGACGAGGACGACGAGCCCCCGCCGCCCCCCAAGAAGACCTCGAAGAGCAGCAAGCCCGCCTCCCGATCCACCCCCTCGAAATCCTCGAAATCCTCCAGGGAGCCGCCCCCCAAGGCCAAGAAGGGCCGGGTGATCCTCAAGCGCGTCGCCCCCAAGCCCGCCTCCTACTACCTGCCCTTCTCCTTCGTCGGCATGGCCCTGGTCGGCGCCCACGTCTTCTGGGATATCCAGTTCGCCCCCGTCGCCGTCCTCGGCATCGCCATCACGATCTGGTCCTACATCGGCATCGGCAGCGCCAACGAGGTCGGCGGCTGAGACCGCCTCGGGCCCGTGGTAGCTTCCGGCCATGGACTTCTCCACGCCCCCCGACCTCCAGGAGAAGCTGGACCGGGCCGCCCAGTTCCTCGAAGACCACGTCTACCCCATCGAGGCCCAGGTCGCTCGCGAGGGCTTCCGCGCCAGCTTGCCCGCCCTCTCCGCCCTCCGTGAGAAGGTCAAGCTCCTCGGCCTCTTCGCCCCCCAGATGCCCCGCGAGCTCGGCGGCGCTGGCCTCTCCTTCCGCGAGCACGGGCGCCTCAGCGAGATCCTTGGCCGCAGCCCCCTCGGCCACTACCTCTTCAACTGCCAGGCCCCCGACGCCGGCAACATGGAGGTCCTCGCTCAGTATGGAACTTCTGCGCAAAAGGAGCGCTTCCTCCTGCCCCTGGCCCGGGGAGAGATCCGCTCCTGCTTCTCCATGACCGAGCCGGATCGAGCGGGGTCCAATCCGACCTGGCTCGACACCACCGCCACCCGGGACGGGGATTTCTGGGTCATCCGCGGGAGGAAGTGGTTCACCACGGCGGCGGACGGGGCGGCGTTCGCCATCGTGATGGCGGTGACCAACCCGGACGCGCCGCCGCACCTCCGGGCGAGCCAGATCCTCGTTCCGACAGACACGCCGGGCTTCCGCTTGCTGCGGAACATCTCGGTGATGGGCCACGAGGGAGACGACTGGGCGAGCCACGCGGAGGTCGCCTACGAGGATTGCAGGGTGCCGCTGGATCACCTGCTGGGGGGCGAGGGCATGGGGTTCCTGATCGCGCAGGACAGGCTGGGTCCGGGGAGAATCCACCACTGCATGCGGTGGATAGGCATCTGCGAGCGGGCCTTCGAGCTGATGTGCAGGAGGGCCGCCTCGCGAGAAGTGGCCCCGGGCAAGCCCCTGGGCACTCGGCAGATGGTCCAGGAGTGGATCGCCGAGAGCCGCGCGGAGATCGACGCGGCCCGGCTGATGGTGCTGCATGCGGCCTGGCTCATCGACACCGCGGGGCTCCACGGCGCACGGGACGCGATCTCCGCCATCAAGTTCTTCGCCGCCAACGTGCTCCAGCGGGTGCTTGACCGGGCCATCCAGGCCCACGGCGCCCTGGGCCTCACCGACGACCTGCCGCTGGCCTGGTTCTACCGCCACGAGCGCGCCGCCCGGATCTACGACGGCCCCGACGAGGTGCACAAATCGGCCCTGGCCCGCCGCATCCTGAAAACCTACGGCCTCAAGCTCGGCGGGGAGGGCTGACCGTGGGCGATCCACAGCCTGACACCCTCCTCGACCACGCCGGCCGGGTCCGCCCCGGCGAGGAGCTGGACGCCGCAGCGCTGGCCGCCTGCCTCCGGGAGCGCCTGGGCCTCGAAGGCGAGGTGTCCGTGCGCCAGTTCGGCAAGGGTCACTCGAACCTCACCTACCTGGTGACCGTGGGCGACCGGGAGCTGGTGCTGCGGCGCCCGCCCTTTGGCAGCAAGGTGAAGACCGCCCACGACATGGGCCGCGAGTTCCGCATCCTCCAGAGGCTCTCGGCGGTCTACCCCAAGGCGCCGCGGCCCCTGCTCTACCTGGAGGGAGACTCGCCCCTCGGTGCGCCCTTTTACCTGATGGAGCGCCTCCACGGCGTCATCCTCCGGAAGGACCTCCCCGCCGGCCTCGACCTGGACCCCGGGCAGGTAAGGAAGCTCCATACCAACCTGATCGATGCGCTGGCGGAGCTCCACCGGCTGGACCACGAGGCGGCGGGGCTGGGCGACCTGGGGAAGCCGCAGGGCTACATCGAGCGCCAGGTGACCGGCTGGATCAAGCGCTACGAGGCGGCGAAGACCGACGACATCGAGGCGGCCCCGCGGGTGGCGGCGTGGCTCCAGGACAACCGCCCGGAGGAGCGCGGCGCCGCGCTGATCCACAACGATTTCAAGCTGGACAACGTGGTGCTCGACCCGGCAGACCCGACCCGCATCATCGGGGTCCTGGACTGGGAAATGTCGACGCTGGGCGACCCCCTGATGGATCTGGGCACCTCGCTGAGCTACTGGATCAACCGCGACGACGACGACGAGCTGCAGCTCGCCCGCTGGGGGCCCACGACCCTCCCGGGGTCCATGACCCGGGCCGAGCTGGTGGCGCGCTACGCCGAGCAGACCGGCACCCATCTCGACGGCATCGTTTTCTACTACGCCTTCGGCCTCTACAAGACTGCGGGCGTGCTCCAGCAGATCTATTACCGCTACAAGCAGGGGCTCACGAAGGACGAGCGCTTCGCCGCCCTGATCCTGGGCGTCCACGTCCTGATGAACGCCGCCGACCGCGCCATCCGTCGGGGTACGGTCTTATCGGGTCGGTGCGCCAGGGTTACGCCTCACCCCCCGACCCCCTCTCCGTCTCCCGCGGAGAGGGGGAGATTTCCAGCAGATCGAGAGAGCGAAACTTGGAAAGAATCCGCCCACCAGACCTCGGAAAGGCTCAACCCGAACCGGGTCAAAACGAAAACAACACGCTCCCTTCACCTTCTTTTCTATTTTCTATCTGCTGGGAGTCTCCCCCTCTCCGCGGGAGGCCTTGTTCATAAGTCCGACCACGGGCCCGCCGACGAGGCCGCCGGGGTGAACC
>CAZSDX010000459.1:0-5997 GCA_964605685.1 uncultured Polyangiaceae bacterium
CTGGAAGCTCCGCCCCCACCTGCGCCGCTTCCGCCGGACGCGGGGGCCGGGTCGCTCCCGGCGTCGCTCCCGGCGTCCGAGCAGGCCACGAAGAGGAGACCGAGGGAGAACAGGGCGAGGAGGCAGGTGCGCATGGAACGCCTCCCATAGCATGCCGCGAGGAGGAGCGAAGCCTCCCGCTCCCGCCCCTGTCCGGCCCCCTCAAAGGCGGAGCGCCTCGATGAGCGCCCGCCCCTCCGTCTTGCGCCGCCAGACGGCGATCAGCGCGTCGCCCACCCCCAGCAGCGCAGGCTCCGTCGGCTCGCCCCGGGCGTCGGTCTCGGCCACCACCCGGGGAGGAGCGAAGCGCCAGCTCCCTTGCTCCCGCTCCTGGAGGAGCAGCTTGCCGCCGGCCTCGTAGATGACCGCCAGCCTGGACGCGGTGCACGATCCCGAGGCGGAGCGATCGGAGCGCCCCGCCTCGAAGCCTGCCGAACCCTCGATCTTCGTCGGCGACAGGTTGCGCCGGATCGGGACGAAGATCCCGAGGCCGTCGGGGCGGGCCTCGAGCACCATCGGAGGGCAGCTTCCGCAGAGGACGCTGTAGCGCGCCCCCGCGGTCGCGTGGAACCGGTAGGCGTGGATCTCCTTCGGCCCGACCGCGATCAGCGCGGCGTCCTTGCCCCCCACGCCCACCAGGGAGGCGTAGCGCTCGTCCGGGAGCCCGCAGGAGCGCTCCTCCCCCGGCGGGATCGAGAGCTCCTTGACGTAGGCCACGGTGGTCGTGCTCTCCGGGCCCCAGGGGGCACCCTGCTCCGGAGCCGACACGAGGACCAGGTCGACGAACCCGGTCCTCCCCTGGCGCTTGAGCAACAGCCGCGGACCGCCCTCCTGGAACGCCCCCACCAGTTCCCCTGGCGGGGCCTCCCGCCGGGGATCACCGGCCCCTCCAGGAAGGAGCACGCCCCGGCCCTGCGCATCCCTCCCGACCCTCACCCACCCGGAAGGGAGCCGGAGTGCCGCGTTCCCCTGGGGCGGGGGCGCCAGGTCCGCAGGGAGCGGAGGAGGCTCCCCCTCGGGGGGGGAGAACGGGGCGAAGGTGGCGCCGTCATCGACGGAGCGGAGCCAGAGGGTACGCCCGCCAAGGTCGACGCGGAGCAGCAGCGAGGAGGCCCCGGAGAAGGCGAGGAAGGAGACGGCCCCCTGGGCAGGCTCGTCGAGGATCAGGCGGGCGGGGAGCCCGCCGGTCCCGGGAGGGGAGCCCCGGCGAGGCCAGAGGATCGCAACCAGCGCCAGCGCGGCGAGGAGCGGTAGCAGGCCGAGGAGCAGGCGGCGAGGCGTGGTCACTTGCCGCGGAGCTGCTTCATGAGCGCCTGGGGGTCCTCGGCGTCTCTGGGGGTGACGGAGACCGCGAGGATGCGAGCGCCGGAGACCTCGACGGGGCCTTCCTTGGAGAGGCGAGTCTTCTCGGTCTCGATCCGCTCGGGGGCCAGGTCGTAGACGGCGGCGTTGAAGAAGACGCGCGTCTTGCCGTCGGGGGATTTCATGCCCCTGGGGCTCTCCTTGCTGCCAGTGACCATGAAGTTGCTCGACGTGGTCCCCTTGCTGGAGGTGGCGCTGCTGATCCCCCAGCCCATCTTCTGCACCGCCGCCTTGAGGTCGTCCTGGGTGACCTGGGCGAGGGGTTTGTCCAGCGCGCCCTTGGAGGAGCACCCGGGGAGGAGCAGCGCGGAGAGGAGCGAGGCCCCGAGGAAGAGGCGTCGAGGGAGCGTTCGGGCGTCGTTACGCATAGGGAAAACGGATACATGCCCGGGCCCCGCAGCACAACGGTAAGTGCCAGGTGCCGAGGCTGAGGCCGAGGTTCTGGTAGCGAGGGGCCAGGTCGCCGGCCAGGTTGATGGTGAACGGCTTGGTCTTCACCAGGCCAAAGACGGAGGAGGAGAAGGCGCGGACCTCCAGGCCGAAGGTGAAATGCTGCCGGGCGCCCGCGAGGAAGCCCGGGCCATCGGGGATCTTGTAGCGGGAGGGCTCGATGTAGGTCCCGACGCGGGCCATCATGCGGTTGAGGACGGGCTCCCCCTCGACGCCAAGGCGGGGCTGGTAGGTGACGGAGCTGCCGCTGGGGATGTCCTCCTGGCGCAGGAACGACTGGAGGCCGACGCCGTCGGAGGTGCTCCCGGTGAGGAGGAGGTCCGCGAGGATCAGGATGCGCGGGCGAGGCCAGTTCTCGTAGCGGGCCTGGCGCTCTTCTTCGAGCAGGCGGCGGAGGTCGGCGAGGCGAGCGTTCTCCTCGGCGGTGAGGCGAAATTCCTCGCGCTCCAGCTCGGCGAGGCGCTCGCGGCGTGCGTCCGGGTCCGGGAGGGTGGCCAGCTCGACCTCGCGGGCCTTGCGGCGAGCGGCCCGGGCTTCCTCGATGGCCTGACGGGCAGAGGACTCGTGGTCGCGAGGGTCGAGCCAGCGTGGGTTGAGGGGGCGAGGTCCGGCGCTGAGGGCGACACCGACCTCCAGCTCCCAGGGCCACTCCACGCGGGAAGGGAGGGCGAGGCCGGCGGCCCTGCGCACCCCGTCGGAGCCGATGGCGACCCGGGTGTCGGGGGAGCCGGAGGCGGCGACCGGGAGCCGGTAGGTGATCCCGAGGCGCCAAGGGACGTAGTCCGGGTGGAGCACGAGGCCAACCTCGGGGGAGACGCCGGTCATGGCGAGGAGGTTGGTGGTCGGCGGGAGGAAGACCTCGGTGAGCTGCGAGCTGGAGGCGAGGGCGTCAACGGTGGCGCGGACGCCGCGGAGGCCGACGCCGAGGGTGGCCTGGTTCTGGATCATCAGGGAGCCCCCGGCGACGCGGAGGCGCCCGATCTGGATGACGGCGGGGGGCAGGGTGCTGCCCGGCTGAGGGGCGAGGGTGTAGCGCTGAAAGTCCAGGAGGGCCGCGAAACCCCATGGCCCCCACTGGGCCTGGGCGCCGAGGGAGTAGAAGAAAGCGAAGGAGTTGAAGCCGACCTCCCCGCGGTTGTCGAAGTCGGTCTTCCCGAAGGCTCCGGGGAGGTAGAAGCTGAGGGAGACGTCGTAGTCGAAGGAGCTCAGGCTGTAAGGCATGCGGACGGCGGCGCTGGCGGTGTTCTGGCCGAGACCGTCGACGCCGCTGGCCATGGCGGCATAAGCACCGCCGAGCGCCATGACCCGCAGGGGGGCGAGGACCGGCCCCTGGTAGAGGTCGACGGAGAAGTCGTTGCGGCAGAGGCCCGGGGCGGCGCCGGCGGGGCGGCACTCCTCGGCGCCGACGGGGTCCGCGGCGAGGGTGGCGAGGAAGAAGACCCCCCGGGCGAGCCGCCCCCGGTTATCGTTGCGCGAGGCGAGCACGATGAACACCCACGAGGAGCAAGCGCTAGCAGACACGGCCAGTCGCTTCCACGGGATCCAGGGGCGACCGTTCCTGGACCTCTCGCCCTACCTGGATCTGGGCCCCCTGGAGGAGCTCCACGAGGAGATCTGCCTGGGGCTGTGCGAGGTGGAGCCGGAGTACACCGGGGGGAGCCTGAAGTGGATGGGCGTGTGCGCCCCGCCGGTGGTGGCCGATCCGTACGTGGACTATGGTTTTGTGCTCGAGGGGCTCGACGAGGAGGCGTTCCGAAGGTTCGTCTCGCTCGCGGAAAATCCGAGGATCTTCGACCCGAGGAGGCGCCACGTCTACCGCTTCGGCGACGAGACGCCAAACCCGCTGACGCCGGCCCAGGCGAGGTACCTCCAGTACCGCCACGGGGTCTATTTCCCGTGGCGGGTGGCGTACCACCTGCTGGAGAACGATCGGTGGGAGGACAAGCACCAGGGAGGGGGCAAGGGGTTCCGCGAGGAGGCGCGGCGGGTGTTCCCGAAGACGGTGGCCTACCTGGAGGCGCTGCCGTTCCGGGAGATCGGTCGGGCGCTGATCTTCGGGCTGGAGGCCAACGACCATGCGCCGCTCCACCGGGACACGGAGCCCGAGGAGGGCGGGGAGGTGGGGCACACCATCACCCTCTGCCCGCTGGGGGACAAGGGGTTCTACCTGAGCCCCCCGGATCTGAGCCTCCAGCTGGAAGTCAAGGCCCGTGCCTACTGGTTCAACGACATGGACTACCACGGGGTGGCGGCGCGCCCCTGGTTCCGCTATTCGATCCGGGTGGACGGCGTGTTCAGCGAGCCGTTCCAAAAGCGGCTGGGGCTGGGTCGTTGAGGGGAAGGCTTGGCCAGACCTGCGCCATCGGCTACGTTAGCCTCCCGTACCCTGCCCCCCTCAAGAAGGAAGCTCGCGTGGCGCGGTTCCGACTGCGATTTCTCCTGCAAGAATTCGACCTGCCCCCGGGGGAAACGATCCTCGGGCGAAGCCCGGATTGCCACGTCACCATCGAGGATCCCCTGGTCTCCCGCCAGCATGCCAAGGTAGTGCTGAGGAACGACGAGGCCTTCCTGGAGGACCTGGGGAGCCGCAACGGGCTGAAGCTGAACAACCGCACCATCAAGGGGAGCGTGAAGCTGTCGGACGGCGACCGGATCCGGATCGGTACCCAGGAGCTGGTCTTCTGCCGGGTCACCCCCTCCGCCGACGCGATGACCAAGCGGACGGGTTTCTTGCGGCACTGCGCCCGGTGCCGGACGCCGTACCCGGAGGAGCTGGGGAGCTGCCCGCACTGCGGGGCCACCGATGCCGCAGAGGAAGAGACGCTGGGCGGGACGAGCGCGGAGCGGCAGAGTTGGACGCTGCAGCTCTTGGTGGAGGTCGTGCAGCGGGCGCTGGCGCTCCAGAGACCCATGGACGCGGAGCGCCTGATGCGGCGGGCGGCCTCTGCGGTGGATGAGCGGCTCGATGGCCAGGAGCCGGTCGACCGGACCCACCTGGACGCGCTGGCGGTATGCGGGGCGAGGCTCTCGGAGCAGCAGGCGAACGCCCACTGGCTCCGGTGGGTCTTCCGCACCTACGGGCGCCTGGGGCTGACGCCGCCGGCGCTGGCCATCGAGAAGATCACCACCCTGCCGACGGAGGAACTCGCCCGCCTGCAACCGGATCTGCTTGCCCTCCTGGACACCTTCCGGGTGTACCCCCCCGAGACCCAGGACACCTCGACGCTCCGGAGTCGTCTCGCACAGATCTCGCAAACGATCGGGCATCCATGAGCTACCGGCTGCGCTACCTGCACCATAACCTCGAGCTTGCCCCCGGCCAGTTCCTCATCGGGCGCAGCACCGAGTGCCAGCTCTCCCTGGATGATCCGCTGGTGTCACGCAAGCATGCGCTGCTGACGATCACCGCCGAGGGGGTCTTCGTCGAGGACATGGGTAGCCGCAACGGCGTGCTGGTGGATGGTGCCAAGATCGAAGGACGACGGAAGATCGTGGACGGCTCCCGCATCACCATCGGGAGCCAGGAGATGGTCCTGCTGGAGGGCCAGCGGGAGCGCGCCTCCACGATGTCGGCGCTGCCCGCAGCGCTGGTCACCTTCGTTGGGGACAACGCGGCCCTGATCCCGCCCCCTCCGCCGACGCCCCCCCCACCGGAGGAGGATGCCTCCAAGAAGAACGACACCTTCAAGCTGCTGGGCGGGGTGGCCGAAAAAGCGATAGCCATGGGCCGCGCAGAGGACGCCGAGCGGCTCCTGCAGACGCTGATGCAGCAGGTGATGGATAGCGCACGCGCCCAGCGGCTCATCGACCCGTTGACGGTGGAGCAGGCGGGGCGCTTCGGGGCAAAGCTGGCCACCGCCACCGGGAAGAGCTCCTGGTTCGACTATGTGGTCGAGCTCTACACCCACGAGAACCGGATCCTGCCCGCCGCCGTGGTTGACGAGCTCCACCAGGCCGTCCGGAAGGTGCCCTCCGTCAACCTGACCGCGCTGCGGGAGTACCTGGCCAACCTCCAGGAGAACACCGCCCGGCTGGGGCCCAGCGAGCGGTTCTTGCTCCAGCGGATCGAGGGTCTGATCCGCCTCGCCTCCCTGAACGTGGATTTCGGGTGACGGGTTCTTTTGTACCCTTTTCGTAGGGATCTTC
>CAZSDX010000460.1:0-5971 GCA_964605685.1 uncultured Polyangiaceae bacterium
CCGCCTCGCCGCCTTGCCCGGCGTCGCCGCCCTGGCCTGCCTCCCCACCGGCCCCCGCGTCACCGCCGTTCAGCCCATCGACAGGGATATCCTCCAGCTTCGGGGGGTTGGTCGGTGCCGGCTGGCACACCGCAGGGGGAGCCTCCACCGGCGCCGGCACCGAGTAGGCCGCCACGCAGACCCGCTTGCCGCTGTCGGCGTCGACGACCCGGGCGTTCCAGCCCTGATCGAGCTGCACCCCCCCGGCGCACACGTAACCCGCCCGGCAGTCGCCGTCGCCTTCGCAGGTCCGCATGCAGAACGTCCGCTGGAACCTCACCCACCGCTGCGGATCCTTGCACACCGGGTCCGGTTGCTGGGAGAACGCCACGCACGACGCCTCCTCCGCGCAGCGTCCCGGCTCGCAGTTGAACACCGTGCAGTACCCCCCCGGAGCCGTCGTGTCGCAGAGCCGATCCCCCTGGGTCGAGCAGTCGGTCGAGAGGCTGCAGGCGTCGCCGATCTCGGGCTTGCAGCCCCAGGTAAGGAGCGCCACCCCGAACAAGACGGCGCGCAGGAGTGCTGGAAAGGTTGACAAAAAGGGACCTCTGGGCAAATGTGACGTTACGTAACCCTGGTCGAAACCGCGTGAGTTTAGTAAGCGCGGAAACCGCAGATACCACAACCCTGCCCCGCCATGGCCACCCACATCACCGAAGACTGCATCAACTGCGGCGCCTGCGAGCCCGAATGCCCCAACGAAGCCATCTCCGAGGGAGACGAGATCTACGTGATCGATCCCGAGCTGTGCACCGAGTGCGTCGGATTTTACGACCACGAGGCGTGCCAGGCGGTGTGCCCGGTCGAGTGTTGCCTGCCCGATCCGAAGCATGTCGAGGGAGAGGCGCTGCTGATCGAGCGGGCGCTCCGGCTGCACCCGGACGACGCGAAGCTCAAGGAGCGGGCGTCGGCCAACAATTATCCCTCCCGGTTCCGCAAGTTAGCGGGGGTTGCGTGCTGCACCGGGTCCGCACGACCGGGCCTTACGCCGCGGTGCTGGGGGTCGTGGGCTGCGGGGGGGGCATCCCGCTGCTGCACCCGGCGCACGTGGAACCCGAAGGGCAGGTGACCGGCGTGGTGGGCCTGTCTGCCCAGTTCCTCGCCGGGGACGCCGCCCGCTCGCTCCAGCAGGCCCGGGAGAACACCTCCGAGGGGAGCGCGGTGGCGGGCTCGACCCCGGAGGAGTACCGGCGCGGCGCGCTGGCGGTGGCGGCGCTGGCGCCCGGGGTGGCTCCCTGGGTGGGGGCGCGGGTGGGCCTGGGGCACCGCAGCGAGGCCGGGCTGGCCTACTCGGGGCGCGCGCTGCGGGTGGACGGGCGGCATGCGTTCCAGAGCGGATCGTTGGCGCTGTCGCTGGGGGTCGGCGGCCAGGCGCTCCTCGCCCGGCGGGAGGAAGGCGGACGCGAGGGGCTCCGGGGGGTCGATCTGGGCGGTACCAGCGGCTACGGGGTCGACGTCCCGCTGGTGGTGGGGTGGCGGAGCGAAGGGGGACTCCTCTCGGCCTGGGCCGGGCTCCGGGGGGGCTACGAGCGGCAGCGCGGGCAGATCGGCCTCGATCCGGATGGCTCCGGGCGGCAGGTGCTGGGCTGGTCCGCGTCCCGGGTGTGGGGCGGCGGGCTGGTGGGGCTGATGGCCGGGTTCCGCCGGGTGTTTGTCGCCGTCGAACTGGGCGCCGCCCACAACGACGCAAGTGCTTCTGTGGGGGAGACGCCGGTGAAGCTCCAGGGGGTCTCGCTGACCCCTGCCGGGGCCCTCCTGGGTCGGTTTTTACCCAATCCGGTGATTCAAGGGAGGGGCAGGGGGGTGGCGGTGGCGCGGTCGGCGTCGAGGAGCTGGGTCCACTCGGCCAGGAGCGCCTCGGCGGGGGTGCCCTGGACCAGGGGGGCGAGGCGCTGGAGGAGGAGCGGGGTGTTGTCGCCGGTGCGCCGGGCGTCAGGGAAGGCGCGGCGCGCCTGGAGGAGGTGGTCGTGGGCCTGCTCGGGGTGCCCCGAGGCGAGGGCGAGCCAGGCGGCGGTGAGGTGGCGGTGCTGGACCGGCTCGGCCTCGTCGACCTGGGTGGCCTCCGCCTCGGCGAGGTGCTCCTGGGCGCGCTGGAGGGAGCGCTCGGCGAGGGCGACCTGGGCAAGGAGGAGGGAGCCCTCGACGCGGCCCCAGGGGTCAGCGATCCGGGTGTCGTAGAGGGAGAAGGTGGAGAGGGCGTGGCGGAAGGCGGCGCTGAGGTCGCCGCGGCCGAGGGCGACCATGGCGGCGAGGCGCTCGCTGGCGGCCTCGCCGCGGGGGTTCACCAGCTCGCGGAAGCGCACCAGGGTCTCGGAGGCGATCCGGTGGGCCAGGTCGAGGTTCCCTGCGCGGAGCTCGACGTGGCCGAGGGTGACGGCGACCTGGGCGAGGCCGAGCTGGTAGCCGATGGCGTCGAGCTCGGCGCGGGCCTGCTCCAGGAGCTCGCGGGCGGAGGAGAGGCGCCCGGCGGACTGCTCGACCAGGGCCAGGAGGATGAGGGCCTGCGACAGCCGGAGCTGGTCGTTCTGCTCGCGGAAGACGACGGAGGCGCTGGCAAGCCACTCGCGGGACTGGGGGTGGTTGCCGAGGAGGTAGTCGATCTCGCCGAGGAGCAGCTCGCAAGAAGCGCGTCCGACCCGGTCCTCGATGAGGTCGAACTTGGTGAGGGCCAGGACGGCCTCGATGCGGCCCAGCGCGGGGACGCCCTGGTCGGAGGCGATGTGCGCGAGCAGCCGGAGGCAGTGGGCCTGGAGGCGCTCGCTGGTGGCCTTCTGCCGGGCGAGCTCGGCGTGCTCGCGGGCGGCGTCGAGGGAGCCGAGGAGCCGCTCGGTCTCGCCCTTCCAGCGGAGGAAGGAGGCCTCGTGGGGGCCCAGGGGGCGCCCGTCGAGGACGTCCAGGTCCTTGCTGGCGCCGTAGACGTCGCGGACCCGGGACCAGGAGCGCTCGACGAAGTCGAGGATCAGCTCGGCGGCCTCCTCGTCGAAGCCGGCGCGGATCAGGTTGTTGGCCCGGAGCTGGATGATCCGGTGGCTCTGGTGCTCCGGGTGGAGGGCGAGGGCGTCGGCGGCGTAGCGGAAGACCCGGGTGGCGTCGGGGGAGCCGTTGAGGCGGGTGAAGAGGTGCTCCTGGAGGAGCGCGTGGGGCCACCGGAGCCGGGTGTTCCGGTCGACCACCAGCAGCTCGGCCTGCTGCATGGCGCGGATCGCCTGGGCCGCGTCCAGGCCGAGCAGGGTCAGCAGCCGGGTGAGGGGGGCCAGGTGGAGCACCTCGCCCAGGGCCGCCGCCGCCAGCGCCGCGGGGCGGAGCGGCTCGTCGATGGCGAGCATGCGCTGCTCCCAGAGCTCGGCGGTGGTGCGGGCGTGGGCCTGGAGCGCGTCGTCGGGTACCTCGTAGCGCCCCCGCACGAGCTGGAGGCGCCCGCCGCTCGCCCAGGCGTGGACGAGCTGGAGCGCGAACAGCGGGTTCCCCTCGCTGCGGGACAGCACCACGTCCTCTGCCTCGGGGGAGAGGTTGATCGACGACCGGAGCATCTCCCGCATCTCCTCCTCGGTGAGCGGCGCCAGCTCGATGCGGGTGGTGGGGAGGTTGCGGGCGAGCATCTCCAGGTTCGCGGCCCCCGCCGGGTGGCCCGCCAGCGCCTCGTCGCGTACCGTGGCCACCATCAGCAGCCGGAGCTGCGGGGCCTCCCGGCAGAGCTGCACCAGGCCCGCGCAGGCCGAGGCGGAGGCCCAGTGCAGGTCGTCCAGCCAGAGGCACAGCGGTCGCCCGTCGCTGGTGATCCGCTCCAGCAGGTAGCGGATGATCACCCAGCGCAGCTCGGGCTTATCCATCAGGAAGCGCTTGCCGGAGGGGCCCGGTTTGTCCGGCTCGTCCGGCGTCCGTGGCCGGAGCCAGGTGGCCACCGCGGCGACCCAGGTGCGCCCCTGATCGTCGCTATCCCCGACCTCCCACTCGTTGAGGAACGCCTGCTCGATCACGTCCCGGGGCTGCTGGCGCATGTTCAGGTGGTCGATCAGCGCCCCCCGGAGCCCGTCCGCGGGCCCCGGTACCCGCCGGTACCTCGACCGCAGCGGGAGCATCGCCCCTTGCTCGTGCACCGCCTGGCACAGCCACTCGACCAGGCGGCTCTTACCCACGCCGGCGGGCCCCCGGAGCAGCACCAGCCGCTGCTTCGGTCCCTCGCCGTTCACCACCTGCTGCACCTGCTCCCAGAGCCGGGCGCGCTCCTCGGCGCGGCCTACCAGGGGCGAGGGCCGCAGCGCCAGGATCCCTGGCGCCAGCGCCAACGCCGTCCTCCCCGGGTCGCCCGGCGGCTTCACCGGGAGCTGCGTCGGATCCTCCTTCTCGTCGCCCACCCGCACCCGGGGCGCCATCCACCGGATTGGCCCCGGCGGGCGGAACCGAGCCCACTCCGCCTGGGCGTCGGCGGCGAAGCGGAAGCGGTGCCAGGGGCGCTTGGCCAGCAGCCTCTTGACGAAGTCGGCCACTCCCTTTGGTACCTCCGGGTTCAGCGGCACCTCGGTGACCGGCGTGTCCCGGTGCATCCTCAGGATCTCCGTCGAGCTCCCCTGGAAGACCTCCCGGCCCGTCAGCAGCTCGAAGAGGATGCTCCCCAGCGCGTAGAGGTCCGTCGGGGGGCCGATGTGGGGGGCCGCCCGCCTGATCTGCTCCGGCGCCATCCAGCCCGGCGTCCCCAGCCCGAACGGCAGCGTCGGCGCCACCACCTTCCCGGTCGCCAGCCGCGGGTCGATGTGGTCCTCCAGCAGCCATGCCAGCCCGAGATCCAGGATGTACGCACGGGGTTCTTCCGTACCTCCCCTCGGATCGATCATGATGTTGGACGGTTTGAGGTCGCCGTGGATCACCCCGCGGGCGTGGGCGTGAGCCAGCCCCGACAGCACCTGATCGACGATGGCCCAGGTCACCGGCCAGGGGATCTTGCACAGGTACTTCCACACATGGATCGACCTGCCCCGTAGCGCGTCCATCACCAGGTAGGGGGAGCCGTCCGGCAGCATGCCGAAGTCCCGGGCCCCCACGATCACCGGGTGATCCAGCGCCGCCAGGGCGCGAGCCTCCTGCTGGAACCAGATCGCCTCGTGGGATTTCCCCTTGGTCCCGAACACGCACTTGAGCGCCACCCAGTCCTGGGTGACCAGATCCTGGCACAGGTACACGACCCCCATGCCTCCCCGGCCCAGCTCCCGGTCGATCTCGTAGCGCCCGGTCACGACGTCGCCGGGCTTGACGGAAGGTTCCGGGGGATTCGCTGCTTCCTTGGTCACGGGGCGAAGATAGTACAAACGCGGTTTTTCGGGGGAACCTCCCTCACGGTTTGACCTCGCACCGACCCTTCAGCCACACCACCCGCCCCTGCCTCCGCAGCCAGAGGTCCACCCGCTCGCCGCGGGTTGCCAGCGCCACCCCGGTCGCCTCCACCACCGCCATCGGTCCTGCCCTCAGCCCCCCGTCCTCGTCCAGCAGCGCCGCGTAGGCGATCCTCCGCTGCCGGTCGCCGCAGTGGGTCGGCACCAGCCACACCGCGAAGGCTCCGCCGGTGATCGGTCGCACGAAGAGCGACAGCGGCGGCGCGTCCACCGGGATCTCCACCGCCGGGAGCCCCTCCCGCTGGATCGCCAGCAGCGGCCGGGGGCGGGCGCAGTCCCCGACGAGCTGCGCCCCGTGGGCCAGCACCACCGGACGCCTCAGCACGATCGCGTCCAGCGCCCCGTGCGGCGCCGGCAGGAGCACCCCGGGCGTGACCTCCTCCCCTCGCGCCTCCAGGAACCTCACCCCCGGCGCGCTCACCGTCGTCACCGTCGCCGTTCCCTCGCCCACCGACGCCACCACGAAGGCCCGTCCCCGCCCGACCTCCCGGGCCAGCGCGACACCCGCCTCCACGATCTCCCGCAGGCGGGCCTCCAGCCCGTGG
>CAZSDX010000461.1:0-5966 GCA_964605685.1 uncultured Polyangiaceae bacterium
GGGGCGGGCGGGGGGGCCGCGGGTGGCGATCCTGGCGGAGTACGACGCGCTGCCGGAGATCGGCCACGCCTGCGGCCACAACCTGATCGCGGCGGGGGCGGTGGGGGCGTTCCTGGGGCTGCGGGGCGTCGCCGCGGAGCTGCCGGGGCAGGTGGAGCTGATCGGGACGCCCGCGGAGGAAGGCGGCGGCGGGAAGATCAAGCTGATCGAGGCGGGCCTCTTCGAGGGGCTGGACGCGGCGATGATGTACCACCCCTTCGACCGGGACATCCTGCTGCACCCGGCGCTGGCCAGCGTGTGGTTGGAGATGACCTACCGGGGCCGCCCCTCCCACGCCGCCGCCGCCCCCTGGGACGGCCAGAGCGCCCTCACCGCTTGCCTGGACACCTTCCGGCTGGTCGACGGGCAGCGGGTTCATTTCCGGGACGGGGTGCGGGTCCACGGGTTCATCAAGGACGGAGGGCAGGCGGTCAACGTCATCCCCGAGCGGGCGGTGGCGGAGTTCAGCGTCCGGGCCCTGGACACCCGGGAGATGGAGCGCGTCCGCGCCATCGTCGAGCGCTGCGCCCGGGGAGCCGCCCTGGCCAGCGGCGTGGAGGTGGAGATCGCCGCGCGGCAGGGGTACCGGGACATGCGCCACAGCGTCCCGCTGGCGGAGCGCTTCGGGCAGCACCTGGAGGCGCTGGGACGCCGTCCCAGGCGCGAGGCCCCGGAGGTGGGCGCCGGGAGCACCGACATGGGCGACGTTTCCCATGTGGTGCCGGCGATCCACCCCTGGCTGGCGATCTGCGACGAGGGCTCGACGACCATCCACCAGCATGCCTTCGCCGCCTGCGCCCGGAGCGACCGGGGGCTGGACACCATGCTCCTGGCGGCCAAGGCCATGGCCCGCACCGCCCTGGACGTGCTGCGCGACGAGGCGCTCCGGGGGCAGCTCCGGGCCTCCTTCGGCGCTCCCTCGCGGGAAGGCGGCGCCCCGTGAGCGAGTCAGCTACAACAGAGCCCATGACCCCCGAACCCCCGGCCCCCTCGCCCCCGGCAGGCGCTCCCGCCTCGTACCTGTTCCTGGCGGCGCTCTCGCTGGCCACCGCCGCCCTCGACCTGGGGACCAAGCACTGGGCCACCCGGAAGCTCGGAGGAGCCGGGGGCCCCGGGCTGATCAAGGTGGTCGATCACCTGAACCTCAACCTGGCGCACAACAAGGGCGGCGCCGGGAGCTTCCTGAGCACCACCCCGGACGCCTTCCGGCTCCCCTTCTTCCTCGGGGTCTCCACCGTGGCCATCGGCGCCATGATCGTGTTCTACCGGAAGCTCTCGCCCCACCAGTGGGCGCTCCGCTGGGCGATGCCGCTGATGCTCGGCGGCGCCATCGGGAACCTGGTCGACCGGGTGCGCCTCGGCGTCGTGGTGGATTTCATCCAGGTGTACGCGACCATCGGCGGTCAGGTGCGCTACTGGCCGACCTTCAACGTGGCGGACATCGCCATCTGCATCGGCGTCGGGCTGATGGCCGTCGACCTCGGGCAGCAGACCTGGACATCCCTCAAGACCGCCTCCCCCCGTGACCAGCCGACCGCTGGCTGACCTGGCGCCAGCGGCCCGGAAGATCGAGGCGCTCCCCGGAGACGAGGCTCACCTCTGGTACGCCTTCGTGGACGACGACGCAGGGCGCGCCCTGGCCGAGCAGGCGCGCGCCTGGATGACCCCCGAGGAGCAGGCCCGCCACGACCGCTACCGCTTCGAGAAGAACCGCAAGGAGTTCCGGGCGACGAGGGGGCTGGCGCGCTCGGTCCTGGCGGGTTACGTGGGCTGCGACCCGGGGGAGCTCCGCTTCGAGGCCGATGCCCACGGCAAGCCCCTGCTGGTGAGCCACCAGGGGCCGCGCTTCAACCTCTCGAACACGGAGGGTCTCGTGGTCTGCCTGGTGGCCCGGGATCCTCCCGTCGGCGTCGACGTGGAGCCCCTCGCTCGCCAGGTGGACGCCCGCAGCGTGGCGCACCGCTTCTTCGCGCCCTCGGAGGTCGAGGCCCTGCTGGCGCTGCCGGAGGGGCGCCACCCCCGGCGCTTCCTCTGCTACTGGACCCTGAAGGAGGCGTACATCAAGGCCTGCGGCCTGGGGCTGGCGATCCCGCTGGATCACTTCGCCTGCGAGCTGGACGAGCAGGATCGGGTGCTGGGTCTCCGGTTTGTCCCGGAGCGGCAGGATGACCCGGCGGCGTGGCAGCTCGCCCAGTTCGAGCTGGGGCCGGCGCACCTGGTCGGCGTGGCCATCCGGCGGGGAGAGCGCCCGGATCTGCGCTTGATCCTGCGCCCGGCGGGGCTCACTCGAGCTTGAGCAGCTCCTTCACCTTGGCGATCACCTGGGGAGCCTGGATGGGCTTGGTGATGTAGGCGTTGGCCCCGAGCTGCAGGGCGCGCTGGCGATCCTCCTGGGAGCCCTCGGTGGTGATGATGACGATCGGAGTATCTTTGTGGACCTGATCGGAGCGGATTCGTTTGACCAGCTTGAGCCCGTCCATGATGGGCATGTTGATGTCGGTGATGATGATGTCGAAACGCGAGGCAGCCAGCTTGCGGAGCGCGTCGACGCCGTCGTCCGCCTCGGTGACGCGCAGGCTCTTGACGCGCGCCAGGGCGAAGACGAGCAGCTGCCTCATCATGGGAGAGTCTTCAACGATAAGGCACGAGAACTCGGCCATGGATAAGATCCCTAGATCGGAGAGGCTCGAGAGGGGGGGTTGGTTGGGGTCTTGAGCGTGGAAGAGCTGCGCGGCGATCAGGGCCGAGATGGCCTGGGCACCGAGGAGCTTCAATAGCTCGTGATCGACCTGGATGAAAGAGTGCTTCTGCTCCAGCGTGCGAAAGATGACAAGGAGCCCCGAGACTTTGTCACGCAACCGAAGCGGGATCACCGCCACCGGATCCTCGGTGGTCCCCAGGCGAGGGTCGCCGTCGCGGTGGTGGGCGCGCCCGGACTGGAACACCTTGCCGAGGAGCCCCTGGCCTGGCTGGACAGGCAGCAGCTCCCCCTCGTTGACGCCCTCGCTGGCGGCCAGGGCCAGGCCCTCCGACTCCCGCAGGTGCAGGTAGATGGCGAAGGCCTCGGCCCCGATGAACTGGGCGAGGAGATCCTTGAGGGTCTGCAGGACCGCGCGAGGCTCGAAGGAGCTGTGGAGCTGGTAGCTCGCCACGTACAGGTTCGCCAGGTTCGCCAGCTCGTTCTCCACCTCGGAGAAGTTGGCCACCTGGCGCGAGGACGCCACCTGGGCCTCCTGGTACTGGAGCAGGACCCGGTTCTTCTCCTCCTCCAGGGCCTCGATCTTGCGGAGTAGCTCGCGGATCGCGTCGCCGCTGGCCACCTGGGCCCGCAGCCGGGCGTTCTCTTCTTCCAGGAAGTTGAGCCGCTGTCGGGCCTGATCGCGCTCGCGGACCAGCTCCTCGGTCAGCTCGACTCCCTTGCGGAAGAACGCCTTGAGGAAATCTTCTCGCTCCTTGCGGAGCTCTTCCCTGGCGACTTCCTCGGGCTTGATAGGCTTCGGATCCGACATGGCGCTGGGTGGGAGCACGACGCTACCACGCCCCTCCGGCAACCGGCGTCAAATTTGTTCCGCCCACGCCCGGAGCTCCCCCACCAGCACCCGCGGGGCGCGCCGGAGTGCGGCCACGTCCGCCGCGCCGACGAGGAGCATCGCCGCCCGGAGCTCCGCCTCCACCCCGTCGAGCAGCGCGTGGGCCGCCTCCTCGCCCCCCTGGACCAGCGCCTGAAGCACCGGGCGAGCCAGCCCCGCCGCGTGGGCCCCCAGCGCCAGGGCGCGGGCCACGTCCAGGCCGGTGGCGATGCCCCCGGTGGCGATCACCGTGTCGAGGCCCTGGCTCGCGGCCATCATCACGCTGGCGGCGGTGGGGATCCCCCAGTCCCAGAACGCCTCCCCCAGCGCCTTGGCACGCCCTTCGGCCCGGTGCGTCTCCACCGCCACCCAGGACGTCCCGCCGGCGCCGGACACGTCCGCGTGGCGCACCCCCGCCGCCACCAGCCGCTTCACCACCGACGCCGAGAGGCCGCAGCCGGTCTCCTTGGCGACCACCGGCAGCGGCAGCTCGCCGCTCAGCCGCCGGAGCGTCCCGAGCCCGTCGCGGAAATCCCGGTCGCCCCCCGGCTGGACGATCTCCATCGCCGGGTTGAGGTGGATGCACAGCGCGTCGGCGCCGATGGCCGCCGTCAGCGCCGCCACCTCCACGGTATGCATCTGCCGCGCCTGCACGACCCCGAGGTTCCCCATCAGCAGCGCCGTCGGCGCCTCCTCCCGGACCCGGTAGCTGGCGGCCTTGGCCAGATCCAGGTGCATGGCCCGCTGGCTGCCCAGCCCCAGCCCGTAGCCACGGGCCTCGGCGATGCGGGCCAGCCTCCGGTTGATCTCGCCGGCCTCCGCGGTCCCCCCGGTCATCGCCGCGATCACCAGCGGAGCCTTCAGCCGCTTGCCCAGCAGCGTCACCGAGGTGTCGATCGCGTCCGCGTCGAGGTCCGGCAGCGCGTCGTGGACCAGGCGCACGCACTCCAGCAGCGTCGTCTTCCCCCGGAACCCCACGTCCCCGCTCACCGCGAGCTGGATGTGGTCTGCCTTTCGCTGCCCGATGTCGTGCGTCATGGTGCCGTCCTTGGATGTCTGCGGGAGGTCGGGCGTTGTGCCATCCGGCCCCTCGCGTCAAGGGACCGGCACCACCGTCAGCCGGAACGGCCCCGCCTGCGGCGCGCCTTGCGAGACGTAGGTGTCCACCGAGAGGTAGAGGTCCCCCGGGCCCGCGGTCAGCACCACGCGGCTGTCGTGGCGGGCCAGGCACGCGCCCCCGGACGGCGCAGCCAGCGCGTGGATGTCCACGTCCACGCCCTCGCCGTCGAAGACCCGCACGCTCAGCTTCGTCGGCGCCGCCAGCGTGAGCCGGTAGACGACCTCCGGACCTCCCTCGTTCGCCGCGGCGCAGCTGTACACGTCCACCTCCTTCGTGATCGACGCGCTCGTGTCGCCGACGTCCACGAAAGGAAGTGCGTCGATGACCTTCGGATCCGCCCAGGTGCCGGATCCCTCCAGCGGCGGGGGCGCGGCCTCCGGCGCCTGGTCCTCCAGCAAGAAGCGCCGGGCGCGATCCAGTGCCTCCAGGGAGATCAGGTTCCTCAGGTTCATCCCGTCCCCGAGGGCCTCCGGCGTGAGCCAGCAGCCACGGGCCTTCCCCCCGGAGACGTACACCCCCAGGTGGATGCCGTCGCTCACCAGCCCCTTGTCCGGCAGCGCGTCGAGGAGCTTCCAGAGATCCAGGTACGGCACCTGCCGCTGCTGGGCGATCGCCCGGATGATGGCGTTCATCTCCGGCACCAGCGCGTCGGCCTCCGCCTTGTCGGCCCGGGGCGGGATCGTCGTCATCAGCGGCACCACCCCCAGCGACAGCATCTGATCGACCGCCTTGAGCAGGCTCCGGTCGAAGCCCACGACGCCCTGCTCGTAGGTGTCGTTGGTCCCCAGGAGCACCACCGCGAAGGCCGGAGAGATCGCCGCCACCTCCTGCTGGATCGGCGTCGGGGATCCCTCCACCGTCTTGAACGCTCCCCAGCCCACGGTGGCCGCCAGGCTCGTCCGGTTGAACGACACCTTGGTATCGTCTGCCTTGGTCTTCCGGAAAAACTCCAGCGTCGTCCCCAGCGCCTCGTGCTCCCCCAGCTTCACGTCGTCCCCGGCAAAGCAGTGGAAAAAATTCGTGTTCACCGTGTTCGACGCCCCCACCTTGGCGAACACGTCCTTCCTCCCCGGCGACGCCGCCAGCACCCCCTTCAGCCCCGCCACCACCGACGCCGTCATCGCCCCGTGGAGCACCCCCGCCGGATACCTCGTCGGCCCCTCCTCGCCACCCCCGCCCTGCCCCGCCCCGCCACCGCCCTGCCCCGCCCCGCCGACCCCGCCCTCGCCCCCGGCGCC
>CAZSDX010000462.1:0-5942 GCA_964605685.1 uncultured Polyangiaceae bacterium
GGGGCTCGCCGTGCTGGGCCGTGACCGCGGTGGAGGGCGCCTCGTCCGGGGTGGCGGGTCGGCGGGCGAGCTCCGGGAGCGAGGGTTGGGGCGGGTGCGGCGGGTGCGGGAGGGAGAGCGGCCCCTGGGGGAGGGTGGTGGCCGGCGGCGCGGGGTGGACCGCGGGCAGGAGGCCAGTGGCGCGAGGCTCGGGGGCGAAGTGATCGAGGGTAGCGAGGAACTCCTCGCAGGAGGAAAAGCGGTGCTCCCGGTCCTTGGCGCAGGCGCGGGCGAGCACCGTGTCGACCCAGGGGGGGACGTCCGGACGCGCCGCGCAGACCGGGGGCATCGGCGCCTCGACGTGCATCTTCATCAGCTCGTAGTCGCTGGCGGCGTCGAAGGGGACGTGGCCGACGAGCATCTCGTAGAAGAGGATCCCCAGGGCGTAGATGTCGACGCGCTTGTCGAGGTCGCGGCGGCCGGTGACCTGCTCCGGCGCCATGTACCAGAGCGAGCCGATGATCCCCCGGGTCTTGCCCTTGCCGGTCTTGGCGTCGTCCTCCATCTTGGCGATGCCGAAGTCGGTCACCTTGGCCACGCCGTCCTTGGCCCGAAGCAGCACGTTGCCAGGCTTGATGTCCCGGTGGACGACGCCCTCCCGGTGGGCGGCGCCGACCCCGGCGATCACCTGGCGGAAGATCCCCAGCGCCTCGGGGAAGAGCAGCGGCTGCCTCGCCTGCACGTGGCGCTCGATCAGCCGGTCGAGGCTCTGCCCCTCGATGTATTGCATGATGAGGTACAGCTCGATGCCGTTCTCGATGACGATGGCGTTGAGGCGGACCACGTTCGGATGATCGATTTGGGCGAGGGCGCGGCCCTCTGCCATGACCCGCTCCCGGAGGTCCGGGTCGTGGGCCAGCTCCCCCCGGATCGCCTTGACGACCACGTGGGTACTCGTGTTCTGGTCCAGCGCCAGGTACACGATCCCCATCCCGCCCTCCCCCAGCACCGACTCGATCCGGTACTTGTTGTCGACGACATCTCCGGGCCGGAGGGTGCGAGGCGGCAGGATCGCCGGGGCCTCCGGGGGAGGGGCCGGAGCCGTCGCAGGAACCGGAGGCCGCGGCGGTTCGTCGCCGGGCAGGGTACCCCCGGCACCAGGGCGCGGCAGCGACGCCCCGCAGCGGAGGCAGTAGGCTGCGGCTTCGTGGTTGGGGGTCGAGCAGGCCGGGCAGACGAGCATCCTGGCAGGGAAGGGCACCATTTCGGGGCGCGCCGTGTCAAAGTGTTCCGCCGTGCAGAGCCCGCCTCGACGCCCCGCTGACCATTTTTTGCTGGTGTGCACCAACCGCCGCCCCCAGGAAAACCCCCTCGGCCCTGGCTGCGCTTCCCGTGGCGACGAACTCCACGCGGTGCTACAGCGCGCGGTCTTGCGGCGGGGTCTCTCCTCGCGGATCTGGCTGGCGCGTACCTCTTGCCTCGGCCTCTGCCCCCGGAGCGGCGCCGCCGTGACCCTCTCCCCGGGGGGCGACCTGTTCACCGAGGTCTCTCCCTCGGACGCCCCTGCGCTCCTTGACCACCTCCTCTCCACCCCACGACACATGACGCCTCCCCTCGACCCTCCCACGCTTCGTTATCTGGTTCAGGAACTGGAACGCACCGAGGCGCTCCAGGCCGGGAAGGTCACCGAGCTGGCCCGCCGCCTCCGCCCCGGGTTGACCCCCGAGGATCTGAGGAACCCCCACGATTTCCCCGAGCTGCGGGATCCGGACTGGCACTACCAGGACGGCCAACTCGCCGCGTACCAGGCGACCCTCGCGCTGCTCCGCAGGCTGCTCCGCGGGGCGTCATGAGCAAGAAGAGCGAAGGCAAGGCCCCGGGGAAGGAGAAGCCGTTCTACCGGCCCTTCGAGGCGCTCTCCCGCATCAAGCTGCCTCCGACTTCCCCGGGCAAGCCCGCCGCCAAGCCCGCGCCGACGCCCCCGCCGGAGCCCGCCGTGGAGGGCGAGTCCTTCGCGGACCTGCTCTTCGGGGTAAAACCCCTCGCCAGGGAAGCGCGCAAGGGCACGCCGCCGACCCCGGCTCCCCCGCCGGTGGACGAGGAGGCCGAGGCGGAGGCGGCGAGGGCGCAGCTCCGGGCGCTGGTGAACGGGGGTGAGGCGCGCTTCGAGATCCACGACGACGGGGTCCGGATCGAGGGGAGGCGGCTGGACGTGGACCCGAAGGTGATCCGTCGCCTGCGCCGGGGCGAGCTGATGATCGACCTGCGCTGCGACCTCCACGGGCTCACCGCCGCGGAGGGGCGGGCGCGCCTCGAAGACATGCTGCCGCGGGCGCGGCAGCGGGGCGAGCGCGTGCTGCTGGTGATCCACGGCAAGGGCCACCATTCGCCCGGAGGCAAGGGCGTGCTCCGGGGGGAGATGGCGGCGTGGCTGAGCCAGGGTCCGGCGAGCGTGCACGTGGCGGCCTTCACCACGGCGACGCCGGAGGACGGTGGCGAGGGCGCCGTCTACGTGCTGCTCCGCAAGACCTGAGAGCTACTACCAGGATACCAAGCCCAATGACCCCAGCGCTCCCCTCATCATCCAACCCAACCCGCCGGGAGGGACCGGCGGCAAGGGCGGCAAGGGCGGCAAGGGGGGAGGCGGCTCGGGTGGCTGGTCCGTCGCCCTTGCGTACTCCGGGAAGGTTCCGATCTTGGACCCCCTCACGCTGCTCTCCCCTGGTGCCGCCGGTAAGGGAAAATCCGGTGCGCCAGACGGTCAAGTCAAGGATGTGTTTGTCTACTGACCGCACGCACCACGGTGGGATCGTTGCGGCACCAAGCGCGGCGCTAGGGGCAGGGCGAGCGATGTGGTAGCTGGGGGGGGCGATGGTCCAGAAAGTGAAGAAGATCTGGTTCGACGGCGAGTTGGTCGAGTGGGAGGAGGCCAGGGTGCACGTGCTCACGCACTCGCTGCACTACGGGCTGGGGGCCTTCGAGGGGATCCGGGCGTATCGCCGCGCGGACGGGCGTACCTCGATCTTCCGTCTGGACGCCCACCTCCAGCGGCTGCTGGACACCTGCCGGCTTTGCATGATCGAGCCCCGGTTCTCGTCGGAGGAGCTCCAGCAGGCCTGCGTCGCGCTGCTCAAGGAGAACGGCATGACGGAGGCGTACCTGCGCCCCATCGTGTTCGTGGGCGAGGGAGCCATGGGGATCCATGTCCCGAACAACCCGATCCGGTCGGTGATCGTCGCCTGGTCCTGGGGGGCTTACCTCGGGGAAGAGGCGCTGACCAAGGGGATCCGGGCGAAGATCAGCTCGTGGCAGCGGCACCACATCAACGTGTCCCTGGCCAAGGGCAAGATCATGGGGCAATACACCAACAGCGTGCTGGCGAAGCGGGAGGCCAAGCTGGGGGGCTACGACGAGGCCATCCTGCTGGACACCCAGGGGTACGCCAGCGAAGGGACCGGCGAGAACCTGTTCCTCGTCAAGCGGGGCTGCCTGGTGACGCCGCCGCTGTCGTCGTCGATCCTGGCGGGCATCACCCGGGAGACGATCCTGACGCTGGCCCGCGAGGAGGGCATCCCGGTGCGCGAGGACCGGATCACCCGCGACGAGCTGTACCTGGCGGACGAGGCCTTCTTCACCGGAACCGCCGCCGAGGTGACCCCGATCCGCGAGGTGGACGACCGACGCATCGGCGCCGGGGCGCCGGGGCCCATCACCCTCCGCCTCCAGCGCCGTTACTTCGACATCGTCCGAGAGGCCGATGACACTCATCCCGAGTGGCACACCTTCCTGTCCCTGTGATCCGCCTCGTCTGCCTCGTCCCCCTCGCGCTCCTGGCCTGCGCCCCGGCGCCTGCGCCCGCGCCCGCACGCCCTGCTGCGCCCGCCCCCACGGCCAGCGCAGCGCCCGCGTCGCCCCGCACTGGCTGGGATGACCTGCCCTGGGGGCGCTTCCGTTCCCGGCGCTTCGCCCTGTGGATCTCGCTGCCGGACGGCAAGAGCTGGCGCATCGACGATCACAAAAATTCCTGGCTCCTGGCGACGCACCCGCCGTCCAGCTCCTCGCTCAGCCTGCGGGTTTACCAGGAGAGCGAGGCGGTCAACCCGGCGCGCTGCGAGGCCCGGGCCCGGGAGCAGGATCCGCGGCTACCGACGGAGGCCGCCGGCAGGATCCTGGAGCGCTCCGCGGCGCCGGCGATCAAGGGCTGGGATACCCGCTCCCTCGTGATCTCCGTGCTCCGGAGCCGCCCCGGTGAGCCCCTCGATCTGGAGGGCCACCGGGTCGTGTTCGCCGCGTCGATCCGGAAATGCATGGTCATTCACTACGCCACCCGGGCGGTGGGGTCGGGCGCAGAGGGGGTGCTCGGGGCGAGGCTGGCGGAGAGCGAGGAGCTGGTGGGGAAGATCGAGCCGTGGGACGGGCTCCAGGGGCCCGGTGTGGAGGCTCCGCCCTTCGAGCGCTGAGCGAAGCGGGGGAGAAATGGGGGAGGGAAAGTAGTATGCTTGACCTGTAGTATGGTTCACCTGCGGACAACCCCTTCGAGAGCACGACCATGAGCGAGCCCCAAGCCCCCGTCGAGGTCGGACAGATCCTTGATCAAAAATACCGGGTCGACCGGATCCTCGGGGTCGGAGGCATGGGGGTCGTGGTGGCGGCGACCCACGTGACCCTGGACGAGAAGGTCGCCATCAAGTTCCTGCTCCCAGACGCGAAGGCGAACCCCGAGGTCGTGAACCGCTTCGCCCGGGAGGCGCGGGCGGCGTCGAAGATCAAGGGCGAGCACGTGGCCCGGGTGAGCGACGTGGGGACGCTGTCGACCGGCGAGCCCTACATGGTCATGGAGTACCTCCAGGGCAACGATCTGTCCGCCGAGATCGAGAGGCGAGGGAAGATCCCTCCCACGGAGGCGGTGTGCTACGTGCTCCAGGCCTGCTCCGCGCTGGCGGAGGCGCACCAGCTCGGGATCGTGCACCGCGACCTCAAGCCCGCCAACCTCTTCCTCACCCGCCGCCCGGACGGCACCGAGTGCGTCAAGGTTCTCGACTTTGGCATCTCCAAGATGGCGGCGCCGGGCTCCAACGACGCGGGGCTGACGCGCACCCAGTCCTCCATGGGGTCGCCGCTCTACATGTCCCCGGAGCAGATGACGTCGTCCAAGAACGTCGACGCCCGGGCGGACATCTGGTCCATGGGCGTGGTGCTCTACGAGCTGCTCTCCGGGACCTCGCCCTTCAACGGCGAGACGCTCCCCGAGGTCTGCGCCAAGATCCTTCAGGAGACCCCCGCGCCTCTCACCTCCGCCGAAATCCCCGCCGAGCTGGACGCGGTGGTGCAGCGGTGCCTCCAGAAGGCCCCCGCCGCCCGCTTCGCCAGCATGGGCGAGCTGGCCGCGGCCCTCGTCCCCTTCGCCAACGAGGAGGGGCGCATCGCCGCCGAGCGCATCCGGAGGCTCCAGGGCGGCCCGGACGCTGCCATCAGCCGCCCTTCGCTCCCGCTGGTCTCGGCCCCCGCGATTTCTGTAGCGGCTCCCGGTGCGGTCACCAACGCCAGCGTCGAGACCGCCATCCCCACGAACCAACCTCGCTCACGCATTCCGCTGTTTGCGGCCCTCGGAGGCGTGGCCCTGCTGCTCCTGGTGGGGGGAGGCATGGCGCTCCGCGCCGGCTCCGGCGACCCCACCAACGGAGCCGATCCCCCCGCGCCAGCGGCCGCCACCAGCGCGACCCCAACCCCGAGCGCATCCGCCGCGCCGGAGCCCTCGATGCCTACGGTTGTCCCCGTGGCATCCACCTCGGCCTCGGTGGCCCCGGCCAGCGACCCGCCGGCTGCGAAGAATACCGGGGTCAAGACGCCTGCTGTCAAAACCAAGGTCTCTCCACCCACCACCAACCCTCCCTCGACCAAGCCCGCGCCCGCGGGGGATCGTCGCGGGGAGGATCGCCACTGAATCCGGTCTCCCCATGCGT
>CAZSDX010000463.1:0-5936 GCA_964605685.1 uncultured Polyangiaceae bacterium
AGGGCGCGGAGGGCGCGTGGCTGGCCGGCGAGGGCCCCGCAGGCAGGGCCGAGGCCAGCGCGGAGGGCTGCGAGGTGCCGCCGGTGAAGATCACCGTGCTCGCCGTCAGCTCGTCGGCCGCCGTCGAGAACGAGGCCAGCGGACCGCCTCGGTAGCGGTGAGGCGCCTCCTGCCCCAGCTCGCGCAGCCGCTGCCTTGCCCGATCCGACAGGCCTCCCAGCGCCTTCTCCTGGATGCGCCAGACGATGCGCTTCCGCAGGTACGCCGCGTTGTGCGACTTCGGATCCTCGCCGAAGACCTCGCGGTACTTCACGCGCAACATCGGCACGTTCATCGTCGCCACCGACTCGAGCTGGATTCGCTGCTCGGCCGTGAGCTCCGTCTGCTTCTTCTTGGGGTGCGAATTCATCAAAAAAACCTCTCGTTCGGGAGCTCGTCCCGGTGGGTGCACTCACCCTCTTCTCAGCCCATCCAGCAAGCGCAACTCGACCCTCTCTGGTCTGCTGGTGTGGAGGGTCGACACGCCGTAACGGAGGCCGAAAACCCGAGGTCCGGACAAAGACATCCCGTGTGCCGCACCACACGGCTCAAGCTGTCTCTGTCCGTGACCCCGACCCCCGACCTCCGGTGCAGCGCTCAGGCGAAGGGGTCGATTTCCTCGGGCTCGGAGGGCGTCGCCGTCGCCTGCTCGAACCTCGCCAGCACCGCCTGCGCCCGGGCCAGCTCGCTCTTGCGGATCTCGCGGATCCGCTGCACACCCAGCCCCTTCAGGAACTCGTCGACGCACGACCTGGGCAGCGCCTTCAGCCGCTCCACCAGCGCCATGCCCGTGGCGTGGTCGATCAGCTCGGGCTGCCCTCCGGTGGCCGGCGCTGGGGTGGCCTTCGAGCCCTCGGGCCTGCGCTCCTTGCTGTCGGCCCTCGGGTTCAGCACCGCCACCAGGTCGTGCAGCCGCGCCTCGGCGATGTGGGCGCGGTCCTCTTCGCTCAGCTGGGCCTCGGGCAGGATGGTGTACTTGGTCTTCGGGTCGCCGGCCTCGCCGTGCCGCTCGATCTCGAAGCTCCAGCGCTCGAGGCCGTACTTCTCCTTGACCTTGAGCACGTCGCGCATCCAGGCGGTGCCGCCCTCGATGATGCGCATCACCCCCTCGTTGGTGTCGTAGAAGTTGAGCGCGACCCGCAGCGAGGGCTTGCGGCCTTCCGCCGAGTGCGCGGGGTTCTTGCTGTCGAAGACCTCGTAGCGCTCGCCGGTCCAGACCACGTCGCGCGGGTACGGAGCACCGCAGAACACCCCGGTCACCTTGTCGCCGTCGTTGGTCAGGCGCACGAACAGGTTCTGCGAGGAGGGTTGGTGTTTGTCGGCCAGCGACTTGGCATAATCCCAGGCATCCATCGTCGTTTTCCTTTCGGTTCAAGGGCCCTTGGGGGCCATCAGCTCATCCAGATCACGGACCATCGCGCGCAGCGCCGAGCGCCCCTTCCAGGCTCGATCCGGGGGGAACTCGGACAGATGCGTGCGGAACACCTCGCCCAGCCCGCGTGCCACAGCGGTCGTGGTCTCGGGCGGAACGTCGTAGACCTCGAAGACCCCCAGCAGCGTGAGGGTCAGCTCGCGAAACACCCCCGGCAGCGAGGGGGCAGTGGTGGACTCCGGCATGCGTGTCTCCTTGAAAATTCCGAGCAAAACGCTTGCTCTCTCAAGGCAAAGCCTCGCCGGGGTCAGGCGGGGACAGCAGCGGCCGAAGTCGCTGCAACGTGCGAAGCCGCTGCCGCTTCAGCCGCTGGTAGGCCCGCTCCTGGAGCTGCTCGTCGCTGCTCTTGCACTGGGCCACGGCCACATCCCGGAGCTTCACCCCGCGCAGGAACGTGTCGATCACCAGCGTCAGCTTCTTGCCCTCGATGACGCCCTCGGCGCGCTCGGAGAGCAGCTCGATCAGCTCCTCGCGGTCCTCGGTGCGGAGCCGGGCGCGCCGGATGTGGGGCTCGAAGATGGGAAACAGGTCGGCGTAGATGGCCTCCTGGGCGAGGGCCTCGCAGAGCTTGTGCTGGCGCAGGATGCTCTTGAGCGCCCGGAAGACCCTGCGCTCGGTGTCCTGGCGCAGGTGCATGGCGGTGCGATCCTGGTGCCGTTCGAGGGAGAGCTGGCTGACGGTCTCGAAGAACGACACCAGCACGAGCTGGTCGAAGTCGGGGCGGTGGAACACGTCGCCACAGAGGCGACCGCGCAGGTTCTGGAGCATAGGCATGTAGGCCAGCGCGAGCACCGAGGACCAGAAGGGTCCAGGGGCCCGCTGCTGCTCGCGAAGGAGGGAGCGGGTGAGGGCCTCGCGCTCCGCCCACCGATGCACGGACGAATCGCCCAGGACGGCGAAGACCGAGAACAGGGAGCGGTAGCGCGCCAGCACGGGATCGCGCTGCTGGCCGAGGCGAAAGACAGGGACGAACCGCGCAGCGAGCACCTGGTCTCGCAGCGCTTGCTTGATCTGCCGCAGCCGCATGGGGGCCTCCGGCGGCGGGACCGGGAGCACGCACCTGCGCAGCCAGAAGCGCTGCGCCGTGCACGACACCCGGGCCTCCGAGGGCCTCTGGCCGCGCCAGTCAGGGATGGGTTACGCCGAGCGCCGAAGTGCGCTCAGGCGGCCGCCTCCGAGGCCTCGTCGGAGGCCGGAAGAGCGGGGGACTCGTTGCGCGTCGAGCAGCGGTGGCAGATGGCCACGACAGGCCCGGAGACGAAGAACTGGGCGGTCTTGTAGCGGAGATGCCACTGCCGGCCATGAGCGATCCCGAGGCGGAGACCGCAGGCAAAGCAGTGCCACTCCCGGGGGGCGGGGTTGGTCACGGGGTTCCTTGCGCCGGGGCGTTGGGGCCGCCGACAAGGACCAGTATCCACACCGCCAGGAGCAACTCAGGGCAAACTCAGGGCAAACTCAGGAACAGCCAAAAATACGCAGTCCCCGGCTGCTCAAGAGGGATCAAGGGGCACCTGCGGGCGGCCTCAACCCCGCCATCCTGCTCTCCCTCTTGTGGAGCCGCTCACGGAGGTGGGCTGGCAGGCGTCAGCACCTCGACCGGCAGCTCCGTGCAGCGACGAAACCCTGCGTCACCCGTCAAAAACAAGCTCACCGAGGCTTCGAGCGCAGTGGCTGCGTGTAGGGCGTCTGGGGTCTTGAAGTTGTACCGAGCGCGCAGGTCCGTGGCGCGCTCGATGACCCTGGGGGCCACCTCGAGCAAGGTCATGCGGTGGGCAGAAAACAGCGCATCGAACTGCGCCAGCAACGCCAGGTTCCCGTCGCGGATGGGCTTGGCGCGGCACTCGAGCAACGCCAGCCTGGAGGTCATCAGTCCCACGTTCGGCATCGCGAGAAGCACACGAAGACGCGCATCCACCACGCTGCGCCACTCCGGGACCCCCTCGAGCAGATAAATGAAGCAGCAGGCGTCGAGATAAACGTCCACCGCGCTCGTCCCACTCGGCACGCTCGGCGGCGAGCTGCTGGTCGATCTCGTCCTTGGTGCGGGTGCCCCCCGTCAGCGAGTTCAAGACGTCGAGGATGTCCGGGCGAGGAGGCTGTGCCTTGGCCACCACGCGCACGATGACCTCGACTTCGCCTTGGAGGTTCCCAGCGGGCTCCTCCAGTTCGATGTGCCTTCCTGTCAAATGACCCCGGACAACGACCGCGTGATCCATAGGCCGATTGTACGCGGCTCCGGCTCAGCAAGCCATGAAGGCTACGTGTTCAGGGGGAGGCCAGGGGGAGGATGACGGCGAAGGAGAGGCCCTCCTGCGGCTTGAACAGGAAGCTCTTGGCCGAAGGGTCAACCCCCGAGAGGGTGTGGAAGAAACGCCATTTCCCTCGTCGCCCCTCCCCCTCGATCTTGCGCCGGGCCCGCTCGATCAGCTTGTCGAGCAAGCGCGTGTCCACAGCGCGAAATTCCCCCACGCGCATCGGCCTGCGGGCCTGGACGAGCTCGACCAGCACAGCGACCTCACGCGCCGCCAGCTCGACCTCCCTGCACTGCCCCTGCTCGTCGCGTACCCCGACAGGCCCCCCTCGCTTCGTCCCCGGGGTGGTCATGTCGATGAACAGGTCAAACGAAGAGCGCTGCCCCACCAAGGCCTCGTAGGCCGCCGCGGAGAGCCCCCGCTTGCCGGTGGCCTCGAAGACCTCCGCCACGATGGGCTCGGCCGCGTAGGGGCTCCCGGGGGGCTCGCGCACCGGCAGCACACGCTGGGGCCCGGAGCGCGCCGGCACCAGCACCAGCCGCCCTGCCTCGACGGACACCAGCTCGCGCAGGTCCACGGCCTCCACGTGCGAACCGGGGGCGTACCGGGCTTGCAGTTCGCCATCCAGGACGGCCAACGACGGCACGAAGACCACCGTGCGGGCGCGCAGCCGCTCTCGCTCTTGCAGCAGCTGTCGCAGCCCCGCACGACCGCAGCCGAGGGCCAGCAGCGCCTCTCGTTCCTCTCCCTCCCAGATCAGGCTTCCGAGCCCCTCGACGCCCTTGCGTTGGCCGAAGCGAGTCGCTGTTCTTCTGGCCCCCAGCGCCTCGCGGAGCCAGCCGGCCAGAGCCGTCGGCGAGATGGCCTGCAACTCCAGGTCCTCCGACGACAGCACGAGGTCCGCACAGCTCTGTTCGTCGTCTCCGCAGACTGCCGCCCAGCCTCCTTCCGGCTCGGGGGTATCGAGCACACGGCGCTGGTTCTGGCCCCCGCAGAAGCCACCGCAGGGGTACCACTCTGCCCGGCCCTTGTTCTCGAGGAAGCCTTGATTCTCCAGCATCGACGCTACCTCCACCCCGAGCTGTTCGCGCCAACGCTTGCGGTGCAGGCACGGAGCCGCCTGCTGGATGAGCATGGGAAGGACGCGCTCCATGGGGGCTCCTCAATGCAGTACGAGGGGCGCTTCTCGCTCGATCTGGGGCAGTACGACGAAGCCTTGCCGGATCAGGAATTCTCGGGCCTGAAAGGCACCCAGTCGCCGGTCGTAGATGAGCTTGTTCGGTGGCGTCAGCAGAACCTTCGGGGTGCGCGTCTGGCCCTCCAGCGAGAAGTCGAAGCGCATGGACACCACCTCCCCGCTGTCCAGCAGCTCGCCCATCTGTTCCTCGTCGAGGAGCTCTCCCAGATCGTTGTCCTGCCAGGTGATGAGCAGGCTCGGCCTGTCCCGGAGCCGCACGCGGAGCTCACGGAGTCGCACGCGCTTCAGCCCCGGGATCCCCGCCGCGGACAGGGCAGCCTGTCTGCGCGTGTGCAGAGGGGCCGCCGTGATGTCCATGTTGTCGAGGAAGTGCCCGGGGGCTCCGAAGAAGAATCGCCCGAAATACTCCCGGTAGCGCTCCTGCTCGCTCGGGTGCGACGCGCTCACGGCGAGGCGACCGCTGGCACGATCGAAGATCAGCAGATCTCGCTTGTCTGGCACGAACGAGATCATTGAGCGATCCTTGCCGTCCTTGACGGTGGAGTGCGAGCGCGGAGGGCGCCCGTGGATGACGTGGAACTGCACCTCCTGCTCCACCTCGACCACCTGCAGGGCGCAGAACGGGGTGCGGTTTCGCTTGGAAAAATACGTCGAAAAATGGCTGCGAAACAGCTCCTTCTGCGTCTCGTTCAGGAGCAACGGTCGGTGGTTGCGTGGGTAGAACTCCGAGAAGCGCTCCATGCGGGTGGCTTGCTGACGCGCCACGGTGTCGTTGAAGAGCTTGCGATCGTTCAGGTAGAGCCGAAAACCGTACGCGATGATGTCGACGGGCGTGTCGAGCGACACGCTGTCGAAGGGCAACTTGATCTGACGCATGCGGGCCAGATCCACGGAGAGATCGTGGGCACGCTCGTTGACCACGTCCGCGATGTCGAGGAGCCCCTGCTGTAGCTCCGCGGGCAGGGCCGGATCGAACTGAACCAGCGTCTCGTAGAGCTTGGACTTCCACTTGTAG
>CAZSDX010000464.1:0-5933 GCA_964605685.1 uncultured Polyangiaceae bacterium
CTCGGCGGGTTCCGGCGGGAGCGCCTCGGGAGCGGCGGGGAGCGGCGGGGCCCCGAAGCCGCCGCTCCCGTGCGACAAGCGCTTCTCCTTCAACAAGAGCCCGCTCAAGGCCGGGAACAACTTCAAAGCGACGGTGACGGATCCCAGTCCATTCCCGTGGATCGACCTGGTGGTGACCGGCCCGGGAGCGCCGGCCACCTCGAACCAGGTGATCTCCGGCAGCGGCCCCTACCAGTGGACCTGGACCATCAGCGGCCACGGCGAGGGGGTGCTGAACCTGGCCTTCTACCGGGACAAACCCCCCGGGAGCGCCGGTATTCTGGAGGCAACCTGCCAGGTGTACATCGAGCCAGGCGACCCGGGCACCGGCGGGAGCGGCGGCACCGGAGGCAGCGGGGGGACGGGTGGGTCCGGAGGCTCCGGAGGCAGCGGGGGTAGCGGGCCGCCGCCGACGGGGAATCGCCACGGCATAGGGCTGGTGAGCCAGGGGAACGCAGGGGATCACGAGCTGACGGCGAAGCTGGCGGGGCCCGGAGGGCATGTGCTGGTGATCTTCGCGGACATGCACCCGGGGCGCCACGACGCGGACCCGAGCTGGAAGGACTCCCTCGAAGAAGCCTACAAGCGCCAGCTCATCCCCATCGTGCGCCTGGCCCCTCCCTGGGGGAACCGGAACATCCGCGACATGGGCGAGAGCCCCACCTCGTACAAGGGGCTGGCGCAGGCGTACAAGAACGTGATCGCCTCGCTCCCCAAGCGGGACAACTGGCCCATTTACCTCGCGGTCCACAACGAACCCAACCTCTGCTACGAGTGGGTCTGCGCCGGTAGCGGGTGGCTCACCGAGGACCAGATCGCCTCCGAGTACGCCCACTACTTGGCTGACGTGGCGGACGCGATCCACAGCCTCAACGACCCGAGGCTCAAGGTGACCATGGGGGCGCTGGCGCCGGGCGGCGTGACCAAGTGCCAGTGCGGCGGCGACGGCTGGGAGGGCGGCACCACCGCGATCACCTTCCTCCAGAAGATGAAGCAGGCGGTGCCCGGCGTCTTCGACAAGCTCGACGTGTGGGCCACCCACTCTTACCCGGCAAAGGGCGAGGGCTGGGGCTTCTTCTGCCCGATGCCGGAGGCAGAACTCGGGCTCAAGTTCTTCGAGAAGGAGCTGGCCACCATCGGCAAGCCGAACATGAAGGTGCTCGTCACTGAGACCGGCTGGAGCATCAACGGCGACGCGGGCTCCGGGTGCCCCGGGCAGAGCCGCGAGCAGGTCGCCTCCTTCACCGTCGACGCCTACAAGAAGGTCTGGGACACCCACCCGAACATCCTCGCGGTGACCCCCTTCATGCTCCGCGACGGCTCCTGGGACGCCTTCGCTTGGACGCAGGTCGACGGCAATCCGTACCCGGTCTACAACGCGGTGCGCTCCTACCGTTGCTCCAAGCCCGGCGCGGGGAACTGCAACTGATGGCGCTCGCCGTCACCCCGATCCCCTGCCTCCGTGACAACTACGCCTACCTGATCGAAGGCGGAGCGCCGGGGCACGCCCTGGTGGTGGATCCCTCCGAGGCGCCGCCGGTGCTGGCGGCGCTCCACGCCCGCGGCCTGGCGCTGGCGGGGGTTCTTGTGACCCACCACCATTACGACCACGTGGGAGGCATCGCCGGGCTGCTCGCGGACGCGCCGCAGGCTGAGGTCCTGGCCATGGAGCCAGACGCCAGCAAGGTCGAGGGGGTCACCCGCCGGGTGCAGCCGGGAGAGCGCCTGGAGGTCGCCGGGATCTCCGTGCAGATCTTCCCTATCCCGGGGCACACGATGGGGGCGGCGGCGTTCTTGCTGCTGGAGGGCGGCGCTCCGGGCCTGCTCTTCACCGGAGACACGCTGTTCACCGCGGGCTGCGGGCGCCTCTTCGAGGGGACGCCGGGGGACATGAACCGCTCCCTCAACGAGGTGTTGGGTGCCCTTCCGGACGACACCCTGGTCTACTGCGGCCACGAGTACACCGAGGCCAACCTGCGCTTCGCGGCCCACGTCGAGCCGGGGAACGCGGCGATCGAGCGGAGGGTCGCCCGGACCGCGGAGCTCCGCTCCCGGGGGGAGCCCACGGTGCCGTCGACGCTGGGGGAGGAGCGGGCGACCAATCCTTTCCTGCGGATCGGCGAGGCGGCGGTACGGGCCTTCGCGGGGCTGGGCCCGGAGGCGAGCGGCGACGAGGTGTTCGCGCGGGTGCGGGCGGCGAAGGATACGTTCCGCTAACTCGCCGGGGATGGGGGTGGCGGTGGAGGTCCGAGCGACGGAGGCGGGGGAGGTCTCCACCTCGGGGGCGGCCTCGCCGCGGGAGCAGGGGCCGTGCTTCTGGTAAGGGATGCCCCGGAGCCGCTGGAGCGCCGTGGTGGAGCGCCAGCCGAGGTACGCCTTGTTGAAGGCGAGGTTCTGCTGGGGGTCGAAGTAGGGGTTCTTGAGGCCCCCGAGGAACACGAGGGCCAGGACCTGCTCGGCGACGCTCACGGGGCAGCCCTCCAGCCGGATGTGCGGCTCGTCGCGGGTGGCTCGCATGCGGGCCATCACCTTGACCATCTTGGCGAAGATGTCCTCGTGCTGGGCGTGGTACGGATCCTTGGTGGAGCGGTCCTGGTACTTGCTGCGGAGCTGCACCAGCTTGCCGTGGAGGTTGCCCTCCCAGGCGGCGCAGTCGCCGATGAAGACGACCTTCTCGCCGGGCTTCGCGTCGATGGCTCCCTTGTAGTTGCCGAAGACGACGTGGAGCCTGGGGAGCTTCGCGTCGCACTCCCGGTCGAACTGCCGGAGGATCTCGATGGCCTCCTCGATGGCGCCGGGGCAGCCGCCCCAGCAGTAGTCGGTGTGCTCCTCCTCGGGGGGCGGGCCGGCGTAGGCGGTGATGTTGGTACCCTCGAAGTACTTCTCCACGCGGATCAGGCCCACCTTGAAGCCCCGGGCGCGCTCCTGGGCCTGGGCGAGGGTCAGGTCGCCGGTGACGGTGATCCGGTCGAGGTCGAGGGGGCCGAAGCCGTTCTCGGCGGTGAGCCGGATGTGGGGCACCGTGGCCGGATCAACCCCGATGAGGTGGCAGCACACCGCGTCGATGGCCACCTGGTTGTTCCCCATGATGATCATCTTGAGCGGGAAGGGGACGGGGGTGAGCATCCGGCCTTCCCCCGCGGTGATCGCGTCGATGGCGATGAACTGGGGCTGGAGGATGTACTGGAGGTCGGCGATCTTCTCGTCGAGCCGGTGGTCGTGGTCGATGAGCCGGTGCCGGTCGTCCTGGATGCCGATGTAGCTCTTCACCGAGAAGGTCACCGTCGTCCAGGGGTGCGCCTTGAACTTCGGGCAGTTCACGAAGAAATCCGCCCTGGCCACCGGCTCCGGCGTGAAGAGGTAATCCCGCAGCCTCGTCGGGTGATCCAGCCGGATCTCCACCTGGGGCTCCTCCTCGAAGCAGTAGCGCTTCACCCCCAGCCGCTTCAGCATCGGATCGTAGCCCGCCCCCTCGTAGGCCATCCTCGTCGGCACCGTGATCCCGCAGCGCTCCCCCACCGCCAGCTCCGCCAGCGTCCCCTGCTGCCGGTCCTTCAGCGCCAGCAGCACCCCTTCCGTGAACTCGGGCCTCGTGTACGCATGCTCGAACAGCGGCCCCGACGCCACCAGGTTCGGCTTCAGCAGGGTGCGCCCCCGCGGCCGTAGATCCAGGGTCTCCAGGCCCTCTCGGATGATCTGCCGGATCCGCTGCGGGTCGTAGCGTTCGCAGGTGCGAAGGATCACGGTGGGGTTCGCCGCAGGCTTCATGATCCCGCCATGGTAGCGCCACTCCATCGCCCCGCATGCCCCAAATTCCTCGCTTGCTCGGGGGAAGTGGCATGTCTTGTGCCTTCCTGAACCAAGGGGGTTTCCCTCCGATCAAAGGGTGTTACCCTCCTGTCACTTGCCCCGGTGCTCGCGGGCGTCGGGGGGATGGCTTGCTTGAAAACACCAGATCGTTGGAGGTCTCGCGAGATGGCGACGAAAGCAGAAGAGCAAAAGGCGGTCCAGCAACGCAACAACAGCGCCAAGAAGCGCGCCAAGCGCCCGCTCAAGGCCACCCCCAAAGCCACCTCCGCGACCCCCGCCACCAAGCCCAAACCCAGAACTCCCCGCAAGCGCCAGGCCGGAGTGCCACCTTCTCGTCCCTCCGGGCCAGCCCCTCGCTGAGCGCCCCGTTCTCTCCTTGAACCCGCCCTCGTCGCGGGTCACCTTGTTCCCATGAACCCGCTCCCGCGCCGCCCGCGCTGGCCTTCCAGGTCGCCCGTGGTGGCGCTGCTCTTTGTCGCCTGCGCGCGCTCCTCCGAGGCGCCACCTGCCCCCGCGCTCCTGGGTCCCCCAGATCCCGCCGAACCCCCGGCGCCGCTCGCCTCGCCGGACCCGGTCGCCGTGGCGCCTCCCTCACCTCCCGCCCCCGTCGACTGGACCCCTTACCCCTGGCTGGTCTCTCCTCCCGCCGACACGCCTGCCCCGGTCGATCCGCTGGCCCGCCGCTTCCCGCCGCCGGAGGGCTTCCTCCGCGTCGAGGTGGCGCCGGGCTCCTTCGGCGCCTGGCTCCGCGGCCTGCCCCTCGCGGACCCTTCCACCCCGGTCCGCTCTTTCAAGGGCGCCATCCTTCGTGACGCCACCCACCACGCCATCGCCGCCGTCGCTGCCCTCGACGTCGGCGGCGCGGATCTCCAGCAGTGCGCTGACTCCATCCTCCGCCTCCACGCCGAGTGGCGCTGGTCCCTCGGCGACCGCCGCATGAGCTACCGGGCTGCGTCCGGGGCCTCCCTGCCCTACGAGCGCTGGGCCCGCGGCGAGCGCGTCCAGGCCAGCGGCAACACCCTCTCCTGGACCACCTCCGGCGCTCCCTCCCAGGATCACAGCAGCTTCCGTAAGTACCTCGCTATGGTCTTCAACTGGGCCAACACCGGATCCCTCGCCCGCGACGCCAGACCCACCCCCATCGAGCAGCTTCGCCCCGGCGACTTCTTCGTCCTCCCGGGCTCTCCGGGCCACGCCGTCCTCGTCCTCGACCTCGCCCGCTCCCGGGAGGGTCGCCTCGTCGCCTTGCTTGGCCAGGGCTTCATGCCGGCCCAGAGCTTCCACGTGCTCCGCGACGCCCAGGGCTCTCCCTGGTTTGCTATCCAGCCGGAAGAGGGGTCGATAAAGACACCTTTCTGGGAGCCGTTCCCCTGGTCCTCGCTCCGGCGGCTGGATCCTTGATCGGTCCATTTTTCCCGTAAAATCAACGAAATTGTGTGCGATATGTGGGCACACAAGCCGACATTGGCGTAGGGTTTGGATTGCAATCTCCTGCCCCACCCGGAGCGTCGCCGGGAGGGTTTCTCTCCAGCGAGGCCATGATGCGCCCCCTATCCACGGTTGTGTTGGTGTTGTCCCTGGTTGCCCTCCCGATGAGCGCCCACGCGGAGGGGTCAAAGGCGGCGAAGCCCGCGAAGACTCCGGCCACCGCGTCGAAGCACAGCAAGCGGAAGACCGCGTCCCGGGCCCCGAAGGGGGCGATCACCGTGGAGAAGCTGAAGCAGGAGGTCGCCAGCCGGATCGCCCAGGAGAAGAAGCTGGCGGAGCAGGTCGCAGGCAAGGCAGGCCCCGCGAGGAAGGTCTTTGAAGGGGCGGTGGCGCAGGTGAAGGCGCGGCTGGGGAAGGCGATCCAGGACGGGACCGTCACCTCCGCGGAGCTGAAGAGCGTGAGGGAGTCCTACAAGCTGATGGCCACCAGGCCCGCGCCGGCGAAGAAGGCGGCCCTCGCGAAGAAGGCGGCGCCGAAGAAGGACGCCGAGGACGCCGAGGAGTTAGCCCGGGCGCTGGAGGGCCTCGCGGAGGCCGGTCTCGGCGGCGTCGCGGAGGCGGCGCTCCAGCAGGGCGGCGACGCGCCCCCGGGGCCT
>CAZSDX010000465.1:0-5928 GCA_964605685.1 uncultured Polyangiaceae bacterium
CGCCAGATTGCCTCCTCCCCGACCGCCGTGATCTACGAGGCCACCATCGCAGATCAAGGGCGCAAGGTGGCTGTGAAGCTCTTCATCCCCGCCCACGAACGAGAGAAGAGCCGTCTCCAGCGGGATCTCCCCGCCATGCTCTCTCTCCAGGGACCAGGACTCCCCACGACGATGGAGGTAGGGACAACCCTCATCCAGGGCGTCGAGCACCCCTACGTGGTGATGGATTACATCCGGGGGAAGACGCTCAAGACCCTGCTGCAAGGAGAGGGGCTGCTCTCCCCCGCCCGGGCCCTATCCCTCCTCCGACAAACGCTCGAAGGACTCGCGGAGATCCACGCCCAGGGGTTCGTCCACCGCAACCTCTCCCCAGATCATCTGATGGTGTCCCAGACCAGCGCGAACCGGGAGGTTGTGATGCTGATCAGCCCCGGCATCTCCGCTGCCTCGGACACCAAGCGCAGCAGATCATCCCACGCGCAAGACGCGCTGGAGCAGATAAATCGCACGGCGCCTGAGATCCTCCAGGGGGGCCGCAGGACCGAGAGCTCTGATCTCTACTCGGTGGGGGTTTTGCTCTACGAGTGCCTCGCCGGGAAGCTCCCCATAAGCGACGCCCAGATGACCCGCAGCCTGACCGCGGGGCATCTCCCCTCCCCCACCCCGCTGGAGCGGGTGGCCACAGGGCTCTCCCAGGGGCTCATCGACTTCGTGGCGCGAGCGCTCCAGGCGGATCCGAGGGCGCGCTTCCTGTCAGCGTCTGAGATGCTGTTCGCCCTGGAGCAGCTCCCCGAGGCAGGAAACCCTTTCCTCCCCAAGAATCGTCGCTCCCTCGTCTCCTCGATCGCGACATCCCAGCTCCGGTACTGGTCCAAGGAGGCGCCCAGCGTCTGGATCTTCTCCAGCGATCCGGTATTCCGGAAGCCCAGCGTCGCCGAGGCCATCCAGGAGTTGCGGCGGAGGTTCGACGTGAGCATCTTCAACCAGGATCAGCAGGAGAACTTGCTCTCCAACCTGGAGCAGGACAGCCTCTCCCTCCCCTGGGTCCTTCTCTTTGGTGACATGGACGTGATCCTGGAGAATCCCTTGCTCAAGCACCTCGGGAGCGTGGGGGAGATCTCCAGGGTGCTTATCTCCACGCACTCCAACCCGGAAATGCTCCGCCGTAGTATCAATTTTTGCGGTCTCGACCAGAGTCTTTGCCTACCGTTGTCCTCGGATGAGATCGCCGAAAGCGTCACGAGCATGGTGGATCGCTCCCGCTCCGTTCGAAGGCATTACGACCAGCTCCGTGGCATGCTATTGCAGAAAGACCTTCCCTCCGTTGAGCTGTTCGTGGACACCTTTCCGTCCAATCAGATCACAAAAACCAGGTTACCAAGGAAGACACGTTCATGCAGACCAACCCCATCCTTACCCAGGGAGAGCTCTCCCTCGACTGCCGGGGGCTCCAGTGCCCTGCTCCCATCCTCAAGCTGGCGGATACCGCACGACAGCACAAGGGGAAGCCCGTTCTCCTGTACGTCCAGGCGACCGACTCCGATTTCTTCATGGATCTGGAGGCCTGGTGTCGCACGACCAGATCTCGCCTGCTGGAGCAGCGAGAGGAGGACGGTGTCTACCACGCCACCGTCGGGCTCAACGGGGCGAACCTGCCTGCCCGAAAGACCGACCAGGCGACCCCGGAGTCCCCGAGCCCATCAGGACAGACAGAAACGGTGGATCTCCGTGGACTTCCGGTAGGGGCAGCCTTCCGGCGCCTCTCGGGGGAGGCCCCCCAGGGGGCAGCGCGCCGACTCCGGGTGCTTGCGGACGCCCCTGAATTCGAAGGGCGCCTCTACGCCTGGGCAACCGCCTCGGGGGCCAAGCTCGAGCGTGTCCTCTCCGCTGGAGGCCAGACCACCGCGGACATCCTCCTGATCGATGAATCCCTGGCTGACCCGGTGAGCGCCAAGCTGCAACCGCCTCCGGTCTCCTCCAACGCCCCTGCCATGCCACTGGTCGTCGCCCCCTCGACGCCCACCGCGATGGAGCCCATCCCGGGCCCGCAAATTCCCCCCCGGGAGCACCGGGCCACGCTCCTCGTTCTGCGCAACGATTACGAGACCTTGCTCTCGGCGTTGATGGTCGCCAATTCCTCCGCCTCCCAGGGCATGGCAGTCGAGGTGTACTTTGCCTTCTGGGGCATCAACCTGCTCCGTGGAGAGAAGCGACGCAAAAGTAACGAGAAGCAGCCTGGTTTCCTCCAGCGAATGATGCGCTGGATGATGCCTCGTGGCCCCCGGCGCCAGCAGCTCAGCAAGATGCACTGGGGTGGACTGGGGAAGTTCCTCCTGGAGCTGTTCATGCGACAGCGGAGCGTCCTCTCTCTGGAGCAGCTCCTCCAGGAGACGGAGAAGCAAGGGGTGCAGCTCAAGGTGTGCACGATGAGCATGGGCGTCATGGGCATCCAGAAGGCGGATCTGATGGAGCTCCCGAACCTGTCCTTCGGCGGCGTCACGAGCTTCTCCGAGGCCGCGGGGCGCTCCAGCTTCAGCCTGGTCTTCTTAGCGATGCCCTCCTCCATTTCCCCGGTCCAGGCGGCAGCGTTGCAGCGATGCCACCTGATTGACATTCGTCCACCCGAAGAGCGCGCCGTTTTGGGGGTGCTTCCGGGCTCCGTGGGCCTGCTTCCAGGAGAGACCATCGAGGAGTGTACCCGCTTCGATGAGACGTTGCCGATCCTCCTCGCCTGCACCTCCGGGAAGCGGAGTGCCGCCTTGGTGGAGTCCCTGGGTGGTGACTGGCGGGGCCGGGTCTTCAACCTCCAAGGAGGCGTGCTTGCCTGGCAGGCGGAGGGGCTCCCCACCTGCAATGTATCTCCTCCGGAAGACTTCCCTGTGCTGAAGGAGATTGCGCGATTTCCCAGGCTTCTCCTCTCGTGCTTCGCTGCGGAGATGACGGAGAACAGCCTCAACGGGAACGATCTGGCGAGGTCGCTGGACCCTTCGCGGATCATCCAGGACGCACTCTCCGAGCCGCGTGTTGTCCCTGGGAGCCTCCTTGCGATGCACCGGCTCCTCGATCGTGTGGCCGAGGCGGCTCGCCGGAGCGGCTTTCCTCTGGACAGGATCGCGCACAACACGGATCGATTTCGCTCGACCCTCCGGCTACTTGCAGGGTAAATATCCTCGTGCGTATCCTGTTCTCCGGTCTGCAGGAGCTCCTCCCCGTCGGGCACGACTTCCGATTTTCGAGGAATATTTGCATCGCCGCGGGCAGCAACGCCCTCGCGAACGGGGTCCAGGCCTGGGTCATTCGGGACTTTTCCCTCACGGTGCTCTACATGGCCGAGGCGCTCTCCTTCGGGGGGGTGGCTTGGTGGGCGCACCCGAACCAGAGCCGAGAGCGCCGCTGGTCGCCTGCCATTGCGCTCGTTCTCTTCTTCTCCAGCAGTGCGACGGCGCTTGTGGTGGGGCGAGGGGAGGTGCCCTCCCAGCGAGATCTCGTGTACATCCCCATGATCTTCCTGTTCTGGGCGGGGCTAAAGTTCGCCGGGGTAAGCGTGCTCATGGCGCTAGCCACGGTGACGCTGGAGCTGACCATTCATACCAAGAGAAGCGAATATTTCCAGTGGAAAACGTTCTTGATCGACAGGACGATGGCCATCGCGATCCTGTTCTTTCTTGGATTCGTGATGCTTCGTACCCTGGAGATTTACTCCTCGCAACTGCAAGCCAAGGAGGTGAGGCTCCAGGAAAAAACAGAGGAGACCGAGAGGCGCCTGGAGGAGCTTCAGAAAGCCCGGGATGAAGCGCTTGAGCTCGTGAGGGTCCGGAGCAATTTTCTGGCCACGATGAGCCACGAACTGCGGACGCCGATGAACGCTGTACTCGGCGTGGCTGAGTTGCTCCAGGAGACGGCCTTGACGGAGGAGCAACAGGAGTACTGCACCATCATCGAAGGTGGGAGCAAGGCGCTCCTGACGTTGCTCGGCGATATCCTGGATCTATCCAAGCTGGAGGCCGGAAAGGTCACCGTGGAGCAGGTCGCCGTCGACCTGTACGTCGTCGCGGAGCAGGCGCTCTCTCTGGTCTCGCCGCAGGCGCACGAGAAGGGGATCGAACTCTATTTCTACCCAGACCCGGAAGCTCCTTCGGCAGCGGTGACGGATCCTGCAAGGCTCCAGCAGGTTCTCGTCAATTTGCTCAGCAATGCGGTAAAATATACGGACAGAGGTCGGGTGACCCTTGAGCTAATTGCCGAGGAGAATCAGGAAAAGATATGGTTCCTGGTGAAGGACACCGGCATCGGGATTGATCCTGGGAAGGTCAAAGATCTCTTCCAGCCATTCTTCCAGGTAGGGGTGCAAGACCAGCGAAAAGGCACAGGTCTTGGGCTGATGATATCGCAAGCACTCGTCGCGCTCCTGGGCGGGGAAATTGTCGTGGAGAGTGTCCCCGGGGCAGGGTCAACGTTCTCCTTTTTTTTCATCTCTCACGGACAGGCTCGGGGGCTCTCTCAGCATTCGGTTGTGACGAAAATACCGGGAAAAATTCTCCTGGTTGATGTCCACGATACGAGCGCAAAAATGCAGGAAGAATTGCTCCATGGGGTGGCCGACGAGGTGCTGAGCGTCGGTTCTGCGGCAGATTTCTTCCAGGCACTCCAGGCTCTGCCCCCCAGGGATCTCATCATCCTCGATCCTCGTGGTCACGGCGAGGATCCGCTCGGGTTCCTCGGGCGCCTCCTGGAGCACAGGCATGATCTTCCGCCGGTCTTGCTCCTCTATCCGAAGAGCGCTCCGGACAGGAAAGAGATCGAAAAATTTTTCCAGACCAATTTCACGCAACCCGGGGATTTTATCCTCACAAAACCCATCATGCCGCATCACTTTCTCCAGGCAGTGCTCGCCTCTTTGACGAGAAAAGAAGGAGCGTTTCGTTCGAGATCCCGGGCATCAATAACCGAAAATATCGAATCGGATCAGCTCTCCGTTCTTGTCGCGGAGGACAACATTGTCAACCAGAAGGTGATTACCCTCATGCTCTCCAAGATAGGTTGCAGGGTGGAGGTCGTCGAGAACGGAAAGCTCGCCATCGACGCTCTCCGGAGGAACAAGTTTGATATACTCTTCCTCGACATGCAGATGCCTGTCCTGGATGGACTGGAGACGGCGAGAGAGATCCGCAAGACAATTCCCAAGGAAAATCGTCCTCGCATCATTGGCCTCACGGCGAACGCGCTGGCGGGAGACCGCGAGCATTGCCTTGCGGCTGGCATGGACGATTACCTGACCAAACCCGTCCAGCTCGACGAACTCATCCGGGCCATGGGGCTCGCCAGGAGAGAATCCGAGCGCATCCAGATCGCGACCACCGAGATCATCGACCACCACGTCGCCGCACAGCTCCGCCTCCGTTATAGTCCCACGGAGCTCGCGACCCTGCTGGAGGATGTATCCCAGGATATCACCCTCGGATGCGCGGCCATCTCGGATGCACTACGCGAGATGAACCTCCCCACGATCGAGGTGGTCTCGGGGCGACTCAAGGAGCGTTGCGCTGCCGTGGGGCTCGTTCGAATCTACACCACGCTGACCAAGATCGAACACGACGCAAGGAACGGGAATACCAAGGATCTCATCCGCTTCGTGGGTCGTCTCGAAGGGGACAAGACGCAGAGCCAAAAGGCGCTGCTGAGGTTCTCCAGCTCGCGGAGCGGGTGAGGTGTTCGACAGGGACATGCCCGTGCTCTTGCCCGTGGTCGACCTCGTCAACAAGGTCGCGTGGGCGGCGGCGTAGGCCACCCCCAGCGCATCCGTGCTCTTGCCCGTGGTCGACCTCGTCAACAAGGTCCGTGGAGACTTCTAGCGGAGGTTCACCGCGATGGAAGCGGGGACCGTTCAAAGATCGTGAGAAGGTCAAGCCAGGCAAGCGAGCCTGAAAT
>CAZSDX010000466.1:0-5919 GCA_964605685.1 uncultured Polyangiaceae bacterium
CTCAAATTAGGTGTTCACCACCCGGTTGCCCTCCAGGTCTCCGGCGCCCCTGGCTCTTCACCACCGGGTTCTCTCAGCCGGGTTTCTCAGGACAAAGAATTCTCCAGAGAGCCCTCCGAGACCCTCGCTCGGTCGCTCTCAGCAGCCCCCTCAGCAGAGATAAAGAGGGAAGCCCCTCGCGATCTCGCGGGGATTTCTGCGGGTCTCGCGCAGCGCCTCGGTTCACCGTGAGGGCGCTCGTGTTAGCGAGACAGCTAAAGTGGCTCCAGCTCCTGGACTCGAACCAGGGACCCGGCGGTTAACAGCCGCCTGCTCTACCGACTGAGCTAAGCTGGAAGGCTTGAGCGAGGACGGCAGTGTACCCAGGGTGAGGGGTTCGTCAAGATTTTTTTTCGGGTGGGTTATCCGAGGGGGGGAGGGGGGTCACGCGGACCCGGGTGACGCGGCGGCGGGCCAGGGCGATCACCTCGATGCGGCAGTGGCCCAGCTCGATGGCATCCCCCAGGCGAGGGATGCGGCCCAGCCTGGTGCTGATCAGGCCGCCCAGGGTGTCCTGGTGGTCGTGCTCGCCGACATCAAGGCCTGCCCCCGCCAGCTCGTCCAGGAGCACCGATCCGTCCGCCTCCCAGGAGCCGGATTTTTGCTCGATGCGCTGGGTCTCCACGTCCGACTCGTCGCGGATCTCCCCGACGATCTCCTCGAGGAGATCCTCCATGGTCAGGATGCCGCTGGTGCCCCCGTACTCGTCGACGACCACCGCGAAGGGGGTGTTGGTGCGCTGCATCTCCCGGAGGACCTCCACCAGGGGCTTGGCTTCCGGGACGAAGAGCACGTCGCGGCGCAGGGGCTCCAGGGTGGTCAGGGAGGAGGCGCTGGGCTCCCGGAGGAGATCCTTCCAGTAGAGGTAGCCGATCACCTGATCCACCTCGCTGCCCTTGGACAGCGGCAGGCGGGAGTACTCGCTGGTGCGGAGGAGCTCCAGGGCCGTGGAGCCAGGGGATGTGACCGGCAGGTAGACCACATCCACCCGGGGGATCATGGCCTGGCGGGCGGAACGCACGCTGAAGCGCATCATGCGGCGGACCAGCTCCTGCTTGGCCTCGGCGCCCTTGCCGCGGGCGACGTGGGCGGCGAGGATCCCCAGGATCTCGTCCTCGGAGAGGGCAGCCTCGGAGTGGGTGTCCATGGAGACGCCGAAGCGTCCGAGGATGGCGCGGGAGGAGGTCTCCAGGACCCAGAGTCCCGGGAAGAGCAGGTAGTAGGACAGGCGCAGGGGCCAGACGGAGATGCGGGCGATCTGGGCGGACTTCTGGATGGCCAGGAGCTTGGGGACCAGCTCGCCCAGGAGCACGTGGCCGTAGGTCAGGAGGGCAAACGAGACGCCGGTGATGACGGTGTGGACCGCAGGGGGCATGGGGGAGGCCCCGAAGCGGGCGTAGAGGGCCTCCAGGTTGCGCGCGATGGCAGGCTCGCCGAGCCACCCGAGGCCGAGGCTGGCCAGGGTGATGCCGAGCTGGGTGACGGAGAGGTAGCGGTCGATCCTTGCGACGGCCTCCGCGACGAGGTCGGGTTTTTCTTCCTTTTCCCGGTGTTTTCCGCCGCTCTGGTGGGTGGCGCGGAGCTTGACCAGGGCAAATTCCGCCGCCACGAAGAAGCCGTTGAGCGCGATGAAGCCGACGACGGCGAGGATCTCTAGCACGACGGCGCTGGGCATATCGGGCTTGTCCCCGGGCGTCGAGGGGCATGGGGGGCCCGTCCCGGCGGAGCCGCGGGGGCGGAACGCACGAGAAGGGCGAGCCGGGGGCGAAGATCGGGTATCGTGCGGCCCATGAGCTATCGGATCGGTGTCATCGTGGGTATGGAGGATGATTTTCCGCCAGCGTTCATCGAGCGGGTGAACCGGCATGCGGGCTACCACGCGGAGCTTGCGAAGCTCGGGGGGGTCCGGGAGGGCGGGGAGCGGACCTACGACGTGCTCATCGACCGGCTGAGCCACGAGGTGCCGTTCTACCGGTTCGCGCTGAAGGCGGCGGCGCTGGCGGGGACGTACGTGATCAACGATCCGTTCTGGTGGTCGGCGGACGACAAGTTCTTCGGGTACTCGCTGGTGAAGACGCTGGGGGTGGCGGTGCCGCGGACGGTGCTGCTGCCGCAGCGGGACTACATCCCGGCGATCAACAAGCAGAAGTCGCTGAGGAACCTCCAGTTCCCGCTGGACTGGGAGGGGATCGCGGACTACGTGAAGTTCCCTGCGATCCTGAAGCCAGCGGACGGGGGCGGGTGGAAGCACGTCACCAAGGTGGACAGCCTCGGGGAGCTGATGGCGGCGTACAACGAGAGCGGGACGCTGGCGATGACGCTGCAGGAGTTCATCGACTTCGACGAGTACATCCGGTGTTTGTGCATCGGGCGGCAGATGATCCTGCCGATCAAGTACGACCCGAAGCGTCGGATGTACGTGAAGACGGGGAAGTTCCTGGACGACGCGCTGGAGAAGCGGGTGATCGAGGACGCGTACAAGATCAACGAGGCGCTGGGGTACGACATGAACTCGGTGGAGTTCGCGGTGAAGGACGGGGTTCCGTACGCGATCGACTTCACCAACCCGGCGCCGGACATGTACCGCTGGAGCGTGGGGGACCCGTACTTTGACATCCTGGTGGACGAGATGGTGAGGTTCTCCATGCAGGCGGCGCGGGAGCGTCCGCAGCGGAAGGCGCCGCTGGCGGGTCGTCCGCCGAGGGCGCTGGGGCGGCACGAGTACCTCTGGCAGCACGCGGGGATGGCGCGTCCGTTCACGGATTTCGTGTGGGTGGGCGGGGAAGAGGCGGGGCGTCGCGCGGTGGTGGCCGCGGGCGGGGAGGAGGGGTGATCATGCTGGATGGGCAATTTACCCTCGGGGTCGAGGAGGAGTACCAGATCGTCCACCCGGAGAGCCGGGAGCTGCGGTCCTACGTGAGCCGCCTGATCGAGGACGGGCACTCGGTGCTGACCGAGCGCGTGCGTCCGGAGATGCACCAGTCGATGGTGGAGGTGGGGACGAGCATCTGCAAGGACGTGGGGGAGGTCCGCAAGGAGCTGGTGTTCATGCGGAAGGAGCTGCAGAACCTGGCGGCGAAGGGAGGGCTGTGCGTGGTGGCGGCGAGCACGCACCCGTTCAGCGACTGGAAGGTGCAGGACATCACCGACCGGGACCGGTACCACGGGCTGATCGAGGAGCTGCAGGACGTGGCGCGGGCGAACCTGATCTTCGGGCTGCACGTGCACGTGGGGATCAAGGACAAGGAGGATGCGATCGCGCTGGCGAACCAGGTGAGGTATTTCCTGCCGCACCTGCTGGCGTTGACCACGTCGAGCCCGCTGTGGCTGGGGAGGAACACGGGGCTGGCGAGCATCCGGAGCGAGATCTTCAAGAGGTTCCCGAGGACGGGGATCCCGGACGAGTTCCCGACGTACTCGTCGTTCACGGATTTCGTGGGGACGCTGGTGAAGACCGGGTGCATCGACAACGCGAAGAAGATCTGGTGGGACGTGCGCGTGCACCCGATCTTCGAGACGGTGGAGATCCGGGTGTGCGACATGCCGACGAACATCAACCACACGGTGGCGGTGGTGGCGCTGGTGCAGGCGCTGATGGCGAAGCTGTACCTGCTGAGGCGGCAGAACGTGTGCTGGCGGCCGTACTCGCGGATGCTGATCGAGGAGAACAAGTGGCGGGCGATCCGCTACGGGATCAGCGGGAAGCTGCTGGACCTGGGGAAGCAGACGGAGGTGCCCGTGCCGGATCTGGTGGCGGAGCTGGTGGAGCTGGTGGACGACGCGGCGAAGCTGCTGGGGACCCAGGACGAGGTGAGGAAGGTGGAGCGAATTCTCAGGGAAGGGACGAGCGCGCAGCGTCAGGTGGAGGTCTACCGCCGGAGCAACGGGGATCCGAAGGCGGTGGTCGACTGGTTGATCCGGGAGACGATGAACGGCCTGGATGACCCCAACCAACCCTCGTTGCCGGCGGGGTGAAGATGATCCAGCTGTCACAGCGACAGATCATCGCGCTGCTGCTGACGCTGGGCGTCGCGGCGGGGACGATGTTCGCGCCCGGCGTGGAGTCCGCGGCGCAGAGGTGGATCCTGCTGGTCGCCGTGGTGTCCGTCGGGGCGCTGCTCTACGGGCTCTCGGGGTCGGGAGGTCCTTCGGTCGAGCCGTCGGTGCTGCTGCGGGCCATCCGGCAGGTGAAGGACGGCAACGCGCCGTCGCCGCCGGCGACCCTCGACCCGATCTACTTCCCGGTCTTCGACGCGCTGGGGGAGCTGGCCGAGCTGGACCGGCCCCAGCTCCCGGAGAAGAAGGGGCGCCTGGACGGCGCGGAGGAGCTGGTCGACTCCCTCGCCCAGGACGGGGACAAGCTGGCGGACACCGTGCGGACCCAGCTCAGCGCCGTCGAGGAGGTGGTGAAGGCGGCGCAGGAGGTGTCCCAGGGGGTGAGCCAGACGAGCAAGCAGGTGGAGGCGCTGGCGTCGAGCGCGGAGGAGTCCTCGTCGAGCATCCTGCAGATCACCGCGACCAACGACGAGGTGGCGGAGAACGTGGGGGAGCTGGCCCAGAGCGTGAGGGAGACGGTGTCCTCGATCGAGGAGATGGCGTACTCGATCAAGGAGGTGGCGAAGAACGTGGAGGCGCTGTCGCTGACCGCGGAGGAGACCAGCTCGTCGATGAACGAGATGGACCTCTCCATCGACCAGGTGCAGTCGAACGCCAACGAGACCGCGCGGCTGTCGGAAGAAGTCGCCCAGGACGCGGAGCGGGGCGCCGAGGCGATCCTCAAGACCATCAGCGAGATCTACCGCATCAAGGAGTCGAGCCAGGAGGCGGTGTCGGTGATCGCCAGCCTGGGGTCGCGGATCGAGGCCATCGGGCAGATCGTCGGCGTCATCGACGAGGTGGCGGAGCAGACCAACCTGCTGGCGCTCAACGCGGCGATCCTGGCGGCCCAGTCCGGCGAGCACGGCAAGGGCTTCGCCGTGGTGGCCGACGAGATCAAGGACCTGGCCGAGCGGGCCGGGGGCTCGACCAAGGAGATCGCGGACCTGGTGAAGACCATCCAGTCCGAGTCCAAGAACGCCATCAGCGCGGTGGAGCGCTCCAGCCACAACGTCGACCGGGGCGTCGAGGTCTCCAACGAGGCGGAGCGGGCGCTGAAGAAGATCCTGGAGTCGTCGCAGAAGAGCACCAACATGGTCCGCGCCATCGCCCGCGCCACCGTGGAGCAGGCCAAGGGGAGCAAGCAGGTCACCGACGCCATCGGGCGCATCGCCGAGACCGTGCAGCAGATCGCCGCCGCCACCGCCGAGCAGGCCCGGGGCTCGGAGCTGATCATGAAGAGCGCCGAGAAGATGCGCGGCATCACCCAGCACGTCGAGCGCTCCAGCCAGGAGCAGGCCCGGGGAGGACGCCAGATCACCCAGACCATCGAGAGCATCGCCGGGATGGTCAGCCAGCTCAACAACGCCCAGCGTGTTCAATCCCGCAGCAACGACACGGTGCTGGCGTCGGTCTCCCGCATCGACGAACTAGCCCGGTCCCAGCAGCGCATGGTCGCTCACCTCCAGACGCTCGCGCAGAAGCTGGCTCAGCGCGTGGAAAAATGAGACAGGTTCTCACAGGACCCGCCCTCCCTTCAAGCGTTTTCGCTTGAATCTCGATGGACACGGGAGGGGGCGCGGGGGTAGGTTGCTTCACCTACAGGGGTCGCGCCGTGCCGGAAGAAGACTTCAAGAAGATGCTCCGCGAGGTGAGGGAGAGCCTCGAACGGAGCCAGCGGATGCTGGAATCGCTGGAAGGTCGGCAGGGAAGACGCTCGTCGCCCCCGCCCCCCCCGCCCCCCCCGGGGAGGCCCCCCGGCGCCCCCCCCGGCCCCCGGGCCCC
>CAZSDX010000467.1:0-5919 GCA_964605685.1 uncultured Polyangiaceae bacterium
CCTGGCGCGTGGAGGGGCGCGCCACCGGCGGCACCGCTCCGCTGGTGCGCGCGGGCTTCACCGCCCCTGCCGGGACGCTCGCGGGGGCCGAGGGAACCGCCGGTGGAACCGCCACCTCAGCGCGCGCCGGCGCGCGCCGGCGGATGACCACGTTGCTCCGCAGGTTGCGCTCCTCGACGACCACGGGCCGCCGCTGCTCCTCGATGTAGCGCGCCACCCGGTCCACCACCTCGGGCTCGATCGTGCTCATGTAGTTCTTGACGTCGAGTCCCCAGGATTGGAGGAGCGACACCAGTTCCTTCTGATCGAACTGGTGTTGCTTGGCGACCTCGTAGATCCGCTGCTTGCTGCTCATCCGACCTCCAGACCTCCGATTCCTGCGCCGCTGGCCAGTTCACCTATCCCGCGTACCCTCGTGGCCAGTCCCCGGTGCAGGATCGCGATCGATTCGGCCTCTGGCTGCGCGACCAGGCGACCGAGTTGCTTTTTTGTCCCGGCGGTGACTTGCCCCGCGGTGGGGTAGGACGGCGCCGGGGACGCGTCCAGAGCCCTGATCACCAGGAAGCTTTCTCCCGGGTTTGGCAGGGGGCTCAGGGCCTTCTGGCGCCGCGCTGCGCTCAGCGCACGCCCGAGCGATCTCTCCAGATGAGTCTTTATTGACCCTACCAGATCGTCCAGGGTGGCCTTGCTCTGTCGCCGCAGGGCGCGAGAGAGCCCCTTCTTGACGGCTTGCTGGAGGCATTCCTGACGGGCGTGGAGGTGGACCCCGCGACCTGCGGGGTGAACTCCCGAGCCCAGCCCGGCGGGGAGCTGGACCGCAGGGAGCCTGACCTCGGCGGAGGACCCGAAGAGCAGACGCACCATGCCCGCCGGGGCGCCGCGCTGGCTGCACCCCGCGCAGGTGCGGATCGAAGAGGAGGTCGAAGTCGAGCGCATGAGGAGGTCAGCGGCCTCCCGGGGGGGGGCGCCTCGGGAGGCGGGCCGCCTGGATGGTCTTCCAGTCCGTGTCGAGCAGGTGCTGGGCGGCGGCCTTGAGCTGGCTGGCCTTGTGGGGGTTGAGGCCGACGCGCTGGGCGAGGCGGGCCTCCTCCTCGCGGGCTATCCCCTCGGGGGTGTGGAACCCGGCCTCGATCAGCAGCTCGACGGTGCGATCGCCGATGCCGGGGATGAGAGCAAGCTTTTCCCGATCCGACAGCGCCTCGGTCTTCTTCTGGGCAGCTTCGAGGCGCTGGAGCCGGACCTTCTCCAGGTGCGCTGCGGCCACGTCGTGGAGGTTCTGGGCGCCCGCCTCGTCGACGAAGCCGGTGCTGGCCAGGTCATCGAGATCCGCGTCCGCGAGCTCCTCCGGGGAGCGGAAGCCGGCACGGTAGAGATCGCGGGCCAGCTGATCGCTCACCCCGTCGATCTGCTGGAGCCCCCGGAGCGACTCCTCTTCCAGCTGGCGGAAGCGGGTCTCGCTGATGATGTCGAGCTTCCAACCGGTGAGCTGGGAGGCGAGGCGGACGTTCTGCCCCTTGCGGCCGATGGCGAGGCTGAGCTTCTCGTCCGGGACGACCAGCTCCATCCGGTGATCGTCGCTGTCCACGATCACCTTGGTCACCTCGGCGGGCTGGACCGCGTTGATGACGAACTTCGCCGGATCCGGGTCGTAGGGGACGATGTCGACTTTCTCGCCCCGGAGCTCCTGGACGACCGCCTGCACCCGGGAGCCCTTCATCCCGACGCAGGCCCCCACCGGATCCACGTCCGAGTGGTGGGAGGCCACGGCGATCTTGGATCGCGCCCCGGGCTCCCGCGCGACGGACCAGATCCGGACGATCCCGTCGTCGATCTCCGGCACCTCCGCCTCGAAGAGCCTCTCCACCAGCTTCGGATCCTGCCGCGACAGGATCACCGGCGGCCCCTTCCCTTCCCGGTCGAGGTGCTTCACCAGGGCGACGATCCGATCGTTGGGGCGGTAGGTCTCCCGGGGGGTCTGCTCCTTCGACGGCAGGATGCCCTCCGTCTTCCCCAGGTCGACGACGATGTTGTTCCCCTTCTCGAAGCGCCGCACGATCCCCTTGACCAGCCGCCCCTCCCGGTCCTTGAACTCGTTGTAGATCAGCTCCCGCTCTGCCTCCCGGATCCCCGAGAGCAGCACCTGCTTCGCCGTCTGCGCCGCGATGCGCCCGAAGGTCGACCGCGCCTGCTTCAGCCCCAGCAGATCCCCGTACTCGGCGTCCTGCTGCTTGGCGTTCAAGGCGTCGCTCGGGTGCCAGAACACCTGGAACCCGAGCTCCTCCCCGAGCTCCGCCTCGAGGCCTCGTTGCCTCACCTCCTCCAGGGCGATCTCTCGCTCCGGGAGGTCGACCTCGTCGACAACCATCATGTAAAGGAACAGATCGAACTGCCCCTTCTCCTCGTTGAAGCGGACCTCGAACTCCCGGTTCTCGCCGAAGATGTTCTGCGCGGCCTTGTGGATGGCGCTCTCGATGGTCTTGATCAGGACAGACCTATCGATCCCCTTCTCCTTCGCCACCTGCTCGATGATAAACCCGAGGTTTGTCTCCACCGTGTTGTTGTTCGTGGCCATGCTTCACTCCGACCTCTTTCCGTGCCCGGGGCGCTGCCTCGGCGGAGGCGCCTTCGATCCCTTCCCCTCGCCGCGGCCCCGGCGGGCCTGCGTGGAGGGATCATAGACCAGATGCGCCAGCTTGATGTCCCCCATCGCCACCGCCTGCTGGTGCGCTCCCTCGCGGAGCCCCACCTCGATCCGCGGCCTCCCCTCCTCGTCCACGCCCCGCAGCACCCCCACCAGCGCCGCCTGTCCCTTCAGCGGCCCCTCTTCCAGCGGCCTCTTCCGCACGATCTTCGCCTTCTGGCCGCGGAATCGCTCGTAGTCTCCCCCGTCGTGCAGCGGACGCTCCACCCCCGGCGAGGAGACCTCCAGCGTGTACGCTGGCTGGATCAGGTCCCCCTCGTCCAGCCTTGCCGACAGCGCCCGCGAGACCTCCGCGCACCGATCCAGGGTGATCCCGGCCCCGGGTTCGGGTCCCTCCGGGTTCTCGATCATCACCCGCAGCACCCACCCTGGCCGCTCCCTCCGGAACTGGAGCTCCACCAGCCCAACCCCCTGCGCGACAAGCACGGAAACCACCAGGTGATGGAGGGCTTCCAGGGGCAGGTTGGGGTCAGCAGAGTACAGGTACGGCACGGTGACGTGGCGGTGCGTTCGCAATAAAAAAGCGAACCCTTTCGCTGGGGGTTCGCTGGCGATCCACCCGATGTGGGGCCCGCACCATACTCAACCACCCCGACTTTGCAAGCCCCATGACCCCTCTCGACCTTCTCCTCCGCGATCCAGGCTTCACCCCGGGGCAAAAGCACCTCGACCCGCTCCTCGATCTCCTCGCCACCGGCGACGACGACCTCTCCCTCCAGGCCGAGCGCGCCCTGCTCCGGGGGCCTCCCCTCGCCCCCCGGGTGCTCTCTCGCCTCCCTCTGGCCCGCCCTCCCGCCCGCGCGCGCCTGGTCCGCCTCTTCGGGCGCCTCGCCTCCCTCCCGGGCGCCGACGTCGGCTCCTTCTTCCCTGCCCTCGTCGCCCTCCTCGACGACCCGGATCTCCCCTCCTCCCGCCAGGCGGCCCTCGCCCTTGGCCGCCTCCCCGGGGCCAACCCCGAGGACGCCCTCCTCGCTCGCTTTCGCCCGGACGCCCCGCTCCCTCTGCTCCGGGCTCTCACCGAGGCCCTGGGCAAGGTCGGCGGCCCCGCTTCCCTCGCCTTCCTCTCCCGGCAGCGCTCCGAGGACCCGGAGCTGACCCGCCTCCTCGACCGCGCCCGCGTCATGCTGACCCGCTCGGAGCGCCCCGACGCGGTCCTCTTCGACCTGCGGGCGCCGGCTCCGGGGCGGGTGCCGGTGGTGCTCCGCTGCAAGCGCGGCCTTGAAGCCATCCTGCTCCGGGAGGCGCGCTCTGTCCTCGCTCGCGGCGAGGTCCAGGGGCCGGGGCTGCTCCGGGGGGACTTCTCGGGCCCTCTGATCCGCCTCGCTTCCCTCCGGGTGGCGCTCTCTTTTGGCTTCCCGCTCCCGCCCTCTCCCTGCTCCCCGGGCCAGGAGGCCGCCGCGCTGCTGGCGGCGCTCCGCGGCGAGCCCGCGCGGGCCTTGCTGGCCTCCTGGGGCGAGCGCCCGGCGCGCTTCCGCGTGGCCTGGCGCGACGGAGGGCACCGCCGGGCCCAGGTCTGGCAGGCGGCTCGTCTGGCCCTGGACTCCGGCGGCGACCTGATCAACGACCCGTCGCGGCCTTCCTGGGAGATCCTCGCCTGGGAGCGCGACGGCGCCCTCTGGACCGAGCTGATCCCCCGGGCGCTGCCGGAGATCCGCTTCGCCTACCGGGAGGACGACGTCCCGGCGGCCTCCCACCCCACCGTCGCCGCGGCGCTGGCGCTGGTCGGCGGGGTGCGCGAGGACGACGTGGTCTGGGATCCCTTCACCGGCTCTGGCCTGGAACTCTGCGAGCGCGCCCTGCTCGGCCCTTACGCGGAGATCCACGGCTCCGACCGCGACCCGGCGGCCCTCGACGTCGCCCGCCGCAACCTGGAGAACGCCCGGGTGCTCCCCCGCTCCCTCGCGGCGGCGGACGCGCGCGCTCACCGCATCCCGGGGCTATCCCTGGTGCTCTCCAACCCTCCGCTGGGGCATCGCGTGGCGCGGCGCGAGCAGCTCGCCCCGCTCCTGGAGTCGGTGGTGGCGTCCGTGGCGGGCCAGTTCGCTCGGGGAGGGCGGCTGGTGTGGCTGTCTCCCTTCGGCGAGCGCACCGCCGCCGCGGGGGAGCGGGCGGGCCTCCGGGCCGAGCGCCACGGTCGCGTCGACCTTGGCGGCGTCGAGGCCGAACTCCAGGTGCTCCACCGACCGTCCCGCTCCTGAGGTGCCCCTGGTTGGGTTGGTTTCCGGGGGGCATCCGGCGGCTTGCCGACGGTCAGCCCCAGACTCGACGTTCGCCATCTTGAGGGGAGGGCTCTGGTCGGCTGCCGGGAGCCGGAGGCTGGGAGCTGACCGAAGTTCTCTCCGCAAGATGGCGAACGTCGAGTCAGAGCGGCTGCTTGGTGGTGGCCATCGTGCTCAGGCCGGCGCCGCTCACCTTGGGGCCGGGCGCGCCGTCGCGGCTCTTCACCATCAGCGGGGACTGCAAGGACATCGACACCGGGAGGCCGTCCTCCATCCGGATCTCGGCGTCTCCGCTCATCTTCATGCGGATCACCAAGTCTCCCTTTTCCATGACCAGATCGAGCTGGATGCTGAATACGCCCGTCTTCTGCCCGCTCTTCTCGTTCACCGAGGCGAGCGTGATCTGGCTGTTCTCGACCGTGGTCTTGCTCCCGTCGTCGTCGTGGGCGATGACGTCCCGGAGGCCCTGCGCCAGGGAATCGACCTTGTCGCCGACCTTGATGGGGCCGTCCGGCATGGCCTTCTGCATCTTGTCGGGCTTGCCGAGGCTCTTGAAGTCGTCTCGTACCTCCTTCGCCTCGTCGGCGGAGACGGCCGCGCCCCTCTCCGAGAGCACCGAGACCACTCCGTCCTTGCTCTCGACGATGTAGCTCTTCCCGGCGACGGGGGACGTGGTCGTCTTCTCCGCGCCCGCCTCCGTCTCGACCTTGGAATGCTGCTTGTACGTCACCTTCACCTTGGTAACGGCGTCCGCAACCACGGCGAGGTTCTCCACGATCTTCTCGACGTTCTCGCGCTTGCTCGTCACCACCTTGAGGGGCTTGGCGGCCTTCGGCGCGGTGACGTTGAGCGTGAGGCTCGTGGTCTCGGACTCGGTCACCACGAACTTCGCGCCGACTACCGGCAGCTTCTTCTTGAACACGTAGCCATCCACGGCCACAGCCGGGGCCGGCGCGCCGACCTCGGCCGTCGGCGCGGCGGTGGGCGCGGGCGCTCCTG
>CAZSDX010000468.1:0-5900 GCA_964605685.1 uncultured Polyangiaceae bacterium
TCCGGCGTCGGCGCTGGACCGCAGGCCGGACCGAGCAGCCCCAGCGCCAGCGCCCCCGCCAGCACCACCGGGCGAGAAACCGACGCACAGAAGGGACAGGTTCGCTCCGCGGCGCGCACGTGGCGCCGGCACCGCGGGCACGGAATCAGCTCGCTCATGGGCACCAGACTAGGCCATCCGCCGCGCGTTGGCTCAGGTCTCGGGTGGGTTTTCTGCGACCCGGATCAGGTGCTGGAGGAGGTCGTCGAGGTCGTGGCCAAAGGAGCGCTGCTCGACGACGACCAGGAGGCCGACCTCCTCGGAGGGGCGTTTCTTGGCGTGGGCGACGGCGCGAAGGGCGTGGACGAGGGAGTAGGTCTCGGCGTCGATGTCCCAGGTGACGAGGAGGGCGGCGACCGGGTGGCGCTCGGGGAGGCACTCGAGGACGTAAGGCTGGTCGAGGCACATGCTGAGGGTGGGGGTGTGCGCCGGCAGCTCGAACATGGGGTAAAGGAGCGGGCGGGCGGGGATCCGGTGCTTCGAGAGGCGACGCTGCACCTCATCGAGGGCGGCGCGGAGGCGCTCCACCGGAGGGACATAGACCAGGGGGGTAAACTCGCTCCAGGGACGCCAGCGGTCGGCGCGTTCGTCGAGGTACCAGACGTTCCCGGTGCGGAGCTTGTAGTCCATCATCGGATCGCCGGGCAGGACGTAGCCCGCGTAGAAGTAGCGGCGCCCGCTCTCGACGCCGAACTGGACCTCCCGAAGCAGCGTGTAGAAGCCGAGGCCGTAGCGGGCCAGCTCCGGGTTGTAGACGCCGAGGAGGCTCTGGAGGCTCTCGTGTCCCAGGTCGAAGAGGCTGAAGGCCACCAGCTCGCCCTCCTCGCGGAGGGTCACCTCCCAGGTCTGGAAGAGGCCGCGGTCCGGCTCTCCGTCGAAGAGAAAATGGTCGAGGGAGCGGGCCCGGGAGCCCCCGACGGACCCGAGGTAGCGCTGGTAGAGCTCCTCGTGTTCGTCGTCGACGCGGGCGGGGCCCACGGTGACCTCGAAGCGCTCCTCCACCCGGCGCATCACCCGGCGCAGGCTCCCCTTGAAGCGGTAGTCTTGCAGGTCCGTGCGGGTCCAGACGGTGCTCAGCAGCGTCTGCTGCGCGATGAGGGCCCGGCAGGTGATCAGGGTCTGTCCGATGCGGAACCAGCCGCGGTGCAAGTAGTCGTCCAGCTCGCGGGGAGAGAGCCGGCGAGGGGACAGGACGCGCTTCATCGGCTCCGGCGGAGGGCTTCGGCGATCACCACCCGCACCGGGACGCCATGCTCGGAGGCCGCGCGGGCGCAGGCGTCGAACTCCGGCTTCACCATCGGAGGCCCGTAAGGCCCCTCGCTCACCTTGACCGGGATACGTCCGTAGGGCGTCTCCACCAGGTCGATGCGCCGGGGGCGCTCGGTGCGGCTGGCCCCGACGCGCCGGACCCCCAGGGTCGTCGACTCCCGCAGCATCACCGTGGCGATGGAGTCCGCCGAGGACGCCTCCACCAGCGCCGAGATCATCAGCCCGGGGCGTCCCTTCTTCATGGTGATGGGGGCGGCCCAGGCGTCCAGCGCCCCGGCCCCCAGCAGCGCCTCGATGGTGTGCCCCGCCAGCTCCCCGGTCATGTCGTCGATGTTCGCCTCCAGGATCACGTGGGATCCGACCACCGCGGCGCTCCCTGCGGGCTCGCTCCCGAGCACGGCCCGCAGCAGGTTGGGGCGATCCGGGAGCTCGCGCCACCCGGCTCCCCAGCCCACCCGCTCCGGGGCGAAGGTCGGCCAGCGCTCGAAGCGCGCCGCCACGGTCGAGACGATGGCGGCTCCGGTGGGTGTCACCAGCTCCGCCTCCAGCGGGACGGGGTACGTCGGGACCCCCTTCAGGCAGAGCACCGTGGCCGGCGCCGGCAGGGGCAGGATGCCGTGGCGTGCCTTGACGAATCCGTGCCCCATGGGGAGCGGCGAGGCCACCACCTCGGCCCCGAGGTACACGAAGCAGGCCGCGGCGCCCACGATGTCGACGATGGCGTCGACGGCGCCGACCTCGTGGAAATGCACCTCGTCCAGCGGCATCCGGTGGACCGACGACTCGGCCTCCGCCAGCCTCCGGAAGATGCGCCGCGCCAGCTCTTTCACCGGGTCCGCCAGGGGGGACTCGGCGAGCATCGCGTCGATGCTCCGATAGGTGCGCTCCGGCTGGGGAGCGTCGAGGTGGACGTCGAAGCGCGCGGCGACGATCCCGCTCCGGTGGGTGTGGTCGCGGTGCACATGGAAGCCCTCGATGGGCAAGCTCGCCACCGCCCGCTCCACCACCAGCAGCGGGACCCCGAGATCCAGGAGCGCCGCGATGGTCATGTCGCCAGCGATCCCGCTGAAGGCGTCCAGAAAAAGGATCTTTCCCGCCCCCGCCCCCTCGTTCAGCGGCTCCGCTCGCGCCGCCGGGTGCTCGTGCCCGTGCCCGTGCCCGTGCTCGTGCCCGTGCTCGTGCTCGTGGCCGTGTTCGTGCCCGTGGCCGTGCTCGTGCCCGTGGCTGTGGTCGTGTCCTTCGTGCGCCATGGTTTTCCTGGGGGGTTCAGCGCCGGGAGTGGGCGAGAATGCGGTAAGCGGCGACGGCGGCGCCGAAGCCGTTGTCGATGTTGCAAACGACCACGCCGGAGGCGCAGGTGGTGAGCATGGTGGCGAGGGGGGCGAGGCCGCCGAGGTGGGCGCCGTAGCCGACGCTGGTGGGGACGGCGAGGACGGGGCAGGCGACCAGGCCGCCGAGGACGCTGGGGAGGGCGCCTTCCATGCCGGCGACGGCGATGATGACGTCCATGTTCATGAGGTCCTCGCGGCGGTCGAGGAGGCGGTGGAGGCCGGCGACGCCGCAGTCGAAGATCCGGGTGACCTGGAGGCCGATGAGGCGAGCGACCTCGGCGGCCTCTTCGGCGACGGGGATGTCGGCGGTCCCTGCGGTGACGACGGCGAGGCGTCCCGGGACGGGGGAGGGCGGGGAGACCTCGTGGCTGGCGATGCGGGCGACGGGGTTGTAGCGGAGCTCCGGGAGGGCCTCGCAGACGGCGGCGGCTTTTTCGGGGGCCAGGCGGGTGATCATCACGCTCTGGCGGTGGCGGAGGAGCTCGCGGGCGACGGCGGCGATCTGCTCGGCGGATTTCCACTCACCGAGGATGACCTCGGGGATCCCCTGGCGCAGGGCGCGGTGCAGGTCGACGCGGGCGGCCCCGATGTCGCGGTAGGGGAGGTCGCGCAGGGCGAGCATCGCCTCGTCGACGGGGGTCGCTCCGGAGGCGACGCGCCCGAGCAGGTTCTTCAAGAACTCCACGTCCATGGGCGGCTATGTAGCCGCGCCGCTCCGGAGCCGCCAGCGGGGAAGCCTCCCCGGCCATTCTCCCGTGCTATAGGCCCGCCGTGCCGGCGTACATCGTCCCTCTCGTGGGGTTCTCCATCGGGGTGCTGTTCTCCTGGGCGGCGGGGGAGGAGCTGACCCGGGCCGCCGGGTCGCTGGGCTCCACGCGATCGCTGGCGGTGGTGGTGCTGTTCTCGTTTTTGATCTTCGGGCCCATGTCCGGGTATTTCTTGGCGTACGCCACCGACTGGAGCCTGGCGTACCTGGTGGACGGGCGGCACCTGCCCTCGGCGGTGATGCTGGTGGCGGTGCTGCTGAACATCGCCGTGGTGCCGCTGGGGTTTGCGGCGGGGGCGGCGCAGGTGCGGAGGCGGAGGCTGATGGCGCTGCTGCCCATGGGGGCGGTGCCGCTGGCGGCGGCGGCGGTGGTGGTGGGGGTGCTGGCGAGGCGGCTCTCGTTCTACGGCACCTACGCCCAGGTGCACCGGGGCGGGTCCGCGGATCCGCTGCCGGGGAGCCCTGTGGGTCAGGCGGTGCTGTGGTTCCTGCTGTGCCTGCTGGCGGGCATCGCCTGGACCACGCGAGAACTGCGGTTGCTTTCCCTGGCGTCGCGTCGCGGTTGACCGGACCCGGAGGGGGGGGCACCCTCCTGGCCACGATGACCGATCCAGAGATCGCACGCCTCACGGACCTCGCCGACGACCTGGTGCAGCGCGCCCTCCGCCGGGGGGCGGACATCGCCGAGTGCATCGCGCGTTCCGGCAACGAGCTTTCGGCCAAGGTTCGCAAGGGCGAGCCCGAGCTGGTCGAGGAGGCCGGCCACCGCGCCGTCGGCATGCGCGTCATCAAGAACCGTCGGGTCGCCCTCACCTCCACCAGCGACCTCTCCCCCGAGGGCCTGGAGCGCTTCGTCTCCGACGCCCTGGAGCTGGCCGATCTCAGCCAGGAAGATCCCTTCGCCGGCCCCGCAGACCCGGATCTGCTCCTGCGGGGCGAGGCCCCGGATCTCCAGACCTTCGACCCCGCCGGAGGGGCCATCGACGCCGCCACCGCCATCGCCTGGGCACGCACCGGGGAGCAAGCAGCGCTGCGCTACGACCCGCGGATCACCAACAGCGAGGGGGCGACCTTCTCCCGGACCGCGGGGGGGTTTGGCCTGGTGCTCTCCTCGGGGTTCCGGGGGGGCTACAAGGGGTCGTACCAGTCCCTCTCGGTGGTCCCGGTGGCCGACGACGAGGGCGGAAAGAAGCGCCGCGGCTACCACTGGACCGCCCGACGCTTCCTCGCCCAGCTCGACGACCCCCGCGCCGTCGGCGAGGAGGCCGCCCGCCGCACCCTCGCCCGCCTCGGCGCCCGCAAGGTTCCCACCTGCGAGGCTCCAGTGATCTTCGGCCCCGATGTCTCCCGGTCCATCCTCGGCATGCTGGCGGGCGTGATCCTGGGCGGATCCATCTGGAGGAAATCCAGCTACCTGGTCGGGCGCGAGGGGACCGTGATCGCCAGCCCCCTGATCACCGTCGTCGATGATCCTTTGATCCCGAGGGCTCCGGGCTCCCGGCCCTTCGACGGCGAGGGGCTCCCGGCACGGCGCAACGTGGTCGTCGAGGGTGGGGTGCTCCGGACCTACCTCTGCGACAGCTACAGCGGTCGGAAGCTGGGGCGCGCCTCCACCGGCAGCGCGTCCCGGGGGGCGTCGGGGGGTGTGGGGGAGACCACCTCCAACTTCCTGATGCTCCCGGGGTCGATGCGCCACGACGAGCTGGTGGCCAGCACCCATCGGGGCCTCTACGTCACCGAGATGATGGGCTTCGGCTTCAACCCGGTGACCGGCGACTTCAGCCGGGGCGCCGGCGGCTACTGGATCGAGGACGGGCGCCTCACCTTCCCTGTCAGCGAGGTCACCATCTCGCTGAACTTCGACCGGCTGCTGCAGAGCATCGACGCGGTGGCCGACGACCTCGACCTGCGCACGGCCACGGCGGCGCCTTCCTTCCGCGTTGCCTCCATGACCATCGCCGGGAGCTTACGGGGGCGGAGACGAGGCGGGGGCCTCGGCGCGGAGCCCTTCCGCCTCGAAGGCGAGCGGGAGCAGCTCCAGGCCGAGCCTCCGGGCCTCCTCGCGCCAGGCTGGCGGGCTCGGTTCGTGCCCCCAGTAGAGGGCGATGTCGCCGCCGCCAGCTCCGGATTGCGCCACCACCGCGCCGGGAGGGCGAAGATCGAAGAGGGCGCGGAGGTACGGCGGAAAAATCGGGACGCCGGTCGCCTCGCCCAGCGCCAGCATCGCCTCCGCCTGGAGCAGCAGGCCGCCGAGGAGCCGCCCCGTGTCCCCGGAGCGCAGCGCCTGCTCGACGGCGAGGGCTCCCTCGAAGGCGGGGGCGGTGAGGGCGCCGTAGCGGGCGGGGGCGTCGCGGCGCAGGGAACGGATGGGCTCCAGCAGCGCCGGCGTGGAGGCGCTCTCGGGGCAGGTCCAGGCTTCGAGGTGCAGGTCATCCGGCAAGTGGCGCCGCTCCCAGCGGGGGACCTGGGGCGGCGCCACGCGGCAGAGCAGGGTC
>CAZSDX010000469.1:0-5876 GCA_964605685.1 uncultured Polyangiaceae bacterium
CGAACAAAATTTCCAAAACTAACCCCCCCGGCCCCGAGGGTGACCCCCCGTAGGACGGGAAATCCAAGGGCAAAACCGCATCCCCCGGGCTCGTGGCCGTGCTCGTCCCCGTCCCCGCCCGTCTTGCGGGGTGGGGTTCTTGGCACCCAGAGTGGTCCCCCAAGGGCCCCGAGGGGCGACGGAGGGCACTCCGAGTGCTCCCGGAAGGGGGGGCTGGGGCTTTGGGAGCACTCCCCGTGCTCTTTTTTGCGAAAAACTAGCATCAGGGGGGAGGAGGGGGAGCGGGAGCGGCTGGGGGGGCCGGGTTGCGGCAGGGTGTGGTTCTCTGCCCGGTACAGACCGAAAGGCCGCGCATACCACGCCAGGTCCGCAGCCAGATCGCTGGATCCCTCTTCCGGCATGGTCAAGGATGGTCGGATGGTCGGTGGAGCCTGTCAACCGGGGTTTTCCTCGCCGCGGGGTTTGTCCTGGGGCCAGGGGACGAGAGGGCGGTAGGGGACGTTTTTCATCAGGTGGCGCCGCAGACGGGCGACCTGGCGCTCGAGCCGGTGGCGCCAGGTGACCACGGCGGTCCCCGGGTCCGAGAGGGAACCCCCGCGCTCGGCACGCATCTCCAGAGGATCCTCCGCGTGCTCGCTCACCTCGGGGAGCTGCACGGCGCGCTCCGTCAGGCATTTTTCCCATTGCTCGTAGAAGGTCCGGCGACCTCCGGAATTCAGGCGCACGGCGCCTCCCTCGGTGGTCTCGAAGTCCGCGGGCGTGAGCTGCTTGCGGTTCAGGAGCTTGAGGACAAACCGATCCACCAGGGGGGTGCGAAATTCCTCGATCATGTCCAGCGGCAGCGACTGCCGCCCGTAGCGGAGCCCGTGGAAGAGGCCGATCCGCAGGTCAAACCCGCGCCGCATCAGGAACCTCCCCATCTCGGCGCCGAGCAGCGTGTAGCCCAGGCTGAGCAGGGCGTTCACCGGGTCCGTGGGCGGCCTGCGCACCCGCCCGGGGAAGGTCCAGGGGGGCGACAGCATCTCGCCAAGAACGCCGAAGTACCTGGCGGCGGCGGTGCCTTCCAGCCCCCGCAGGGCCTCGTCATCCTGGGCCGCCTCGATCCGGGAAAGAAGCCGCTCCAGGTCCTCTGCGGCCCGGGCGCAGGGCGGGGATCCCCGGTTCCACGCGTGGCGCTGGAGCAGGCGCCGCTGCCCGGCGATCTTGCCGGCAACCACCGCCCGGGCAAAGGGCATCCGTCGGGGGAGGTCGTTCCAGTGGGCGACCTGCGCCAGCAGCAGGAACACGTTCTTGCCCTCGGTCGCCTGCACCTGCCCTCGCAGCTTGCCGTGGCTGGACAGCAGCGAGACATCGACGTTGCCATCCATCAGCGCCGCCAGCGCGGCGCCGGTCACGGTGATGGGGCCCTGGAGGGTGACCTGGGACAGCTCATGGATGGGCACTGCGGCAACCTCCTTCCCCTGGCGCTGGAGGAGCAACCGCCCGCCATCCAGCCGGATCAGCAGCGTGGGGTCCGCGACGATGAGGGTCCGTCCATCGAGGGCATGGGTCATCTCACACCTCCAGGAAAAAGCGCGTGGTTCCGTGGTCATCCCGGGAGCGACGGAGCACCCCGGCGGCGGTCTCCAGGACGCCATCGCCCGCCTCGTCCAGCAGCTCGTTGAGCTGCGCCTCGATCTTGATTTTTTCCTGCTGGATGAGCCGCTCCTGGCGCCGCAGGTCCGCGAGCCGGGTGCAGAGGGCGGCGGCCTTGTCGCCCATCTCCTTGCGCCCCTCGTTCATGGAGTCCCGGAGGGCCTTGGCCGTGGAGCGCTTGAGCGTCGCCTTCTGGACCCGCCCCTCCAGCCCCGGGATCTCCGAGGCCCCCAGCACGTGGAGCAGCGGGGTCGGGTACACGCCGCCCTCCAGGCGAAAGCGGCAGTTGCACCCCACCTCCTCCGCCAGCTCGGGCATCCGCTGGCGGATCCTGGCGCAGCTCGTGGGCATGGGAAACAGCTTGCCCAGGTAGCGCCGCGCCATCCCGGGCTGGTAGTCCGCGAGGTGGCGGAAGACGCCATCCACGGCCCGCTCCGCCTCGTCCCCGAGGCGCCCCAGGAGGTCGGAGATCAAGAACCGCTCGGAGGCGACCAGCCCTCGCCCGCCCTCGGCCCGCGCCACCAGCGCCCCCAGGACCGGGCATCCGGAGCAGAGATCCCGGGCTCGCGGGCAGGTGGCCAGCGCCGCCATCACCGGGAGCGAGCGCCGGGGCGAAGGTGGCGCCGAGGACGGGGGCGAAGAGGGGGCTTCCCGGGGGAAGACCGGCGTGGAGGCGCGTGCCGCGGCCTGCTCGGCCTGGGCGAAGTCTCCCTGCCGCGCGAGTCGTTCGGCCTCCAGACGTTCCGGACTCCAGGAGTCGGGAGGGGGCTCCTCCTGTCCCTCTTGGGGAGCGATTTCCTGCGGGGGCGCGTGGTCTTGCTGGCGCCGCTGGGCCCAGGCCCCTTCCAGGGACTCGGCCAGCGGCTGGACCTCCGCCGGAAGGGCGGCAAGGTCAAGGGGACCGTAGTAAGCGAGCCACCCGTTGAGCAGCGCCGCCAGCTCCTCGGAGGTGTCGGGCCGCCCGGAGTCCAGGAGCTTCTGGAGCTTCTCCACGAGCCTGCTCCTGGCGCGCTCCCCGGGCCGTATCCCCTGGGAATCCAGGCGGAACCCGAGGAAATCGAAGCCCTCCTTGAGCGAGGCGACGATGACCTTGTCCTCGGCCAGGGACAGACCCAGCCCCGCGAGGAGCTGGCGCACCAGCACCTCAGCGCGCAGCGCGTCGTGGCAGCTCCCGGTGGGGATGCAGAGGTCGTCCCCGTAGCGGACCATCCAGAAGCCCGCGGCCTCGACGGCCCGGTCGAAGGAGGCGAGCACCAGGTTGGCCAGGAAGGGCGAGAGCGCGCTGCCCTGGGGCGCGCCGCAGGGCTCGTCCACCACGGCGCTGCCGGTGAACTGGCCGGCCTTGAGGAGCCGCTCCAGCAGCTCGATCAGCGGCGGTTCGTCGGCGACCGAGGCCAGGGAGGAGAGGAGCAGGGGGTGGGCGAGGCGGTCGAAAAAATCCTCGATGTCGGCGCGGAACACCCAGGCCCGGGAGCCGGAGCGGAGCTGCTCCTCCAGGCGCTCGATCCCCTGCTTGCCGGAGCGCCCCTTGCGGTAGGCCCAGGCAAAAGGATGAAGCGCCTCGTCGAGGTGGAAGGAGAGGACGTTGGCGAGCGCGTGGTGGACGATCCGATCCCGGACCGAGAGGCGGACGACGCGGCGGGTGCGTCCATCGGGGCGCTCCAGGAGGAGCTGCTGGCCGGGCTGAGGCTGGTAGGTTCCCGCCCGGAGCCCGTCGGACAGCGCCCGGATCCGCTCCTCCAGGTCGCGGGAGAAGGCCAGGAGGGTGACGCCATCGGGGCCGGGACCGGCGCGGTTGCGCGCGGCCCGGTCGAAGGCATCCCCGAGGGACCGGACCGAGGTGGCGACGTCAAAGAGCGTGCTCACGGGAACACCAGCGGCCCGCTCGGGGTGCGAAGGGAGGGGCCGACGCCGCGGAGCCGGACCTGCTGCTGGCAAGCGTCGCAGAGCCGGTAGACGCGGAGGCCATCCCGGGCGGGGTCGAAGCGCTCGGGGACGGTGGCCTGGACGAGAAGGCGGGCGAGCACCTCGGGGGTGGCGATCAGCTCGAAGACGCTCCGCTGGACCCGCTGGGAGCGCTGCTCCAGGAAGCGGCTGAGCTTGCGGAGTCGGCGCGGGTGGGCGACGTCGAAGGCAAGGATCCAGGTGCAAGGAGGGGCCATGCTGGAGGAGAAGAGCCCCGGTCGCGGAGGATCTGACGGAAGTGTCGCGGCTCGTCAGTCCCGGCGGGGTTTCTCCGTGGGTACCCCTTCGACAGCGACGAACCCTCCACCGAATCGCGACGCCCACGTCGCGCAGCCCGTGCCTAGCGGCCCTGGCCGTATTCCGGAGGATTCCCATGGCAACTGTTCATTCGGGTTCGTCGTCGCAGATCACGCTCACCCACATCACCGAGGCGCAGAAAGGGAACCGGACTCCCCTTGTGCTGGCGCTCCGCGCCTTGCTCCTAGAGGTGCTGAAGAGGAGGATGGTCCCCGAGGCCATCGCGGAAGAGCTGGCTCAGGAGCACGCCCTCCGGCTGGCCGCGCGGTTCTGCCAGGGAGTGATCCGCGAAGAGAGCTGGTCCTGTTACACCCGACGCACCGCGATCCGCCTGGCAGCGACGTATCACCGACAGGCTTCCCGGGAGGAGCCCCTCGCCGAGGAGCCGCCGGCGTCCGCCGGGCGTTCTGTCGAGGATCTGCTGCTCCAAGGCGAGATCGAGGAGCGGATCAGCCGTGCGCTGGCGACCCTGTCCGGGCCAGACCGCACGCTGCTGGAACAGATCTACTTCCAGGAGATCCCCCTCTGCGCCCTCCTTGCCGACAGCACCCGGGACGCGCTCTACAAACGCCACGAGCGAGCCAAGGCGAGGCTGCGCAAGGCCCTGGAGCGCCTCATCGGGGCGTGAACGTCAACCCCGGAAGAGATCCTCCAGGCGCCTGCATTCCAGGGCACCGGGGGTTCCCTTCTCGACCCTGGTGGGGATGCCCCCCGGGGTCTCCGGAGGAGCCAGGTAGAAGGTGGACGGTTCGTTGGTTACAACGAGGAAGTGCTGGTTAATCCTGGCCATCTCGAAGGGGATTGTGCGGATCATTGCGCACTCGTCGAAGGCGAGATCCTCCAGGAAGAGAGGGATGACCACGAGGAAGCGCGCCAGCCGGCCCGAGGTACGCTCGAACTGGAGGATGCGCGAGTTGAGATCCTTGGCGTCGCTGCTTGCGGTCTTGGCGTCGAGGGAGAACAGCGTTCCGCTCCGGTCCATCAGCAGCGCATCGTGCTCCTGCTCGATGATCCCAGCGTTTTCTTGCCGTTCAACCTTCCAGTTGAAGAGAACTTCCCTGGAAAACTTGGAAGACCGTGGAAGCTGCTCCGCAACGATGGTTTGAACCAGGAACTCAAAGTACTTGGGCCAGAAAAGCAGATTTGTCGTGAACTTGCTGGGTCGATGGGGTACAGGTTGAGTCTGCCATACATCGTTCCAGACGTTGCTGGCCATGATCGCGTTGAACAGCGCATTTCCCACGTTGTCGAGGGACTGTGTGATCCTTTGGTTGTTCATCTGCCTCTGGAGTGCGCCGAGCAGCGCGTTCTTGAAGGGATCCCGAGCGATCTTTTTGAGCAACGGAAGAAGCTCCCTGGCGGAGGAAGGAAAATCTTTCTCCGAAGAAGAGAGGCCAGCGAGCTGCCTGTACCAGCCAAGACGATAATCCTGGGATGCCCTGAACCGTTCCAGCTCTTGCAGAAAATCATCCATCTTGCTGCGATCATTCAGCGGGCTATTTTCGGCGCTTTGGGGTGAAACAAGCCTCCTGGAAAACGTATTTACGATTTCATCTATCCTCAGTGGACGAGAGCAAGAGATGACATCGGTACGGATCGGGTCAAGTTCCTTGATCCCTTTAGGAGTCACCTCGATCAGGAGCATTTTCCCTTCGGTTCCTGTATAAACAGCCCAATCTCCAACCTTATTTTCAAGGAAACGCCAGAGGGCGATCTGCTGACTCTTGAGCCCACCCCCCAGGTTCCAGAGCCTGGGAGCCGGAATGTTCAATCCTTCGAGCCAGGAAGTGAGCCCTTCGATGGAGTCCTGAGTAGGGCCAAACTCACTTTCTTGCACATCGACGCCACGATCCCGCAAGACCCGGACAAGTCCTTCCCCCCAATGCCGCGATTGGGCCACCGAGCTCGACAGAAGACGGACCTTGCTCAGAGGTTGTCTGGGACAGAAAAATGTGCTAGAAAAGGAAGAATCATGCAGG
>CAZSDX010000470.1:0-5873 GCA_964605685.1 uncultured Polyangiaceae bacterium
GGCCTCGCTGCCCGCGCCAGAGCCGCCCTGGCCGCCCGCGCCGGAGCCACCCTGGCCGCTCTCCCCCGAGCCCGCCGCCCCGCCGCTCTGCCCCGCCTGTCCTGTTTGCCCCGCCTGTTCTCCGGCAGGTGCGGTCCCAAACGACTCCCCCGCGCACCCCACCGCCCCGACCACCAGCACAACCCACCAAGAACGCACGTACATCGCGTACCTCGCGGCTCCACTTACCTTATACGACCATGTCGTACAAGGGGTGATGGGTAGGTTGTCTAACTTTGCTCCCGTTGCTCTTCAACCGCGGACGCGGACCCAGGTGCCAGGGCCGACAAAATCTCCGGATTTCACGCCATGCCAGCCGGCCGGCAGGGGAGGGTCGGTCCAGAAGAAGACGCGGCGGGCGTCGACGGGGGCGAGGTTGATGCAGCCGTGGCTGCGGGGGGTGCCGAAGTCGTCGTGCCAGTAGGCGGTGTGGAGCGCGTAGCCCCGCTCGAAGTACTGGACCCAGGGCACATCCCGGAGTTCGAAGCGGTTCTCCGGGTCGTCAGCGTCCATGGTGGCAGTGACGTGCTTGTAGTCGATGCGGAATTCGCCCCGGATGGTGGACTTGGTGGTCTCCGGGTCGCCCATGCCGTCGGCGCCGGTGGAGACCAGCGTGGCGTACACCGGCGTCTCTCCCTCGTAGAGCACCAGCGTCTGCTGCCAGATGCTCACGTCGATCCACTTGGTCTTCCGGTAGTCGAAGCGCTTGGGCATCTCCGGAGGGGCGGAGAACACCGCGAGGTGGTCCATCCTCAGCCAGCGGCCGTCCTTGGTCTCGTAGTACTTGGTCGACGGGTAGAGCTTGGTCTTGCCGGTCAGGGGGATGATCTCCCGGTAGGTCGCCGGGTCACGCGGTCCCCACCTGGAGTGGTCCTTGGGCTCGAAGTAGGTGGCCGTGTCCTTGCGGACGATGGCGAAGGGGAAGGGGAGGGTGCCGTCGAGCGGGATCCCGTGGAAGGGCGAGGCGTAGTGGGGCTTGAGCTTGTCCTCGCCGATGAGGCGCCCGTCCAGGAGCACCGCGAACTTGCGGTTGCCGGCCTTCTCGTCCGCCCGGAAGGAGCCCACCACTGCCAGGCCCGCATGCCGGTACACCTTCCCGTTGAAGACCGCGTACTCCGGTGACTTGTAGGTCGAGATGTTCGGGATCTGCCGCCGGCCCCGGAGCCACCAGGGCGTATCGCCGTCCTCCAGGTTGCCGAACAGGTTGTCCTCGTCCGCCTGCGGGGGCGGGGGCGGCACGTCCTTGGGCAGCCCCTTGCCGTTCCCCTTCTCGTCCAGCGGGACGTGGTTCGCTCCGGCCTTGTCCACCCGGTTCCACTTCGTGTGGAACTTCTTGAAGCCCTTGAGGTGATCCGGCAGCCCGAACTCGAAGCGGTCCTGGTCCTTCTTCACCGGGACCTGGTGGTAGAGCGCCCCGTTGGCCCGGACAAACCCGTACGTGTACGGCATCGGCTTGCTCAGATCCGGCTTCACCCCAAGCGCCCGGATGATCTTGTGCCCCAGGTCCAGGGTCGCGTCCTTCCCGTCGGCGCAGACGTAGCCCGCCGGGTGCACCGCGTACCAGCCCTCGGCGCACTGGCCGTCGCCCTGCACCGCACGCTCCGAACGGGGCAGCGCCTCCCCCAGCCGCATGTACCCCAGCGGCTTGGCCTTGTGGTGGGGCCCCTCGTAGATCGGCGTCGTCAGCGTCAGCGCCGCCACCTTCGGCCCGTTGACCTTCACCGGAGGGCGTTCCGGGTCGCTGGTGGCGCCCGACGACGCCGGCTTTGCCCCGGTCAGGGCGGTCTTGTCCGAGGTGGCCTTGGGGCCTCCCAGGCCACAACCTGCCAGGGTCACGCTCAACCCCAGCACCCACAGTCCGTGCCGTGCCATGGAGGTTCGTGTGGCATACCGTGGGATGGGTGGCCCAGTTTTCGGGGGAACGGGGGACGCGAGAGAAAAGGGGCCGGGCCGCGAGGTTGGCCCCGGGGTCCGGCAGCGGGTACAGAAGGCCCGTGGACCAGCAAGAGATCCGTGGCTACTACGACGATTTCTCCCGACGCTACGAGGCCGCTCGGCGGCCCAACGACCCCCTCGGGTACCACGCGCTGCTCGATGACCTGGAGGTCGATCTGGTGCGGCGCCACGGGGCCGGGAAGGAGGTGCTGGAGGCGGGGTGCGGGACCGGGCTGCTGCTGGAGCGCATCGCCGGCTTCGCGGCGCGGGCGGAGGGCTTCGATCTGTCGCCCGGGATGCTGGAGAAGGCGAGGGAGCGCGGGCTGTCGGTCAAGGAGGGCTCGCTGACGGAGATCCCCTTCGAGGACGCCTCCTTCGACGTGGTCTGCTCGTTCAAGGTGCTGGCGCACGTGCCGGACATCCGCAAGGCGCTCGCGGAGATGGCCCGGGTCACCCGCCCCGGCGGCGTGGTGCTGGCGGAGTTCTACAACCCCTACAGCCTGCGGGGGCTGGCCAAGCGCCTGGGCCCCGCGGGCGCCATCAGCCACGACCGCAAGGAGAGCGAGGTCTACACGCGCTTCGACTCGCCCTCGGAGGTGCGGCGGTTGATCCCGGCGGGCTGCCGCCTGGAGGGCGCCCGGGGCGTGCGCATCGTCACGCCGACGGCCCTGCTCTACCGGCTCCCGCCGCTGCGGACGCTGCTGACCCGCGCCGAGTGGGCGCTGTGCGACACCCCCCTGCACCGCCTCGCGGGCTTCTGGATCGCGGTGCTCCGTAAGCAACTGCCATGACCGCGTGCCGAAGAGGCGTCACCGGATCGGGTTGCTGCCCCTGGTGGCGCCCCGTACCTTCCTCCTCACCATGACGCCCGCCTCCCTCGCGCTCTCCGCCGCTCGCCTGCCGCCGCTGCCGGACCCGCTGCCGGACGGCTGGGTCTTCACCGAAGACGACGACATGGGCCACGGCTTCGACCAGTCCGACTTCATCCTCTCCCTCGTCTCCTTGCTCCGTCTCTTCTTCGCTCGCGCAGGGAAAAAGGTCTGGGTCGACTTTGACCAGCACATCGGCATCGACCCCCGCGACCGCAGGATCACCGTCGCCCCGGACGTCTACGTCCTGCCCCAGCCGGAGCCCCCCGCCGCCGAGGGCGCCACCTGGTTTCCCTGGGAGCACCACGGCCTCGTCCCCACCCTCGCCTTCGAGTTCGTCTCCCGCAGCAACCGCAAGAAGGACTACCGCGTGGCGCCGGACAAGTACGCCCACCTCGGGGTGCAGGAGCTGGTGATCTTCGAGCCCTGGAAGCACCAGCCGGGGCTCCAGGCCCAGGGCGAGGTGGAGACGCTGCGGGTCTTCCGTCTCGGCGAGAAGCGCCAGTGGAGGCAGGTCTACGGAGGAGACGGACCGACGCGGAGCCAGGTGCTGGGGTTGTGGCTCCACGAGACCGCGGACGGCAAGCTGCTGCTGACGGAGGACCGGTGGGGCAAGCGCGCGCTGCTCACCCCCGAAGAGACGCTCCAGGTGGAGCAGGAGGCCCGCAGGCTCGCCGAGGAGCACGCCGACCAGGAAGCGAAGCGCGCCGACCTGGAGACGAAGCGAGCCGACCAGGAAGCGAAGCGAGCCGACCAGGAAGCGAAGCGAGCCGACCAGGAAGCGAAGCGAGCCGACCAGGAGGCCAGGCGTCTGGAGGAGGAACGGGCGGAGAAGCTCCTGGCGCAGCGGCAGGCCGAGGAGGCAGCGAGGCAGGTGCGGGAAGCGAAGGCGGAGGCGGTGCTGGCGGTGCTGGCGGCGCGAGGGCTGAAAGTGAGCGAGGCGCAGGCGCGCAAGGTGCGTGCGTGCGTGGATCTCGCGGCGCTGGACCGCTGGTTTCAGGGGGCGCTCACCGCTCCGAGCGCCGCCGCGCTGCTCAGGAGCGCGCCGGGGGAGCCGAAGGGATGAAGGACATGGCGCGCTCGGCGAGGGCCGTGATGGTGAGGGAGGGGTTGACGCCAGGGTTGGCGCTGACGGCGCTGCCGTCGATGACGTAGAGGCCCTGGTAGTTGAAGACTCGGTGCTGGGCGTCGATGACGCCGTGGTCCGGGTCCTGGCCCATGCAAGCGCCCCCGAGGATGTGGGCGGTGGTGGGGGTGCCCATCAGCGTCTCGGTGAGCATGGTCATGGCGACGCCGCCGACCTTCCGGGCGAAGCGCTCGGCCAGGTCAGTGGCTTCTTCCATGAAGGCGGTGGGGGCGGGGGTGCCCGGGTCCAACTCGGAGACGAGGCCGCGGGTCATCCCGGTGAAGACGCCGCGCCCCAGCCGCAGGCGGAGGGTGCCTTCGAGGGTGCGCATGTAGAGCAGGATCTGGCTCTGCCGGGCGAAGTCCGGCACGGCGAGGGCCTTGAGCCAGGTGAGGGGCTGGCGGAAGAAGCCCCGGATGGCGCCGCCGGCGCGCACCAGCACGTTGCTCCCGGGGGCGTGAGGGAGGACGAGCATGCGGAAGAACCCGGAGCCCTCCGCGTAGCGCACCGGCTCGATGTGGCTCACCTCGTCGGTGTGGAGGATCGACGTGATGGCCACGCCCTTGGAGAAGTCATCCTTCGGGTCGGGGCTGATGATGCCAATCAGCGCCTCGTTGTTGGTGCGGACCATGTCGCCTACCCGGGGGGAGAGCCGGGGGAGGCCGCCAGGATCCTCCTTCATGCGGAGCAACAGCGGGACCGTGCCCATGACGCCGCCGGCGAAGATCACCTGGGCGGCGGAGATCGTCCGTGCTCCTTCGGGACCTTGCACCTCCAGCAGGTAGCCCTCGCTCCCGTCGTTGGCGCCGCGGGGGCGCACGTGATGGACCTCCGTCTCCGCGAGCACCTGGGCGCCGCGGCGCTCCGCCAGGTAGAGGTAGTTCTGGTCCAGGGTGTTCTTGGCGCCGACGCGGCACCCGGTCATGCAGGCGCCGCAGAAGGTGCAGCCGACCCGCGGGGGGCCCTCGCCGTCGAAATAAGGGTCCGGGACCTCCTTGCCGGGCTCGCCGAAGAAGACCGCGACGTGGGTGGGCTCCCAGTGGTCGCCGCGGCCAGTCTCCTCGGCGATCTCCTTGAGGATCTTGTCCCCCCGGGTGAGGCTCGGGTTGGGGGCTGCGCCCAGCATGGCGCGGGCGGTGGCGTAGTGGCGGGATAGCTCGCTCTTCCAGTCCGCCAGCCCGGCCCAGCTCCCTTTGCGGAAGAAGTCGTCCTTCGGCAGCGGCAGCGTGTTGGCGTACACCAGCGAGCCCCCGCCGACCCCGACCCCGTGGAGCACCGTGACGTGCTCGAAGAAGGACATCTGGAAGATACCGCGGAACCCCAGCTCCGGTTTCCAGAGCCAGCGCCGTAGATCCCAGTTGCTCCGGGGGAAATCGTCCCGGGTGAAGCGCCGCCCCTTCTCGATCACCAGCACCCGGTATCCCTTCTCCGTCAGCCGCAGGGCGGAGACGGATCCCCCGAAGCCCGAGCCGATGATCACAAAATCCCAGCGTTCTGCCCTGTCGTCCTGCGCCAGCTTCGTCATCGCCCTCCTCCTTGCCCCAGCTCTCCCCGGGGCGCCAACGCGAGAACGCGCGAGAACCATTGACGCACCCAGTTCGCACCGTGACACTCCCGGGTGATGGCTTGCCGTACCCCCTGGCTGTTTTCTGGTCTTTTTCTCCTGGCTTCGGGCACCGCTGGCTGCGGAATCGAGGCCACCGGCGACCTCGATGCCGCAGTGCGGCAAAGCGCCGGAGGGCAGGGCGGCGCCGGGGCATCGGGGGTCGGAGGTTCCCCGGGAGGCGCCGCCGGGGACAGCGCCGGGAGCGGTGGCGATGGCGGGAGCGAGGCCGGTGCCGGCGGGAGTGCCGCCGGTGTGGGCGGCGACGCAGGCCAAAGCGGCGCGAGCGGAGAGGCCGGGG
>CAZSDX010000471.1:0-5780 GCA_964605685.1 uncultured Polyangiaceae bacterium
ACGCCTCAGGTGGGTAGCGACCTGCGGTCGCGGGACTGCGCGGTGCCTTCGGCGCACGGCGTCGAGGGACGTGGGCTCGCGCCGAGTCGAGGACGCGTTTCCCTTCGGGAAGGCTACACTCATCTCGGGAGTCAAGTGCGGTGGGGCCATTGACCCTGTGAGAAACGTCTTCTGTACTTTCCGTGGCGCAATACACCAAGGCAGACTCGTGTCGGCTGGAACTTCTCACCCATGTTCTCGTCGCCGTGCCTCCCCGAGGATGACGTCGGAGAGGACGCGCGTCGATGGGATCACCAGCACGCGCCCCACCCCCAGCCCCACCGTCGGGTCCACGAGCGGGTCAGGCTGGAAATCCGCGATGGCCCACCAGAATCCGCACGCCCTCGGCAGCGGCGCGAAGTACAGCCCTGCCAGGCCCCAGAGCGTGTCGCCCTCCACCACGCGGTGCTGCCGGTTGTCGGGCAGCTCGCGGTACCGGAAGGGCTCGCGCTCGGTCAGCAAGCGGCGCCCCTCTGCGTCGAGCACGCCGAGGCAGAAGCTGTGGCGGGAGCCTGCGCGGGGGGCCATGGCTACTTCTTGCGCTCCTCGCTGGTCACCCGCATGTCGAGGATCTCCTCGAAGGTCACTGTGGCCGTGTAGACCAGCACGTTGCCGTTCACCCCGAACTGCCGGTAGGTGAACTCCAGGTCCGTCAGCACCGTCTCGATGCTCATCACCGTTGGCCACACGAAGATCGTCCTGGGTGGCGCCACCACGGGCACGCCCTCGGGGGCCTTGGGGGGCACGGTGAGCGAGCGCAGGAAGCCCCGGAAGTCGAGGACGTCGGCGTGGTCGTTCTCGTGGAGGGCGAAGAAGCGGTCGACGTAGAACTCGATGCCGGCGAGCTGGCGGTTGCCGGTCGACTGGTACTGGAGCACCTGATGGGAGAGGCCCGGGACAGCGATGCGGTTCCAGTTGACCTGCACACGCTCAGTGAACTGGGTGGGGTTGAAGAGGCACTGGATGCTCTCGCCGGTGGTGACGTTGATGAGCAGGCAGCGCGGGGGGCGAACGGTGACGACTTCGATGCCCATGGGTGTGCTCCGTCAGAAGGTCGGCACGGGGGAGAAGCTCCGCGCGGCGCTGTCGGCCCCGGCCTTGTGAACGGCGCGGGCCACCGTCTGCCCATCCACCTGCACGTTCACCACCACCGGCCCCGGTGCTTGCCCCGGAGGCGCGGCAGGCGCGGCAGGGGCCGCTGGCTGGGCCTGGAGGGCGGCGAGAGCGGGCATGGGGGCGGTGGCTGCCGTGGGGGCTCCGGAGGCCGGGGCGGGGCCGTTCTGGGGCTTGGTGGGGGTGAAGGACAGGTCGCCCACGCCCAGCGCGTTGCCCACGTCGGCGCGGAAGGTCTCCTTGAAGCCCTTGAGGGCGGACTGCAGCCCGGTGGCGCTGCCGAGCAGGCCAGCGATGGCGTCGATGGCGCCACCGATGGCCCCCACCAGCCCCAGGATGGCGCCGGCGATGGCGTCGATGACCCCGAAGGCCACCAGTTTCATCCCGGTCCAGATGTCGGCCCAGGAGCCCGTGAAGATGCCTCCGATGACGAAGACCACCCCGGTCACCACGTCGGCCAGGCCCGAGAAGACGGAGACCAGGGCGCTGAGCACGCCGCTGGCGACGGCCACCGCAGCGGCGATGGCGGTGACCAGCAGGGCCAGGGTGCCGACGATGGCCGAGACGACGAAGGCGACGACCTGACCCAGCGCCACCCAGGCCGAGCCGTTCTCGCGGGTGGCCGCGGCATGTCCGTTGAGCGAGCCCACCAGCAGGGCGAGCTGGTTGCCCAGCACGGCGAAGGCAGAGCCCACCAGCGCCGCGGCGGGGCGCATCATTGTCCATCCCTCGACGAGTCCCCGGGTTGTGTCCACCACCGCGGTGAGCCCGCGAACGAGGAATTCGAACACCGCGGCCAGCGTGCGGCCCACCTGCTCACCCGAGCTTCCGAAGGCGCGGAACTTCGCGGCGGCGGTCGTGGCGTCGTCACGCGCTGACAGAAGGCCCAGGGCTTGGCCCAGCCGGGTGAGCGCCCCGACGAAGGTCTCCATCGCGGGGCGAGCGCCCTCCACACCTGCGGCGAATCCTGTCGAGATGCCGCTCAGGAAGTTGGCGATCCGGTGGCCCCACAGGAACAGGTTGATCAAGAAATCCTTCAGGCCCAGGTTCTCCGCGCGGTTCAGCTCCTCGCGCACCGAGCCCGAGAAGCCCCCCTCCTCGAAGAGCTGCTTGATGGCGGAGAAGAACAGGGCGGTGCGCTCCCAGCTGCGGCGCATCAGGTCTCCGAAGCCCCCGAGGTTCTTCTCGAAGGCGATCTTCAGGCCGGCGAAGGCCAGGCCCAGCGCGGCCACGGCGGCGATGGCGGGGGCCAGCACGAGCAGCACCCCGGTGAGCGTGACTCCCGCGGCCTTCAGGGCGATCACGAAGAGGGCGAGGCTGGCCTTGGCGGCGAGGGCAGCTCCGACCACGGCGATCAGCGAACCGGCCCCGACGAACATCGCGCCGAAGCTCTTCTTCAGCCCCGCAGGCATCGCTCGCAGGAACTTCAAGACCCCGTTCAGTCCGTCGAGCACCGTGGCCAGGATGGGCTTGAACACCTGGGCGAAGGGCTCTCCCAGCACGATGGCCAGCGTCTCCAGCGAGCCCGCCATCAGCTGCTTCTGCCCCGCGAAGGTGTCGAGCATCTTGTCGCGGAAGCCCGCGGCTGTGCCTCCCGCCTCGTCGAACTGCTTGCGCAGGTAGGCGATGGCGTCGGCTCCCTTGAGCGTCTCGCCGGAGTTGGTCTTGATGCCCGTGGTGACCTGCGTGAGGATCGCCTGCAGGCTGCCGAGGGCGTGGGCTCCGAAGGTGTCGATGAGGAAGGCCGAGCGCTTGGCGTCGGTCATCTTTCCCAGCGCTGGCACCATGTCGCCCACGACGTCGAGGAAGCCGCGGAAGTGCCCTCCGCTGTCGGTCACCGACACCCCGAGTCCCTTGAGCGCGGTCTGGGTCTTGGGGTCGGCCATGCGCTCCATGGCCACGGCGACTCCGGTCGAGGCGCGCTCGACGCCCGGGATGATGTTCTTCACCAGGCCCAGCGAGATCAGCGTCTCGCTCATCGACTGGTGCAGCGCCTGCGCTCCCCGGGAGGCGATACCCAGGGCCTGCGGAAGCTCGGAGGCGTTGAGGGCGAACACGTTCACGGCCTGGAGCATCCGGTCGACGGACACGCCCGCCTCGTCCGCCGACAGCCCGAATGCCTTCAGCGCCTGCGAGGCCAGCCCGGCAGCCTGCGCCGGGGTCAGCTCGCCGAGGGAGCCTCCGGCCAGGTCGAGCACGGGGATCAGGAGCTTCATCGACTCCTGGGCGTTGAAGCCCGCCTGGGCCAGCTCTTTGAGGCCGACGGTGGCGTCGGTGGGCGAGAACTGGGTGGCGATGCCCGCGTCGATGGCGGCCTCGCGCAGCTGCGCCAGCTCCGTCTTGGTGGCTCCTGACACGGCGGCAACGGCGGCGATGGCCTGCTCGAACTGGCCGGCCTTGTCGGCGAGGGCGAAGGCGCCTCCGATCATGGCGGCCCCGGCGGTCATGAGCGACAGGCCCATGCCGAGCTCGCGGAAGGACGAGGTGATCCGCTCGGTGCCCAGTCCCACGCGCTTGTCGAGGCTGAGGAAGCTGCGCTCGAGCGCCTGCATCTTCGACGAGGCGAGGTCAGTGGCCGTGAACACGAAGCCCAGGCCCATGTTGTTCAGCATGAGCTCACCTCTTCTTGCCCGCCTTCTCGATGGCCTGCGCCTCCTTCGAGCGCTGCTCGCCGATGCGCTCCAGGAGCCAGTCTCGGTCGGAGGTGTCGAGGTCCAGCGCCTCGCCCATCGTCACCCCGAGTCCGGAGCCTCCATGCTGCCGCCAGCAGAGCTGAAACAGCCCCTCGCGCCAGCTGTCGATGTCTACGCGGGGGAGGAGCCACCCTGCGCCCGCCTCCTCGCCGTCCGGCCCTTCCCAGGCAGGAAGAAGGTCTGGTCGAAAGGGAGCTGGACCTCCTGCTGCGCGAAGCACTCCGGGCACTCGATCTCGATCGTGGTGTCGACGCCGCAGTCGACCCGATCAAACTCGTCGACGAGGAAGTCCGCGTCGCGCATCGATAGGTCCTCCACGAAGCGCCTCCGCTCGCGGTCGTCGATGCCCTCGACCTCGACGACCCGGAAGGCCAGCATCGCCGAGAGCATCCGGTCACCCGCGTTGCGCTTGAGCGCCGGCAGCTTCTTCTCGTCCGCTCCGGTGAGCAGCCGGAACCACACGCGCCTCCCGGCCTCCGGAAGCCTGGTCTCGAAGCGATTGCCCGCCAGCAGCGCCGCCCGGCTCTCGTCCGACAGAGCGCGGGAGGGCAGCTTGCGCAGGTCGAGTTCCCACTCGATGCGGACGCGGCAGCCGTCCTCGCGGCAGGTGGCGGCGAAGGCGTAGTCAGGCCCGTAGGTCAGGGCGCGGATCTGCAGCAGGGCGAAGAAGCGGTCGCCCTGGAGCACACGGTCCCAATCGATCTCGGCAGCGCCGAAGTCGTAGGGGCCGGGGTCGGTGGTCTCCTCCCAGCAGGCGCGGAGCAACTCGTCGACGACGGAGCCAGCCTTGGCGAGCTTGCGGTCGGCGAGGAAGCGTTCTTCGCGGACCTTCAGGCCGCGGATGGAGCCGGAGAGCCCCGAGGGGCAGATGATGGTGTTCGGCATGGTGGCCTCCCCCAAGGCAAAGCCACCCGGGAGGCGAGCGGGGGACAGGTGGAGCAGCTCACTGGATGAGTTCGAAGAAGTCGAAGGTGAGGGTGACGGACTCGATGACGTTCTCGTCGCTGTCGTTGTCCCACTCGCCCGCGACGAACTTCACGGGCCATGCCCGCGACAGCGACCAGCGGCGCAGCGTCGTGCCGTCCCGGTCCTGCTGCACCAGGTCCAGGTTCCGCTTGTAGTACGGGTCCACGAGGCCCAGGCCGCTCGAGGTCACGGCCACGTCCTGGAGCCAGTCGAAGAGGTCGCGGTCCTGGGTGGCTCCGCGCTCCAGGGTGATGTCCGCGAAGGACAGGCGGCCGGGGCTCTTGTTGGGGATCAGCGAGCCGCCCTCAAAGTACTCGATCTTGGCCACCTCGACCGACAGCTCCGAGCACTTCTGGAAGCCGGCGTGCGCGACGTCGTCGATCTCCAGGATGAACTTGAACTTCTTGTGGAACGAGCGGGGGTTGCCGATGACGGGCATGGCCAACTCCTTCAGCCACCAGACGCCAGGATGGCGTCCAATGCACGAGTGTCCTGGGAGATGCTGAGCACGATGAATTCGGCCGGCTTGTTGGTGGCCAGGCCGATGCGGGCCAGCAGCTTGCCGGCGAAGATGACAGCGGGGGTGTTGAGCAGGTCCGAGACGTCGACGAAGAAGGCCTTGGCCGGGTCACGGCTGCGGAAGGCTCCGTTGTTCATCTGGGCCAGCAGGAAGCCTGTGATGGTGCGGCGCACCGTGGCGCGCAGGCCCTCGGTGTTGTTCTTGTGGCGGGCAAACTGCAGGCCCTGCTTGAGCGAGCGCTCGATGAAGATGACGCCGCGGCGCTCGGCCACGAAGGGGAAATTGCCGTCGCCCTTGAGCGTGCGCGAGCCGTCGATGAAGCGCGGCAGGCCCGGGCCCGTGGTGAGCGGGTTGATACGCTTGGGGTAGACGAGGTCGCGCTTCTTCTCCTCAAGGACCTCGTCGGTCTCGAAGCCCAGCACGCCGAACATCCGGCCCGCTTCGATGCC
>CAZSDX010000472.1:0-5779 GCA_964605685.1 uncultured Polyangiaceae bacterium
GCGCGCGGCGCGCTGGGCGTCCTCGTAGGTGGACCAGCCCCGGGCGTTGCAGGCGCCGCCGGGGCAGTCCGCGTCGCTGTCTTGCCGCTTGAGGATGGCCCGGACCCCGAAGACGCCTCCGGCCCACAGCGCCAGGGCTCCGGCCCCGCCCACCATGTAGCCGGCGGTCCTGCGGGGGCTGGCCTCGCGGGCAGGCCCCGACGCGGGGCGCTCCGGGGGGGCATCGGCCGCGGAGGGAGCCACGACCGACGCCGGAGGCGCCGCGGAGGTTGGGGCCGCGGCGAGCGGACGGAGCGGCTCGATCACCAGCGCGGTCACCTCCCCCTGGCGGACCTGCACCTCGTAGGAACGGTCCTCGTGGCCGGGGGCGGAGGCGATGATCCGGTGGGCTCCCGGGTCCACCGGCAGCGGTTCCCCCCAGGAGCCCTCCCGCAGCAGCGCCTCGCCGCGGAGCACCCGCAACCCCTCGACGCGGACCCCGGCAGGCACGTCGATCAGGAGCCGGGGGAGCAGCTTCTCCAGCGCCGCGATGCGCTCGCGGGCGAACTGCTCCCGGTCGGCGCGGCCCGCCTTGACGGCGAGGGCGAGGGCCTCCTTGAACTCCGCCCAGGCGGAGGCCACCTTCCCCTGCTTCTCGTGGCAGGTCGCCAGGTTGATCAGAACGCCGCCGCCGGGATCGAGGCGGTAGCTCTCCTCGAACTTGGGGCACGCCTCGGCGTACCTCCCCTCCTGCATCAACGCCTTACCTCGCTCGAAGAGGGCTTCGGCGGCGGCAGGGTCAGCCTGCACCCTCCCGCTCCCCAGGAGCGCCACCCCGAGGAAACCCCGCACCCAGGAAGCTCGACGTCGCCGCTCGACCATGGCACCGCGGAGCGTACCCCGGGCCCGTGGGCCTGGACAGAGCCCCCGCAGGGTCACCCTACCAGGAGCGTCCTCGGGGGACGAGGTAAGCTCAGCCCCAGAGCGAGCCAAGGGGCCAGGCCAGGGCGTCGAAGGGCGGGGCAGCCACGTCTGCGCTGCCGGTGAAGCGGTGGCGCTGGCGCCAGGCCCCGGCGTCGCGCTCGTAGACCTCCAGGAGCCGCTCTTCTGGCGTGATGAACCACAACCACCGGACACCGATCTGAAGGAACCAGGTAGCCTTCTCTCCGCGATCAAAGGCTTCGGTCCGGGGCGATAGGATCTCGCAGATCCAGGCGGGAGGGATCGTGGGGTAAGGGTCGAGGAGTCCCTCTTCGATGGGGCGCAGCCAGCCTGCCAGGTCCGGCACGGCGCGCTCGCTGCCGATGTGCAGTTCGGGCTCCATCAAGAACAACCAGCCCCCGGGACCACCCGGGCCGCTGGCCTGAGGATCGAAGGGGGAAAGGCGAACGCCGAGGCGATACTGAGCTTTCTCGTGGCCATGCCGTGGTCTCGGGAAAGCGTAGAGCTTGCCGTTGATCAGGTGACCCGTGTGGGTCGAGGGCACGGCGTCCAGATCCGCCAGCGTGGCGGGACGCCGAGGACCGGGCGTATCGGGCGGTGTTGGCTGGGTCACGCTCCGTATGCTGGCGCCACGGCTCGGGCGGGGCAATGCCTCGCCGCGGCAGAGCCCCGCGGGGTCACCTCACCAGGGGCGTCCTCGGGGGCCGAAGCAGGTCAAGGTAAGTACGAGCCGCCGGAGGCCGCGATCCTCGACCGGCGGCGAGCGATGCACCACCCCCAGCCCCTCGTTCCCGGGCCAGGCGTTCCCCTTGAGCACCACCACGTCCCCGGCGTTCGCGCGGATCACCCCCGAGGGATCCCGCAGGATCGCCTCGTTCGCCTCGATGTGGCAGTGAGCGGGCTCTTCCAGCGCCTTGCGACGGACGATCTCATCCGGCGCGATCTCGGTGCCAGGCCCCGCGTAGGTCACCAGAAGCCGGAGCATCACGTAATCGACGTGGAACTTCTTGCACTTGTCGGTGGTGATCGGCCCGAAGCTCGCATGGTAGCGGGGCAACCCGGTCAGCTCCACCAGCCGCCGCCCCCACCGCTCCACGTCCCGCCGGACCCACGCTCGCTCCCGCCCTGCCGGAAGCCCGGACGTCAGCGCCGCCCCGTCCAGGCGACCGTCCAGCACCTCGAACTCCACCCGCTCTACCTCGCCCTGCGCCGCCCGCGCCAGGTAGGCCGCCGCCTTCCCCGGCAGCCGTCGCGCCAGGATCGCGTGGTTCTTCCCGCGTCGGACCGCCTCCAGCGCGTCGCCTCGCGGCTCTCCGTGCGGTCCCACCAGGCTCTCTTGGTTCATCTCCGTCTGCATCGTCGGGAGAGATATCGCAACACGATTGCAAAAGCAAACGAGGTGCGTCACTGTGGTCCGCATGAGACTGGTCAACGGCGCAGGAGGGAAGAAGATGAGACGTCTGGGCTGGGTGGTTCTCTGGGCGGGTTTGCTGGGTTGCGGGGACGATCCTGCGGCGCCGCAGGGGGCTGCGGGGAGCGACGCGGCGGGGGGTGGGTCCACCGGGGGCAACGGAGGGGGCGACGCGGGGAGCGGCGGCTCCGGCGCGGGGCAAGGGGGCGCCGCGCAGGGAGGCGATGGCGGCGACGCGGGGGAAGGAGGTGCGGGGAGCGGGGGAGCGGGGCAAGGTGAGGGGGCAACCGGAGCGGTAGCGTGCGGCCAGTGCTTCCCGCTGGAGGAGCTGCCCGCGAACCTGCGGAAGAAGGCGGAGGCCACGCTGCTGGAGGCGCTGGACACGGAGGCACTGTTCACGGTGGTGGGCGGGCTGAAGCCGATGAGCACCGGGTTCCTGTCGCTTGAGTTCCCGGCAGAGGGGGCCGAGCCTGCGGCGGTGGAGGAGGCGCGGCAGATCCTGGCGGCGTTCCGGTGTTCGACGGCGCTCTCGGCGGATCTGCAGGTCTTCCACGGCGCCTTCGGGGGGAAGAAGGCCGCCGACGGCGTGCTGTTCCGCCGCCCACGCTTCGACGACGTGGTGAAGGAGCGCCCGGTCTTCCAGGAGATCGGCGTCGGGAGCTGGGACAAGCCGCTGCAGGTGGTGGACGCAGTGGACAAGGACCCGACGACCAGGAGATTCCGGGCTTATGGATACCTCTTTGGCTACCCGGATCATGCGGTCGACTTCTTCGTGCAGGCGGAGGAGGAGGAGGAGAAGACCGGGAAGTTCGTCCAGCGAGATTTCTTCCACATGCCCACCTTCGCCAAGCTGACCGGGGGCTACACCTACGCGGTCCCCAAGGGGTACAAGCCGCAGCCGGTGGATCTGGGCCTGCGGGCCAAGGCCGCCGACATCCTCGCCAGCTACCAGAAGCGCCGCGCGCAGTTCATCGGCAAGGGCAAGGCGGGCCCCGTGGCGCTGCTGCGTTCCTGGTTCGACGACGGCACGGGCCAGTGTTCGCCAGACAACGCCGCCGTCGAGGCCAGTAGCGGCACGTACCAGCTCCCGGCGAGCTGCTGGGGCGGCCTGAAGTCGTGCAACCCGCTCACCAACGAGGGGTGCGACGGAGCGGAAGGCTGGGCCTGTGATCTCTCCACCAGCGGTTTTCAGTGCTTCGAGCCACCCAACACGCAGAAACCCGGAGAGAGTTGCAGCAACCAGAGCGAGCCCTACTGCCAGGGAGGGAACCACTGCGACGGGAGCACCTGCGCCGCCTTCTGCTGCGCCAAGGAAGACTGCCCGGGAGAGGAGGTCTGCGAGCCGCTAGGACAGGAGGGCCCCCTGGGGGTCTGCCGGAAGCCGGGGGCTTGCAAGCCACCGGGGGGCTTTTGCACCAAGGATGCAGACTGTTGCTCCAACGACTGCCACGGAGACCACTGCCACTGATCTGCTGCGACAACTTGCCGCACCCACCCTGTCCCTGGGCACGTTAGGCCATCCCCATGCGATCCCAACCACGCATTGTTTCTTCCTTCTTCCTGGCCTTGGCCATGGCGTTCCTCGGGCTTTCCGGCTGCAACGATCACGATCACGATCATGATCACCACGGCCACAACCACGGCGGGAGCGACGGCCACGACCACGGCGGAGAAGGTGGCCACGACCACGGCGCCAGCGGGAAAGCAGGGCAAGGGGGGCAAGCTGCCAGCAAGGTAGACCAGCTCGCCTGCACCGCGCTGAGCGCCTCCCCAAGCCCCTGACGGCGGCGAGCGATCCGGCGAAGGCCCCAGACGCCAAGATGGCCTCCGGCGAGAGCTACCTCATCCAGCGGTCAGCAAACGGCGCCAGCTACGTGTCTTTCGTCAACTTGACGGATCATGCGAACTGGCACCTCTACTTCAAGGAGCCCAAGATCCTCACCGGGATCACCGTTGGGAGGCTCTACGGAGTCGGTTCCCGAGAGCGCCGCCACCGAAGGGTGCAGCGCGGAGCTACCAGCCTCCTACCTGCTGCACCTCCACGATACCGGGGTGTACACCCTGGAGCTGGCCCCTGGTGGCGGCGACCTCTGGGCTTTCCTGGTGGAGGGGGAGGCGGGGCACTGATGCGCGTCGGGCTGCTTGCGCTGCTTCTGCTGGCGGTGCCGGGCTGCTCCGGGGAGGTGCGTGAGGATCGCCACGGTACTGCGGGGGGGTACGATGGGTTCCATGGATGATTTCGTTCGAGAGAAGACCCTGATGGCGGTGCTGGCCCGGGTCGCCTGGGCCGACGGGACCCTCCAGCGCAAGGAGGCGGATCTGTTCCTGGAGACGATGACCCAGTTTGCCTTCTCCCCGGAGCGGCAGGCGGAGGTCTACCCCCTGCTGCTGCGCCCGGTGCACCTCGACGAGCTGCCCATCCGGGAGCTGAGCGAGGAGGACCGGCGCTGGCTCCTCGGCTTCGGCTGCCAGATGGCGGCCTCCGACGGGAGCATCGCGGACGAGGAGGTGAGCGAGCTGCAGGAGCTGGCCCGGCGCGGCGACATCCCCTTCGACGCGCTCTACGAGGAGATCGCCCGCTGGACGACCTTACGCCCGGGGAGGCCGCTCCCAGCCGGACCAGCGGCGGCCCTCCTCGCGCCAGCGCCGCGGCCCGGCGAGGTCGTAGGGGGCGAGGTCCACGGGGAGGATCCCGGCCACCTCCACGCCGTCCGCCGTGGGCCTGACCTTCAGCGCCCGGAAGCTCACCCCCGCCTCCGCCGCCGCCCGGGCTTCCCTGGCGAACGCCGGGTCGTGGACGTCGCTGGGCCGGACGAAGCGCGCGTCGTCCCGCTGGATCACGAACAGCACCGACGCCGCCCCTCCGCCGCGCGCCACCTCCGCCAGCTCCCGCAGGTGCTTCGTCCCCCGCGCGCTCACCGAGTCGGGGAAGTACGCCCCGCCGTCCGGGTACACGAGGTGGCCGTTCTTCACCTCCAGGAAGCAGGCGCCCCGCGCCGTCTCGACGCGAAAATCCGCCCGGGATCCCTCGCCGTAGGCGACCTCCGCGGAGAAGCCCCGGTGCCGCTCGAAGCCAGGCAGCAGCCGCGCCGCGAGGAGGGCGCCCGTCAGCCGGTTGGGGAGCGAGGTGTCAACTCCGACCCTCGTTCCCTCCGGAAGTTCCATGGACATCCAGGAGAAGGGGAGCTTGCGTCCGGGGGTTCGGGCGGGGGAGAGCCAGACGGGGGAGCCGGGGCGGACGAGGCCCTCCATGGCGCCGGTGTTGACGCAGTGGGCGCGGACGACCTCGCCGGAGAGGAGGCGGACGTCGGTGAGGAAGCGGTGGTAGCGGCGGAGCAGGGTACCGTGGGCGAGGGGCGCGGGCCAGGGGAGGAGGAAGGAGGGGGCCGCGGTCACCGGTGAATCCTTTCTGTACGTGAGCAAGCCACGGAAGCCCCGGCGTTCACG
>CAZSDX010000473.1:0-5749 GCA_964605685.1 uncultured Polyangiaceae bacterium
CTGGCTCTACTCGGACGAGAACACGGTGACCGAGTGGCCCCCGCCGGATGCGAAGAAGTACTCGGACGAGAACACGGTGACGGAGTGGCCTCCGGTGTCCGCTCCGGAGCTTCCGTCCATCGAGGAGACGGTGACGGAGTGGCCCCCCAAGGGGATGGCCGCCGACTTCCTCGCCGCCTTCCCCACGCCGGGGGGCCCCGGGGGGCCTGCCCCGGCTGCGGCTCCGGCTGCGCCCGAGGTTCCTGCGGCGTCCGTGGCGCCCTCGTCGCCGGGGGCCTCCTCCGAGAAGGAGATCCCCGGGAGCAAGCCGCGCTCGAAACCTCAGTCGGCGCCCGCTCCGCTCGATCTGGACGATGACTGGTTCGATTCCAGCGGGCCGCCCACCTTCCGTCCTCCGGCTCCGGCGCACTCGAACACCCCGTCGCTGTCGGCGCTGCTCCAGCGCAAGCCCACAGGGAGCCTGGTGCCGCCTCCGGAGGTGCTGATCCGCGACTCGTCCCCGGAGCTGGCGGCGGCCCGGGCGGCTTCGCAGGCCAAGCCTTCCCCGGAGCCCGCGCTCGAGACGCCGACCGAGTCGGAGCTGCCTGGCGCGCCGCCCACGCAGAAGACCAAGATCTCCTCCGAGCTCCTGGAGGCGTCGGTGCCGCCGTCAACGGTGCTCGATGAGCTTCCGGCCTTCGTGGATATCCCCGCGGAGCAGCGTCGCGCCTTCCTCCAGGAGGCGAAGCGCAAGACGCTGGGGCCCAAGGAGTCGGTGCGAGGGTTTGCCCTGGGGGTGGTGCTCCGGGGGGAGGCGCTGGTCACCGGGTTCTCCTCGGAGACGGTGGTGGCGCGGCTGCGAGCCGGGATGTCGCTCCGGGCCCGTGGCACCGTCGGTAAGCCCCTGCCTCTGCGGCTCGTGGCGGGCGCGTCGGGGTGCGAGGTGGCCACCTGGAGCGAGGCCCCTCTGGGCGCGACGCTGCACGCCTGCCCCTGGGTGGACGGCGAGCTGCGTGCGGCGGCCAACCCCATCCTGGCGAAGGTCGGGGTGGCGAGCGGGCTCCTGGGGTCGCTGGAGCCGCACATCTTCGACAAGCTCTGCGCCTGGCTCCTGCCGAGGGTGCTGACGGCGGGAGAGGTGGCGCTCCACGACGGCGAGACGCCGCCTCCGCTGGCGGTGGTGGGCACGGGCTCCGTCGAGGTCGTCCGGGGCGGGGAGGTCGAACGGACGCTCCAGGCCGGCGAGATCGTGCTCCCGCGGGAGTGCGCCCAGGGGATCCGGGCCACGGTCCAGGTGCGGGCCGGCGCCGACGGGGCGGTGGTCCTCCAGGTCGACAAGGCGCGGCGGCAGGCGCTGGAGAGCAGCCTGCCGGCGGTCGTCGCGCTGCTCTCGGGGCTCTGATGGGGGAGGCGCCCCGGCCCCTCGCCCACGATCCCCTGCGCCCGCTGGCCCTGGTGCTCTCCGGCGGCGGCGCCCGGGGGGCGTTCCAGGTCGGCGTATGGAAGATCTTGAGGTCGGACCCGCGGGGATTCTGCCGGCTCCCCGCGGTGGTGAGCGGCACCTCGGCGGGGGCGATCAACGGGGCGCTGCTGGCGGCGGGGCTATCGCCGGAGGCCATGCTCGGCTTCTGGCTCGACCTGGCGGAGCGACCCCCGGTGGTGGCGAACGAGCGGTTCTTCTCGTCCTTGCAGGGGGAGCTGGCCCGGGTGCTCCTGCGGGAACCGCTGCGGGCCTTTGACCGGAGGATCCGCGAGGCCCGGCTGCTGGGCGGGCTTCTGCGCAAGCACAGGCTGCTGCGCCCGAGCGGCGTCGAGTCGATGCTCGTCGAGTTCCTGCTGACGGCGCGCTTCGACACGGTGAGCGACGTGCTGGACGCGATCCGGACCCGCTACCTCTTCGACATCTCGCCGCTGGGGCAGCGGCTGGAGAAGGTGCTGGGGCGCGGCGGGCTCCGCACGGAGATGCGCATCGCCCTCAACACCGTGGACGCCCACACCGGCAGGGTGGTCCGTATCGTCAACCACCGTCCCCTCAAGCGCGACGAGGCGTCGGCCCGCCACTACCGCTACGAGCCGGTCATCACCCCCGAGATGGTGATGGCGAGCGCGGCGATCCCCTTGCTGTTCAACCCGATCTCCCTGGGCGACCAGGAGCTCTGGGACGGCGGCCTCCTGGTGAACACGCCGATGGCGCCGGCGGTGGCCCTCGGCGCCCGGCGCCTGGTGCCGGTGCTGGTGACCCCGAAGCGCTGGCCAGGGAAGCCCGAGGAGCGCTTCGGCGCTGCCATCGAGCACCTGGCCGACGCCTTCCTGGAGAACGCCTACAACGCCGACCGGAAGCTGCTTTTGGAGCGCAACGCCCTGGCGCAGCACCTCCGGGACCCTGGCCTGCGGGAGGTGGAGCTCTTCGAGGCGATCCGCCCCGAGAGCAGCCGGACCTTCAACGCCGGCTCCTACCTGTACTTCGAGCGGAAGGCGCTGCTGGCGATGCACGAGGCGGGGCAGCGGGCGGCCCGCGCCTGGCTCGACCGGGGGCCGCCCCGTGACGGCCACGACAAGGACGACTGAGGCCGTCGTTCAGCCGCGCAGCTCGCGCTTGAGGATCTTGCCAGTAGGCCCCTTGGGGAGCGCGTCCCGGAACTCGACGAGGCGGGGGTACTTGTAGGCGGCGAGGCGCTGCTTGCAGTAGTCGATGAGATCCTCGGCGGTGGCCTGGGCGCCGGGCTTGAGGGCGACGATGGCCTTGACCTCCTCGCCGTGGCTCTCGTGGGGGACGCCGATGACAGCGGCCTCCATCACCGCCGGGTGCTGGTAGAGGATCTCCTCGACCTCCCGCGGGTACACGTTGAAGCCGCCGCGGATCAGCATGTCCTTCTTGCGGTCGACGATGAAGTAGTACCCCTCGTCGTCCCGCTGGGCGATGTCCCCGGAGCGGAACCACCCTTCCTGGATCGACTCGGCGGTCGCCTCGGGGCGCTTGTAGTAGCCCTTCATGATGTTGGGCCCCTTGATGCAGATCTCGCCGGGGACGCCGCTCTGATCGATCACCTTGCCGTCGCCGTCCAGCAGGCGGAACTCCACGCCCTGGATGGGGAGCCCGATGCTGCCGGCCTTCTTCGGCCGATCCAACACGTTGAAGCTGGCCACCGGCGAGGTCTCCGAGAGCCCGTATCCCTCCAGGATGTTCACCCTGTACTTCTCGTCGAAGGCCCGCATCACCTCCACCGGCATCGCCGATCCCCCGGAGACGCACATCTTCAGCGCGCTCAGGTCGTACTGGGCGGCCTCCGGGTAGTGGAGCAGCGCGAAGTACATCGTCGGCACCCCGGCGAAGAGGTTGACCTTGTGCTTGCTCATCAGCTCGAACGCGCCCTTCGGATCGAAGCGGGGCATCAGCACCAGCGAGCCGCCCAGCGAGAGCGTCGCGTTCTGGATGACGGTCTGGCCGAAGCTATGGAACAGCGGCAGCACCGACAGCGCCACCCGGTCCTCCGTCCCGGGTAGCAGCCGCTGCGCCACGTACTCGGCGTTGTGGAACAGGTTGAAGTGGGAGAGCTCCGCGCCCTTGGGCTTGCCGGTGGTCCCCGAGGTGTAGAGGATGACGGCGGTGTCGTCCGGCATCGTCGCCGGGAGATCCGTCACCGGCGCCGCCCCCCCCAGCAGCGCCATCATGTTGTGGACCCCCTCCGGCGCCGAGGTGTCCGCCGGGTTGGCCCGCGCCACGATCACGTTCTTGCACCCGTCCACGCGCCGCGCCCCGGCCAGCGCCTGCTCCGCGAAGCCCTCCCAGGCCACCAGCGCCACCGCGTCCGAGTCCGACAGGTGGTAGGCGATCTCCTCGGCGGTCAGCAGCACGTTCAGCGGTACCACCGTCGCCCCCGCGTACAGGATGCCAAAATACGCCACGGTGAAGTGGGGGACGTTCGGCAGCAGCAGCGCGACGTGCTGCCCCGGGTTCACCCCGAGCCCCCTCAGGGCTCCGGCGAACTTGCACGCCATCCCGTGGAGGGTGGCGTAGTTGATCTGGGTCTCCCCCAGGATCAGCGCGGTCCTGGTCGGGTGACGCTGGGCGCTCTGGCGCAGCAGGGTGGCGAGGTTCAGGCTCATGGCGCCATGCTACGCCCTGCCGTGGCCCCCGATTCATTTTTTCCGGACGACCATCCCCCCGTGATCCTCTTCCCTCGCCGCCCCTTGCTCCTCGCCCTCCTCGGGGCCGCAGGCTGCAAGAAAACGCCCCGCTGCTCCTCCTGCGGGATGGTGCTTGATCCCTCCTCACGCTGGTACGCTGAGGTTGAATTTCAGGGACAACCTTCCGGGTTTGACACGCCGAAGTGTGCGCTGCGTCATCTGCTGAGCAAGGCCCCGGGGGGGCACCTTCGTGTGCGCAGCTACTACCGGCAGCAGCGTGTCCCGGGCGCGTCCGTGCTCTTCGTCGTCGGCAGCGACGTGCTGGGGCCCATGGGGGCGGATCTTGTCCCGGTCGAGCCGGAGCTGGAGCCCAAGTTTCGCACCGAGCACAGGGGGGAGCGCAGCTACGCCCTCGACCAGCTCACCCTCCCGCTGGTTGAATCCATCTGAGGGTGACGCCCCGGGGAACGTCTCGCCGCGGGGGTTGTCTCCCTCCTCACCTCCGGGGTCTCCATGCGAAAAACTCACCTGCTCCTTGGCCTCTCTGCCATCGCCCTCCTCGGGGGGACCTTCGCCTACCTGGAGATGCGGCGCCCCCGCGATCTCTCCCCTGCGCCCGAGGGCACGCGCATCGCCGAGACCGGGGCCCTCTACCGCTTCACCCCCGAGCCTCCCGCCGCGCCGCAGGCCCCCGCCGCCGCGATCTCGCTGACGGCCTCCGACGGGACGGGGCTGAAGCTCGCCTCCCTCGACGCTCGCGGCGTGATCCAGGGGCCGCTGGCCTTCACCGAGATCCGCCTCACCTTCGATAACCCGGAGAGCCGCGTACTGGAGGGCACCTTCCGCGTCGTGCTCCCCCAGGGCGCCGCCATCAGCCGCTTCGCCATGAAGCAGGGGGACGCGTGGCAGGAGGGGGAGGTGGTGGAGAAGCAGGCCGCCCGGCGAGCTTACGAGGATTTCCTCCACCGCCGCCAGGACCCGGCGCTGCTGGAGCAGGCCGCCGGCAACGAGTTCTCCGCCCGCGTCTTCCCCATCCCGGCCTCCGGCCGCAAGGAGCTCATCCTCAGCTACTCCCAGGAGCTGACCCCGGACGCTCCTTACACGCTGCCGCTCCGGGGGCTGCCGGTGGTCGGCAAGCTGGACGCCGCCGTGAGCCTCGCCAGCGACGACGCGCCGCTGATCGACCAGCTCCACCTGGAGAACGCCGCGCCGGATCGGGACCTGCGCGTCGACCCGACGAAGCTCCCGGAGGGCGACGGGCTCCAGGCGGGAGAGCTGGCGCTGCTCCGGGTCAAGCTCGACGGCGAGGCGGCCCCCGCGGCCATCGGCCCCACGCTGCTGCTGGTGGACACGAGCGCGTCCCGGGCCCTCGGCTTCGAGGAGCAGGTCCGCCTGGTCGAGCAGGTGGCCGCGGGGATGGGCTCCGTCCCGGTCACGGTGGCCGCCTTCGATCAAGGGATCGATCTGGTCTACGAGGGGCCTGCCTCCGGCTTCGCCCAGGTCGGGGCCCAGGCGCTCCGGCAGCGGCAGGCCTTCGGCGCCTCGGACCTGGCCGCCGCCCTCGCCTGGGCGAAGCAGCGGGCCTCCGCCGGGAAGCTGCGGCGCGTGCTGCTGGTGACCGACGGCGTGCCCACCCTCGGGG
>CAZSDX010000474.1:0-5734 GCA_964605685.1 uncultured Polyangiaceae bacterium
GGGCTCGGGCGGCGCGGCTGCTGGCTCGGGCGGCGCGGCTGCTGGCTCCGGTGGTGCGGCTGCTGGCTCCGGTGGTGCGGCGGGCTCCGCGGGCGGGTTGAGCGAGGTCTGCCAGACCTGCGCCACCACCAACTGCTCCAGCCAGCTGGCCGCCTGCGCGAGCAACTCGGTCTGCTCGAGCTGCCTCCAGAATCCCACCCAGCCTCAGTGCGCGAGCAACCCCCAGCTCACGGCTGCGATCGCCTGCGTCTGCAAGGCGGACGGCTGCGGCGCCAAGGACTGCGCCAACGAGTGCAAGGCGCTCAACCCCTGAGCCGCTGAACGCCTCAGCGCGAGGACAAGAGGGCTGCGATCCCCTTGATGGTCAGGGGGGCGCAGCCCTCGACCTTGTTGCTCACCAGCACGGACAGCTCGCGGCTTTCTTCCCCGCAGCGATCGGCGAGCGCCGCCACCCCCGCCCGCATCGGCTCGTCGATCCGATGGAGGCGATCGAAGGGGGCGTAGCGGGTCTCCAGCTCCTCGTAGTCTCCCCCCGGCGGTAGCATCAGGCGGCAGACCACGAAGGGCGCGGTGCAGATCCCCGGGATGGCGAGCTGCTCCAGGAGCGACGGCATGCGCCCCCAGTAGTTGAACACATGCGCGACGCCGCTCTCCGTGAGAGCCCGGAGGTAACGGGGCGTCAGCAGCCTGCGCTCCCGCAGCTCGACGGCGTAGCGAGGCCCGCGGGGGAGCACCGCCAGGAATTCTCCGAGCCGCTCGGCGAAGGTGCGCGCCGGGATCTGGTGACGCTCCGGCATCGGAGGGAACTCGAAGAGAAAGGTCGTCCGGTGCAGCAGGCGGCCCCAGGGGACGAGCATGCGCCGGGCGAAGAAATCCGGGTCGAGGAAGGTCGCGCAGGGGGTCTCTTGCCCGTGGAGAACCGGCGCGGTGATCTCGCTCCAGACCTTGACCACGCAGGGGAAATCCTCGGGGAGCTGCACCTCGATGGCGTCGATCTCCTCCTGCTTCGGGGCGTCGTAGAAGTAGCGGTCCACGCCCACGGTCCGGAGCAGCGGGTTGCGCGCGTACAGCGCGAGTCCTTGATCGACCAGCTCCGGAGCTTTGTAGCGCGCCGGGTAGACGATCCCCTGCCAGCCCGGGTACGTCCAGGACGACGTGCCGAAGCGCAGGTGCGGCGGGAGCCTCCGGGCCAGCGCTTGCTCCTCCTCGAAGGGCAGCGGAGGGACGATCTCGTCCTGGGCGAAGAGGCCGAGCTGGGGGCGAGGGCGCGGCATGGGGTCAGAAGGTGGCCAGGGACCAGCCGATCAGCTTGTACAGCATCCGCGCACCGACGATCCCGTTCCACTCGTTCTCGTCGGGCCCTGGCGCCACCTCGTTCAGATCGAAGCCCACGATCTTCCGCCCGGAGCGCGCCACCTCTCCGATCAGGAAGCTCGCCTCGTGGAAGGAGAGCCCCCCCGGCACCGGCGTCCCCGTCCCCGGGCAGAGCGCAGGGTCCAGGCCGTCGATGTCGAAGGAGACGTACACCTGCGCCGGGAGATCCTCGACGATCCTCGCGGCGAGCCGCTGAAAGGTCTCTCCGGAGAAGCGCGCCTGGGCCATGTCCACGTCGAAGTGGGTCTTGATCCTCCCCCTCGACGCCTCGATGAAGTCGAGCTCCCGCTCCCCAAAATCGCGGATCCCCACCTGCACCAGCCGCCCCACCCCGCCGAGCTCCTTCATCACGTTGTGCATGATCGAGGCGTGGGAGTAGGTGAACCCCTCGAAGGCTTCCCGAAGATCCGCGTGGGCGTCGATGTGGAGGATCCCTACACCAGGGAACCGCTCGGCGAACGCCCGGATCGCGCCGAAGGGGACCGAGTGATCGCCCCCCACCACGCCCACCAGCTTCCCCCGGGCGAGGAGCTCCCGGGTGGCCTCGTACACGTGGTCGTTCACCCGCGCGGACAGCTCGTTCACCTGCGCCAGTAGCGCCGGGAGCCGCGCGTCCGCGGAGAGGTCGCCGCCGGCCTCGATGATCGGGTCCGCAGCCTCCCGGGCGCGGGCGTTCCAGTCCGCCAGGGCGGGGAGGGGCTCGCGGAGGAAGATCCCTCGGCGGTAGGGCCTCCCGGTCTCCCGGTCGAAGAGGTCGACCTGCTTGCTGGCCTCGAAGATCACCGAGGGCCCCTCGGCGGCGCCGCGACGGTAGGAGGTGGTCGCGTCGAAGGGAACCGGGAGCAGCACCACGGTGGAGTCCTCCTCGCCGGTGGGCAACCCGAAGATGCCTGTCCCTGGCTGGGCCGCTGCGTCAGGATCGAAGGTCGTCATGCGGCTTCATCGTTGCCGCGCCTCCCTCCGCGGATCAACCCTGCCCTCCTCACCAGTCGCTGGAGGCCCCGCCGCCCCCGTAATCTCCGCCCCCGCTACTGCCGCTGTCGTAGCTGCTGCTCGAACCGCTGTCGTAGCCGGAGCTTGAGCCGCTGTCGTAACCGCTGTAGCTCGAACCGCTGTCGTAGCTCGAACTGGTGTAGCTCGAATCAACCCCACCACCGCTGTAGCTGCTGTAGTTGCTCACGACCGGCTCGACATAGTCGAGCATGGGATCCGCTCGGGTGAAGAGGTCGAGGGCCTTCCTGGTGTTGCAGAGGACGCCTCGGTCCAGCTCCGTTTTCCCTTCACGGAAGAGGTTTTCGCCCTGATCGGCCAGCGGATTTCGCCCGTTTCCCACCGAGAGGAGACGCTGCGAATTCACCTTCGCCTGGACGCGGTCATGCGCTGCCTGAGCATCTCTCCACCGCTGAGCGCGTTCCTCCGGGAGCCTCCGGGTCTGCTCGATGGCCGCCCTCGCGGCCAGGAGGGCGCCGCGTGCGGCCTTTTCCGCCTGAAGGAACGCCTCGATCCGGTCGACGGAGGAAAGCGTGGTCATCGCGGAGAGCTGGGTAACCCTGGCGCGAGCCTCGAACACCAGCGCATCCGGGTTGGTGCCCGCGTCTTCCCCGGGATAAGTGCGGGAAAATTCCTTCCAGGCGAGGTTTCCTTCCTGCGAGATGGACTCCAGCGCCGTCAGCTCCTCGCGCAGGGCCTTGATGCGCTGGGGAGCCTCCGTGTTGTAGGAGCGCCACTCGGCGATCTTGTTCTCCAGGTTGCGTATCGCCTGGCTCGCCCGCCGGACAGCCCTGGTGAGTTGCTCTTCTTGCCGGTTGAAGATGATGTGGGAGGAGAACCGGCTTTCACGGAATTCCAGGAGGGATTGCTGCGCGGCGAGGAGAGCGCCGCTGTAGTCTCCGAAGATCGAACGATCCAGGGGGAAGGGTAGCCCCGCGGAGAACCGCGCAAAGAGCATATCCGGCGTGGGCAGCTTCTCCAGGGCCTGCTGCTGTGCCTCCGCGACCTCCCGCTGCTGCGCCAGCAACAGGCGCCGCTGTCGTCGTCGGTACGCCAAGAGTGCTCCGAAGCACAGGCCGCCTCCGGCGCCGAACGCGAGCAGCCGCGGGAGCGGGCTCCCTCCCCGAGCGTCGCGGACGGAACGGGCAGGAGACGAGGCAGGGCGCGGAGGAGAGGCCCCCGGCGAGGTGGCCCCGCTCAGCTCCTTCTGGATGGCGCGGGTGCTCTCCGCCAGCGCGTCCGCCACCTTCCCGGCCTTCATCCGGGGCCTGAGCACCCGGTCCAGGATGTCCGCGCTCTCCACGTCGGTCAGCAGGTGCCCGACCCCCTTCCCCGTCTCGATCCTCGATTTTCTCTCGGCCATCGCCAGGAGCAACACCACCCCGTTGTCCTTCCCGGCCTTCCCGACCTTCCACGATTTTGCCAGCTCGAAGCTGTAATCCTCGACGCTCTTCCCCTCCAGCGAGCGCACCACTACCACCGCCACCTCGAACCCTGTCTGCTTCTCGAAGGCGTCGAGTTCTCGATGGAGGGCCTGGCGCTCCCCGGAGGTCAGCACCCCTGCGCCGTCGGTCACCCAGCCGGTGCGCTCGGGGAAGGCGAGCAGCAGCGAGGTCCAGAGCAGCGGTGCGAGCAGCGCGAAGAGCCTGATGCCCCCGAGGGAAGAGGGATGGCCTAGGTAGCACGCGAGCGGGACCATACCGCGGAGCGTATCAGCGGAGCGCGGAGTTCACCCCAGGATTTGCTTTCCTTCCAGGGTCATTCTTGGCTCCCGCGTGTCGAGCGCGCCGCGGATCAGCGCCGCCGCCACCCGCGCCCCCTCGATGGGAGCGTAGCGGGCGACCAGCTCCCCGGTGGCAAAGATCTGGAGCGCCCGGAAGAACGGCACGCTCACCGCGAGCCCCAGGCGCTCTCCGGGGCGAGACTCCTCGCGCTCGCCCACCAGCAGCGAGGGGCGGACGATGACGAACGGCAGGCCGCTGGCGCGCACCGCCGCCTCAACCTCCGCCTTGGTCTTGAGGTAGAGCCCCGCCCCTCGCTCCGCGCCGACGGAGGAGACCAGCCCGAACACCGGGCGCCCCGGGAGCCCCCGGAGGCGCTCCAGGAGCCGGATCGGATAGTCCCGATCCACGCGGCGGAACGCCTCGTCCGAGCCCGCCTTCTTCCGCGTCGTCCCCAGGCAGCACAGCAGCACGTCGCAGGGGATCTCGCCGCCCAGCGCATCGTAGCTCGCGCTCTGCTCATAGTCGAACACCCGCTCCTGGACCCCCTCGGGCAGCCCCGCACCCGCCCTGCGCACCAGCGCCGTCGCCTCCACGTCGGGGCGCGCCGCGAGCTGCCGGAGCGCCTCCCGCCCCACCAGCCCGGTGCCGCCCGTCACCACCACCCGCCGCGTTGCCGTCAGTAGTGCCAGGGGAATCGGGTGTAATCCTGGGGGCGTTTTTCCAGGAAGGCGTCCCGCCCTTCCCGGGCCTCCTCGGTGCCGTAGGCCAGGCGCGTCGCCTCTCCGGCGAAGAGCTGCTGCCCGACCATCCCGTCGTCGATCATGTTGAAGCCGAACTTCAGCATGCGCATCGCGGTCGGGCTCTTGTTGCAGATCGTCTTGCCCCACTCCAGGGCCGTCGCCTCCAGCTCCGCGTGAGGGACCACGGCGTTGACCATCCCCATGCGCTCCGCCTCCTCGGCGCTGTAGTTCTTCCCCAGGAAGAAGATCTCGCGGGCCTTCTTCTGCCCGATCTGCCGGGCCAGCAGCGCCGAGCCGTAGCCGCTGTCGAAGCTGGCCACGTCCGGGTCCGTCTGCTTGAAGATCGCGTGCTCGCGGGAGGCCAGCGTCAGGTCGCAGACGACGTGCAGGCTGTGCCCACCGCCCACCGCCCACCCCGGTACCACCGCGATCACGATCTTCGGCATGAAACGGATCAACCGCTGCACCTCCAGGATATGGAGCCTCCCCAGGCGAGCAGGGTCGACTTCGCCCTCCTCCTCGCCCTCGTACTTGTACCCGTCCTTGCCCCGGATGCGCTGGTCGCCGCCGGAGCAGAAGGCCCACCCGCCATCCTTCGGGGAGGGGCCGTTGCCGGTGATCAGCACACAGCCGACGTCCGGGGTCTGGCGGGCGTGGTCGAGGGCGGTGAACAGCTCGTCCACGGTGCGAGGGCGGAAGGCGTTGCGCACCTCCGGGCGGTGGAAGGCGACGCGCACGACGCCGCTGTCCACGGAGCGGTGGTAGGTGATGTCGCGGAACGCGAAGCCGGGCACCTCGCGCCAGCTCGCAGGATCGAAGAGAGCAGAGACCATGGCGTCCTATACCACAGAGGGACCTCACCCCCCCGGCCCCCCTCTCCCTGAAGGGCAGAGGGGACCTCACCCC
>CAZSDX010000475.1:0-5729 GCA_964605685.1 uncultured Polyangiaceae bacterium
CGAGCCCGCCAGCGGCTCCCGCCACGCGGCCCGAGGCGCTGCACCCGTCGGGGGCAGGGGCGGGCACCCCGCACCGGTCGGAGTACCCGTGGCGCGGCGTCGGATCGCAGGCCGGTAGCCCGGAGCGCTCCGGCTTGTAGATCGAGCACACGGCGTTGATGTCGTCGGGGGCCAGGTCCCGCATGGAGAGCGAGCCCGGCTCGTAGGTGGCGAACATCGTCGCGGTGGCGTCGGGCGAGTGAGCGATCCCGAGGAAGTGCCCGATCTCATGGGTCAAGATCGACTGCAGATCGTTGGTCACCGCGACATCGCTGGTGGAGAGGGCGATCTCGCCGTTGATCTCGATGTCCGCGTCGTAGATCTCGCCGCTCTGGACGTTGAAGGTGAGGGTGGTGAGCGCGAGCGTGTTGCCGGAGCTGGCGTACGCGGCGGGCCACTTGTCGCGGAAGACGATCAGGTTGGTGTTGCCCTGGGCCGTGGGGCGGTCCGCGTTGTCGGGGTTGTAGCCGTTGAATTCCTGGCGATCGCAGGAGACAAAGCCCAGGTCGTAGAAGGAGAGGGACGGGCGCTTGCCCTGGCCGCAGTCGGCCTTCTGCCAGGTGGCGAAGGAGAGATCGGCGACGCGCGCGAACTTGGCCCGGGCGCGGTCGGGGTTGCTGTCCAGCTTGGCGCTCGCCTTGTCGTTGAGGCTGAAGCCGATGCAGCGCTGGGGCCAGTAGAGCGGTTTGTGGCCCTTGGCGGGGTCACCGCCGACGCAGGCGGGGTTGTCCTTGTCCTGGGGGCAGGAGCCCTTGGCGGGATCGCAGCTCCAGGTGCGGCAGAAGGCCTCCGCGGAGGCGGGTGCCAGGAGCGCGACGGCCAGGAGCGCGGCACGGGCGAGGGGGTTCACCATGGTCAGCGACCTGCGTCCTTGCGGGCCTGACGGATGACCGCCATCGCCTCGCCGAGGGGGCGTCCGTGGAGGAGCACGCGGGCGGAGCGGTCGCGCTCTTTCGGGTCGCGACTGGGAATCACCTTGCCGAGGTAAGGGCTGAGGAGGAGCCGATCCACCTTGTCCTCGCGCTTCACGAGGTACTGCCCCTGGGCCATCTCGACGACCCGCAGGGGGCCCTCCGCGGAGGCCTTCAGGAAGAGCACCGAGCGCTCTCCCGGCACGAGCTGGGCCTCGCCCTCGACCTTCTGTCCGATGTCGCCGACCTGCCCTCCCATGGTGCGGACCCACACGTCCGAGCTGGCCTCGCCGTAGGCCTTCTGGGCCACGTGAACCCGGGTGTAGGTGACGATCCGTCGCCCGCCACCGGGGACATCTTCCCAGAGGCTCCGGGCCTCCTCGGGGGTACCCTCGATGGCCACGTCGGAGATCTTCACCAGGTGTTCGAGCGTCACCTCCAGGTGCAGCGAGGCGTCCGCCTGGATCGTGGCGCCGGTCAGGGCGACAAAGGCCGCGGCGCCCGCCGTCACCGGGGCCGCCAGGGGCGCCAGGGTCAGCGCCGCCAGGGCGCCCACTCGCCGGGCCAGAGCAAGAAAGACAGGAGACCGCATGAGGGAACGCTATCACTTTCTCCTGGCATCGCGCACCTTGCTGGATGAAAAACCAGCAGCCCCCGTGATCCCCAAGGATTTGCTCCCCCTCGCCCGCGGGCTCCTCGACGACCACCTGGCCCCCGACCGCTGGGGCCTTCCGTCAGCCCGCCGGCGCGCCGGGCTCCTCGACGACCTGCTGCGCGACCTCTTCACCCGGAGCAACCCTCCCCCCCGCGCCGTCCTGGCCGCGGTGGGGAGCTACGGCCGGCGCACCCTCGCCCTCGGCAGCGACGTCGACCTGCGCATCCTCGTGGACGACCGCGGCGAGGGCGCCCGGCTGGCCGAGGCTCTCCTTTACCCCCTCTGGGACGCGCGCATCCAGGTCGGCCACCAGGTTGTCACCCGGGAGGAAATCCTGGACCTGGCCGCTTCCGACCTGCCCTCCGCGACCTCCCTCCTCGACTGGCGCTTCCTCGCCGGGGAGGAGGAGGTCTCCCTCACCCTCCTCCGGGACGCCCGGCGCCTGCTCCTGGATCCCCCCGGGGTCGAGCGGCTGACCGGCTGGCTTGAGGAAGAGTCCCGGGCGCGCCACGAGCGCTTCGGCGGCAGCGTCTACCTCCTGGAGCCGGACGTGAAGAGCGGGGAAGGCGGGCTCCGCGACCTCGACATCCTCGGCTGGCTCTCGCTGGCGCGCAGCGGCCTCCCCGCCGCCGAGGCGCTGGAGCAGGAGGCGCTGGCGGCGCCCGCGGAGATCCGGCTGCTCCACGAGGCCCAGGAGCTGCTGGCCCGGGTCCGCAACCTCCTCCACGCGACCGCCAGGCGTCGCCAGGATCGGCTCACCTTCGAGCACCAGGAGGCGCTGGCCCCCCGCCTCGGCTACGAGGAGCAGGCGCGGGTGATGCTGGGCGACCGGGGCGGCGACGAGGAGCTCCGCCTCGCGGTGGCGGTCGAGGCCTTCATGTCCGACTACTACCGCCACGCGCAGGTGATCGCCCGGGTGCTGGAGCGATCGCTGCGCCGGGGGCGCCCGCGGCCGGCGATCCAGGGGGCCTTCCTGCCGGAGCCCTCCCCCTGGCTCCATCCCGGCGACGGTCACCTCGAGATCCCGGAGGAGCTGGATCTCCGGCGCCACCCCTGGGCCGCGCTGCGGATCTACCACGAGGCCACGCGCCTCGGGCTCCCGGTCGGGACGCGCTCCCGGGAGCGGATCGCCCAGGCGACCCACGACGAAGAGGTCGCCTCGGCGCTCCGCTCGTCCCCGGAGAGCGCCCGGCTCTTCCTCGACCTCTGCGTCAACGCCGCCGAGACCCCCCAGCTCGGCCGCAGCGTGATGAGCGAGCTGCGGGAGGTCGGCCTGCTGGTGGCGATGATCCCGGAGTTCGCCCCGGTGGTGGGCCGCGTCCACCACGACGTCTACCACGTCTACACCGTCGACGTTCACTCCGTGGCGGCCCTCGACCGCCTCAAGGAGCTGGTCCGCGGCGACCTGGCGGAGTCCTACCCCCTCGCCTGCCGCCTCGCCGCCGAGGAGATCCAGCCGGAGGTGCTCCACCTGGCCACCCTCCTCCACGACGTCGGCAAGGCCCTCGGCGGCCACGACCACGCGAGCCGGGGTGCCACCATGTCCCTGCGCATCGCGCGCCGCCTCGGGCTCCCCGAGGAGCGCTGCGAGCGGGTCGCCCACCTGGTCCAGCAGCACCTGCTGCTCTACCACACCGCCACCAAGCGCGACCTGGACGACCCCGCCAGCCTGGACGAGCTGCTCCCCGCGCTCCGTGGCCGGGAGAACCTCCGCGAGCTGTACCTGCTCACCGTCGCCGACATCTCCACCACCAGCCCCACGGCGCTGACCGCCTGGAAGGCCAAGCTGCTGGAGGACCTGTACCACGCCGCCGATGCGCGGCTCCTCGGGCTCGGCCAGGACGACGACCTCGCGCTGCGCCGCTCCCGGGAGGCCGCCCTGGCCCTGGCCGGGCCTCCGGACTTCGCCCGCTCCTTCCTCGCCTCCATGCCCCCTCGCTACCTCCTCGGGACGCCCCCGGAGGCGGTGGCCGCCCACATCCAGCTCGCCGCCGAGGCCAGCGCGAGCGGCCTGGCCTGCGGCCTGCGCCCCTCCCCGGTGGAGGGCCTCGCCGAGCTGTGCGTGGTGACCTTCGACCGCCCTGGCCTGCTGGCGGCCATCACCGCCGCCATCACCGCCTGCCGCCTGGAGATCCACGGCGCCCAGATCCTTTCCCACCCGCTCGACAATGGCCGGGAGCAGGCGGTCGATCTCTTCTGGGTCCGGTGCTCCTCGCCGGAGCAGCTCCCGAGGCTGCGCTCGCTCCTCGCCGCCCAGCTCGACGCCTTCGTCCGCGGCCCTGCGTCTCTGGAGTCCATTCTGACCCCCTCCGGCGCTGCCCTGCGCCCGGCGCGCCACACCCCGGCGATCAGCACCGAGGTCTTCATCGACGATCGTTCCTCCCCGTCGGCGTCCATCGTCGAGGTGGTCACCCGGGATCGCCCCGGCGTGCTCTGCGCCCTGGCCCTGGCCTTCCACCGGCTTGGCCTCTCGGTCTCCCTGGCCCGGATCAACACCGAGGGGACCCGCGTCGCCGACGTGTTCTACGTGACTGGCGACAGCGGCGTGAAAATCGAGCTACTCCCGAGAAAGAACGAGATCAAAGAGCGGATCACCGATATCCTCGCTGCCCTCTCTCCCCCATGACCTCCCCGCGCCTCCTGCTCCTCGCCGCCCTCGCCTTCCCCCTCGGCTGCGCCTCCACCTCGGGGCCGGACCCCTCCACGGCCCCGCCTCCGGCGTCGACCCCCTCCGCCGCGACCCCGCCGCCCTCCAGGGAGCCCGAGGTCAACGTCGCGGACATCGAGGCCGCCATCAAGGCCAACGACGCCGAGCGCGCACGGAAGCTCGCCGCCGACGCCGTCGCCCAGAGCCCGAAGAACCCCAAGGCCCACTACTACGCCGGCGTCAGCGCCGAGATGGCCGGCGACAAGGACGCCGCCGAGCAGGGCTACAGGAAGGCGCTCTCCCTGGCCCCGGGCTTCAGCGACGCGGCCATCAACCTCGGCGCCCTGCTCCTCGACGGCGGCAAGGCCGCCGACGCGGTGGCGGTCCTCAAGCCCCTGGCGGCCAAGGCCCCCGACGACGTCTTGCTCCAGACCAACCTCGCCGCCGCCCACGCCGCCGCCGGCGACCACGGCCCCGCCGCCGAGGTCTACGCGGGCCTCATGAAGAAGGAGCCCTCCCCGGAGACGCGCCTCGGCTACGCCCGCTCGCTCCTCGCCCTCGGCAAGAAGGACGAGGCCGCCGCGGTGCTCCGCGAGGGGGTCGCCAAGGCCGGCGACAACCGCGACCTCTACGCCGCTTTTGGCGCGGATCTGGCCAAGGCGGGGGCCTACGACGACGCCATCAAGGCGATGGACAGGGCCATCCAGATCAAGCCCGGCGCCGACCTCTACACCTACCGCGCCCTCTTCAAGCGCAGCCAGAAGAACAACGACGGCGCCCGCGCCGACCTCGAAGCTGCCCTCAAGGAGAACCCCAAGTTCGCCGCCGCTCACTTCTACCTGGGAGAGATCTTCGAGGCGATGAAGAAGCCCGCCGACGCCCGCAAGGCTTATGAAAAAGCCGCCGAGCTGGAGCCCGAGAGCCCCCGCGGCAAGAAGGCCCGCGAGCGCGCCGACGCCCTCAAGAAGAAGTGATCCCCGTGGCCGAGCTTCCCCCTCGCCCTCCTTCCCGCTCGGTCACCTCCATGACCGAGTACGTGCTCCCCACCCACGCCAACGCCCTGGGCAACGTCTTCGGCGGCCAGATCCTCGCCTGGATGGACATCTGCGCCGCCATCTGCGCCCAGCGCCACTGCGGCACCGTCTGCGTCACCGCCGGCATCGACGACCTCGCCTTCGACCAGCCGGTGAAGATCGGCCAGGTGGTCCGCGTCACCGCCCACGTCACCGCCGCCTTCCGCAGCAGCGTCGAGATCCAGGTCGACGTCCAGGGAGAAGACCCCGCCTCGGGCCACACTTGGCCCTGCGTCTCCGCCTTCCTCACCTTCGTCTCCCTCGGCCCCAACGGCCGCCCCTGCGCCGTCCCGCCGCTCCAGGTCGAGACCGAGGAGGAGCGCGCCCTCCAGAGCGAGGCCAGCGAGCGTCGCGCGCTGCGCCTCGCCCGCAAGCGCCCCGCCCGCTGACCCCTCCGCCCGCAG
>CAZSDX010000476.1:0-5726 GCA_964605685.1 uncultured Polyangiaceae bacterium
GGGCCGCGGCCCGAGCGCCGAGGACGGCGCCGGCCTCGATGCTGGGGGCGAGGTCGCCGTCGAGGCGGCCATAGGCGCCGTCCGCCCGGGCGAGGGGAGGGCAGGCGAGCAGGAGGACAAGGCCGGCGAGGGCCCCGGAGCCGCGGGGCATCATCGCGGATCGACAGCGCGGTGGATGTCCTCGCGCAGCTCCGCCGGGAAGACCAGGCGGACCTTGGAGAAGGTGGCCCCGTAGAGGCGCCCCAGGAGGAAGGATGCCTCGTGGAGCGGGAGAGTGCGGTCGCCGGAGAGGACCACCCGGGGGGGGTCGTCGTCCCCGCAGAGGGGCGTGTCGGAGGCGACGTCGAGGCCGATGAAGTCGGCGGGGAACCCCCGGGTGACGGCGATCTCCTGGGCGGCGGCGAGGGCGAGGCGAGCGGGGCCTTCCTCGGCCTGCTCGCCGCTCAGCTCCAGGGTCTTGAAGAGGTGCCGCTGGCGGATCCTCCGGCAGAGGTCGCGGAGCGCCGGATCGTTCGCATCTTCCCAGGCGTGGAGGGCGTTCCAGAGGAGGGTGTCGTCGAGCTCCAGGTAGTCGTCGAGGGAGAGGGGCTCGCCCCGGGCGGCGGCCCGGAGCGCCGGGGGGACGCCGGGGAGCAGGTCGCCGGAGGCGAGCCGCCGGACGGCGAGGGCGAGGGCGGTCCGGATCATGAATTCCGCGGCCCGGGTGGATTTGTGGAAGTAGACTTGCTGGAACATGAAGAAGCGCGCCAGCAAGAATTCCTCGATGGCGACCAGGCCCTTGTAGCCGTCGACGGCGAGGGGCGGGGCGGCGTTGTCCTGGGGGAGGCCGAGGCGAAGGCTGCGGAGCAGCCAGTCCAGGTCGAAGTCGCCGTAGCGGACGCCGGTGGCGTGGGCGTCGCGGAGGAGGTAGTCGCAGCGGTCGACGTCGATGGCCCCGCTGACGGCGCGGGCCAGGTAGGGAAGCTCGTGGCGCCCGCGGATGAGGTCGGCGACGCGGGCGGGGCGCCCCGGGTCCGTCTGGGCCAGGGTGCGGTGGACCTCCGTGGAGGGGTCGAGGAGCACGCGCATGGACCACTCCTCGTGGTAGGGGACCGCAGGCAGGGCCGACTCGAAGAGGTGGGAGAGGGGGCCGTGGCCGACGTCGTGGAGGAGGGCGGCGGCCAGCGCATCCTGGGCGCGGTCGCTGGAGACGCGCTGCCAGAAGGGGATGCTCTCCTGGATGTCGCGGAGCCTGGTCAGAAGCCTGCCCATGACATGAGCGGTCCCCAGCGCATGGGCAAATCGGGTATGCTCGGCCCCTGGAAATGCCAGAGAGGTCACTCCAAGCTGCTTGATCCGACGAAGGCGCTGCACCTCCCGTGAGGCGAGAAGCCGCGGCACCACCGAGGCCTCCTCGCTCTCGAAGGCCAGCAGACCGTGAACGGGGTCGCGGAGAATCACCGGCCCCGACCTTAACCCGACCCGGCCTCGCCTGCACCGAAGAAACCCGTGCCCACCTCCCCCCCTCCTCCTGCGCCGATGCGCCTCGTCGATGTGCTGCGGGCCCTGCCTGACAGCGAGCTCCAGGGGCTGATCCGCCGCCTGGGTCTCACCATCGATCCCCAGAAACGCCTTGATCCTCCCGGCCAGGTCGCCCGGGCCCTGGTGTCCCAGCCGGACGTGCGCGACCCGAGCGGGCTCCCCCCGGTGAGCGTCGACCTGCTCCAGCGGCTGGTGGAGGCCCGGGGCCGGCTGCTCCTGTCCTCCCTGCCTCCCGGCCTCGAACCCCTGGCCGCCAAGGGGATCGTCTTCGCCCGCATGACCGAGAGCCGCGCCATCGAGCTGATCCTGCCGTCGGCGTTCCTCGTGCAGCTCCGGGTCTGGGAGCGGGAGGATCCCAGGGGCCTCCGGGCGCTGCTGGTCCAGGCGTCCTTCGAGACCTGCAGCGCCATCGCGTCGTACTACCTGGGGCGCCCCGCGACGCCCCCGCTGCCCCTGGCCCTGGAGCAAGCCTGGGAGGTGCTCTCGTCCCCTGCCCGGCTCGAAGAGGAAATCCAGCAGCTCCCCCCGCAGGAGAGCCGGCTCCTGGAAGCCATCGAGCGCGAGGGGGGTGAGGTGCTCACGGAAGAACTCCTCGACCTGGAGCGAGAGCCGATGCGGCTGAGAACCGCCACCGGGGCGACGCCGTCCCGGAGAGGTACAGGATTCTCGCTGGAGCGCCGTGGCTTTCTGATCCCGATCCACCCCAACAGGCACCTGATCCCCTCGGAGGTCGCCGAGATCGTGGGGCGCCCGGCCCGGGGAGAGCGCCAGGCGAACCGCCAGCAGATCAAGAGCAGCGTCCTCGACGGCGACTACCTGCCCCGGCGCGCTCGCTTCGCCGACGACCCCTCGGCGCTGACCGCGGCGCTGGCCATGTCCATGCGGGAGAGCAACGAGTTCCGGGGGAACCTGGGCCTCCCCCGCTCGCTCACCAGCCGCCTCGCCCAGCGCTTTGGCCGGGAAGCCCACCGGGTCTCCATGATCGCCGCGCTCTCCCGCGCGGCAGGTCTCTGGGGACCTGCTGCGCTCAACCCGGGGACCGAACCGGGCCGCTGGCCCCTGGGTTCCCTGGGGAGCGAGCTGTTCCGGGTCTGGCGCAGCGGCGGCGCCTGGGACGAGGCCCGGGAATTCCCGGAGATCTACCGGCTCCCCCCGGAGTCCCGGGAGCCCAGCCCCTCGGGTCTGCTCCGGGAGCTGCTCCTCGACGCCCTCCGGGAGCTGGGCGAGGGCCGCTGGATCCCCTGGCGCGCCCTGGCGGCCTACGTCCGTGATGACGCCCGGGCTCTGGCGGTGGGGCGCCTGCTCCGGCGCTGGGCCGAGCGGCAGGGGGTTCCCGTCCCCGAGCCGGTCGACCTGGTGCGGCGCATGACCTTCGAGTCGCTCCACGGCCTGGGCCTCGTCGATCTGGGCGACCCGGAGGCCACCGAGGACGACGAGGCGGAGCCTGCGGTCCGGCTCACCTCCCGGGGGCGGGCCATGCTCCAGCAGCCTTCCCCTGCGCTCCCGGCCATCCCGAGCGCCTTCCTCGACGAGGAGACCCTCCTGGTCGGCCCCTCCACCCCGCTCGCCCTGCTGCTCCAGGTGGTCGCCGTCGCCGACTTCGGGCGCATCACCGACGACCTGGAACTCCTCGTCACCCAGAGCACCGTCTCGCGGGCCCTGGCCCAGGGGCTCGATGGGGAGAAGCTCCAGGCCCAGCTCGCCGCCATTGCGCCCCTCCCCGAGCCACTGATCCGCCACTTCGCCCGCGCCAGCGCCGTCCTTGCTCGTGCGGTCTACGCTCCGGCCTCCGCCTTCCTCTGGATCGACGACGAGAACATCCGCGAGCTGCTCCTGTCGCGCCGCCAGACCGGCGACCTGTTCCTTGATCCGTCCCCTGCGGGTGGGCTCCTCGTCGCCGCCGGCGTCGACCTGGAGCGGCTGGTGCGCCGTTGCAGGGCTCTCGGCGTCGAGATCACCCAGGAGGGGCGGGTCCTCAAGGCAGGGTCGACGACGACCCCTCCTCCTTCGGCGGTTGCCGAGGCGCCGCCCCGACGCAAGTCGGTCCCTCCGCGGCGGGGAGCGTGACCCCCGTGCGCCTCGGGGGGGCCGTGTTGCTGTCGTTGCTCGCGCTGGCTTGCGGACGGTCGTCCAGCCCGGGGGCATCTGGCGTGGGGACGGCGTCCGCGACCTCCTCGGCGCTCCCCTCGGCGTCCTTCTCGGCGGGGTCGTCGTTGTCTCCTTCGGCGGCGTCCTCCGGGGGGGCCCTGCCTTCGCTTCCAGGGGCGGGGCTGGCGGCGTTGCCGACGATCCGCTCGCGGTGTTGCAGGCTGGACCGGACGGAGGGTATTTTTGGACCTGAGAAGGGGATCCACGCGAGGTATTCCGGGGATATTCTTCTACGAAACGACGGAGAGCGGCTGCTGTTCCCGCAGGATCTGATCAGCGACACGAAGGAGCTGTACCAGTTCGCCAAGTCGTCGGGGAAGTCGCTCTACCAGGAGCGCCGCATGAGGATCGTGGGAGAAGGGTCGGGGCACGTCTCGGTGGAGATCGAGGAGCGAGGAGAGACGGGGGCGAACGCGCCGTTCTACCACCTGCGGTGCGCCACCTTCGACACGAGGAAGAAGCGGGCCATGACGCTGGAGGAGGCGTTGCCCGGGCGAGGAGGAGCGCTGCTCGAGGAGGCAAGGCGGCGCTTCGAGGGGTCACCGGGGAAGGAACATTTCCGGTTTGTTTCCGCGTCCTTTGCGCTGACGGAGGGGGAGGTGAGGTTCTGCTGTGCGGCGAAGGACGACCGGCGGCCGGGGCCGAGGCTGGAGGTGAGCGTGGGGCTGGGGGAGGGCCAGAAGTTAGTGCTGCATCGGGGGCGTTGGTAAGGTAGACAGAGGAGGAGAGACTTCTTCACCATGCGCCGCTGGATCCCCCTCACCTTGACGCTGTCCCTGCTGGGGCCTGTGTATTCTCCGTTCTACCCCGCCGCGGAGGCGCTGGCCGCCGACGACACGACCCGCGCCCGCGCGCTCTTCCAGGAGGGGTTGCAGCTCGAAGCGGGGGGGAATTTCGCCGGCGCGCTGGCGAAGTTCGAGGAGGTCGCCCAGATCAAGCGCACGCCGCAGGTGCTGTTCCACGTGGCCTTCTGCCAGGAGAAGCTGGGGAAGCTGGTGGCGGCGCTGGGGGGTTACCGGCTGGTGACGCTGGAGGGGGGGGACGACCCGAAGAACGCCAAGGTGGTGCAGGCGGCCCAGGAGGCGCTGGCCGGGCTGGAGAAGCGGGTCCCGTCGCTGACGGTGAAGCGAGGCAAGGGGGCGGATCTGGCGAAGATCCTCCTGGACGGCGTGGAGCTGGGGACGACCACCCTGGACAAGCCGCAGCAGGTCGATCCAGGGGCTCACTCGCTGGAGGCCACCCACCCGAACAAGCAGCCGTTCAAGGAGGTCGTGAAGATCGCCGAGGGCGAGTCGAAGACGATCGAGGTGGTCCTCAAGGACAAACCTGCCCCGAAGGAGCCTCCTCCCGACGAGACCCCGGGGGACAAGCCCAAGCCGCCGCCGGACGGCGATGGTGGCGTGAAGATCAAGCCCGAAGAGGCCTCGGTGACGCCCTACGTCGTCCTGGGGATCGGCGGGGCCAGCCTGGTCGCCTCGGGGATCTTCTTCTACCTGCGGAGCAGCGCCATCTCCGACCTGGACGGCAAGTGCCGCGGGAACCTCTGCCCGGACTCGGTCCGGAACACCAGCGACAGCGGCAAGAACGCCACGCTCCTGGGGAACATCACCCTCGGCCTGGGCGTGGTGGGCGTCGGGGTGGGGGCGGTGATGCTCCTCACCTCCGGTGGCTCCAAGGAGAAATCCAGCGCCAGCCTGCGTTCCCGCGGCCGCTCCATGGATGTCGTGCTCCACCCTGGCCCCCAGGGCGGCGGAGCCAGCCTGGTCGGAACCTTCTGAAGGACCCCGAGGTACAGTCGTCATGCAGTCTTCCCATGCTTTTCGCTCCTCCACGTTCCATCTGATCGCCGGCCTGTTCTCCCTTGGCCTCCTGGGTGCTGCCTGCAGCTTCCCCGAGAAGGACTTCATCCCGGACGTCGAGTTCTACGCCGCCGGGACGTCCTCCGAGGGAGGCTCCGCCGGGAGCGACCCCGTCGGAGGCCAAGGAGGCGGAGGCTCCGGCGCAGGGACCGGCGGCGACGGCGGCGCGGGGACCGGCGGTTCCGCAGGGACCGGCGG
>CAZSDX010000477.1:0-5705 GCA_964605685.1 uncultured Polyangiaceae bacterium
GGGCAGCGGCGAGGGCCCCCCGGCGGAGGCGGAAGACGCGGCCCGCCTGGCGGAGCTGGAGGGCGCGCTGGGGCGGCTTCAGGGGGGAGGTAAGGCGACGAAGGGCGCCGTGTGTCAGGAGAGCTACACGGTAGCGAAGCGGTTGCTCGGGGAGGTGCGGCTGCCGGAGGGAGACGAGAGGCTGCGGGAGGCGCCGCTGACGCTCTACCACGCGGGGGCGAGCTGCGCGGCGAGGGCGGGGGACTGCGGCCTTGCGTGGAGGATTTTCGTCGACGGATTCCCGAAGGAGAGCCTGGCAAACCTGAAGGAAGAGAGCCAGCGGCTGGCCTACGTGAGGCTGGCGTTCGGGTCGATGGTGCCCGGGTGCAAGGGGAAGGCTCCGTGAGGGGCCTTGTTGGTGGTCCGCGGGGGAGTGATCCGTAGTATGGTCCAGGGAATCCGATGGGAACGTACGTCGCGTTGCTGCTGGCCGTGGGGGCACTTGCCGCGGTTCTCTATTACTTCTTCGGTTCGAAGAAGAGCGCCGAGGAGCCGGCGGCCACCACGGAGAGCAAGGGCGAGAGCGGCGGGCTTATCCACGTGGTGGCGCGGACGGATCCCGGGCTGAAGCGCAAGCACAACGAGGATAGCTTCCTCGTGGTGCAGGAGCAGGCGCTCTTCGTGGTGGCCGACGGGATGGGCCGCCACGCGGCAGGCGAGGTCGCCTCGAAGCTGGCGGTGGAGAAGGTGGCCGAGTATTTTCAGGGGGACAACCTGCCCCAGGCGGGGGCGGACGACCTGCCGCCGGAGGGGCTCCTGGTGCGGGACGCGGTGCTGGCGGCCAACAAGACGGTCTTCCAGCAGGCGACGGAGGTGGACGAGTACCACGGGATGGGGACGACCATCGTGGTGCTCCATTTCACCCCGAAGCGGGAGCGGGCGATCATCGGGAGCGCAGGGGACAGCCGGTGCTACCGGCTGCGGGGCGGGGAGCTGAAGCAGCTGACCACGGATCACACGCTGGGGGCCGCGGGCATCGTGGGGAGCAACGCCGCGCTGCTGTCGAGGGCGGTGGGGATCGAGGAAAACCTGGAGGTGGACGTGCTGGTGGACGCGCCGCTGCCGGATGATCTGTACATGCTGTGCTCCGACGGGCTCTCGCGCATGGTGGAGCACGACGGGCTGCTGCGGATCCTGAACGACCTGACCATGTCCCTCGATGATCGGGCCCACAAGCTGATCGAGGCGGCCAACCAGGCGGGGGGCCGGGACAACGTGACGGTGATCCTGGTGCAGGTGGCCCGGGGCAAGGTCGGATGAACCGCGGGGATCTGCGGGCCCAGCTCTTCGCGCTGCTGCGGGAGCACGTCGACGGGGAGGTGCAGCTCAGCGCCGCGACGACCGTGTGCGGCGAGCTGGGGCTGAGCTCGGTGGAGCTGATGGAGCTGACCGCCAAGATCGAGGATCGCTTCGGCGTCCGCCTGCCGGATCAGCTCCTGCCGGAGCTGCTCACGGTGGGGGACATGCTGCGGGCGGTGGAGCTGCGCCTGGAGGCACGGGGGGCGCTGGCCGGATGAAGCCGAGGACCATCGTGGAGGCCCTGGAGCGCGCCGCGGGCCGTGCGGAGGCTGGTCGAGGCTACCATTTTCACCAGGAAGAAGGCCGGGCCGAGCCCTTCTTCTCCTACGCGGGGGTGGAGCGGGCGAGCGCGCGTCACGGCGGGGCGCTCCAGGCGCTGGGGCTGAAGAAGGGCGACCGGCTGGCGATCATCCTGCCGGAGAACGACGATTTCCTCTTCACGTTCTTCGGGGCGCTGCGGGCGGGGATCATCCCGGTGCCGATCTACCCGCCGACAGGGCTGGGGCAGGTCAAGGGTTACCTGGAGAGCACGAGGCACGTGGTGGCGCGCTCCGGGGCGAGGGTCCTGGTGACGACGCCGGCGATCCAGCGGCTGCTCGGTGGCGTGGAGGCGTCGTGCCCGGCGCTGGAGAGGATGCTGTCGATCCACGAGGTGCAGGCGGCCCGGGAGGAGCTGTACCCGGTGAGGATCGCGCCGGAGGACATCGCGCTGCTGCAGTTCACCAGCGGCTCGGTGGCGAGGCCGAAGGGGGCGATGATCTCGCATGCAAGCCTGATGGCGAACGTGGAGGGGATCAACCGCCAGGGGCTGCGGGTGGGGCCGGGGGACGTGGCGGTGAGCTGGCTGCCGCTCTACCACGACATGGGGCTCATCGGCTTCGTGGTGGCGCCGCTGGTGGAGCGTGTGCCGGTGATCCTGCTGCCGCCGCTGTCGTTTCTGCGGCGCCCCGCGGTGTGGCTGCGGGCGATTAGCCGCCACCGGGGGACGATCTCCTACGGACCGAATTTTGCGTATGCGCTGGCCGTCAAGCGGATACGCCCGGAGGAACTCTCGGGTGTCGATCTCTCCAGCTGGCGGATCGCGGGCTGCGGAGCGGAGCCGATCCGGCCCGACACCATCGAGACCTTCGTGCGGACGTTCGCCCCGTGGGGCTTCTCCCGGGGTGCCTTTGTACCCAGCTACGGCATGGCGGAGGCCACGCTGGCGGTCTCCTTCGAGACCCGCGGGCAGGGCGCGCGTTACGACGATGTACACGGTCCGTCGCTGCACGAGGAGGGGGTGGCGAAGTCCATCAGCCCCGAGCACCCGGAGGCGGTCCGTCTTGTCCGTTGTGGCCAGGTGATCGACGGGCACAAGGCCGCGGTTTTTGCGCTCGATGATCCGCTGTGCGAGCGGCCCTTGCCGGAGCGAACGGTCGGGGAGATCCGGCTGCGAGGGCCCAGCCTGATGCAGGGGTACTTCGACGAGCCGGAGCAGACCGCGGAGGTGATGGCGGGGGGGTGGTTCCATACCGGGGATCTGGGGTACCTGGCGGACGGGGATCTGGTGGTCTGTGGCCGCGCCAAGGAAGTGCTGATCGTCAACGGTCGGAACTTCTACCCCCACGACATCGAGTGGGCCGCAGGGCGGGTGGCCGCGGTACGCAAGGGGAACGTCGTGGCCTTTGGCTCTCCGGGGCGGGACCGGGAGCGGGTGGTGGTGGTCTTCGAGACCAACCTGGTCGCCGCAGACGAGCGGCTCCGGGCCCGCGGGGAGGTGAGGCAGGCGATCCAGGAGGCGCTGGGGTTGACGGTGGACGAGGTGGTTGCGGTCAAGGCCGGGGTGCTCCCCAAGACCAGCAGCGGGAAGCTCCAGCGGCTCCTGACCCGGGCGCTTCACGAGCGAAACCTCCTGGAAAAACGCGACGGCGCTCGCGCCCTCGACCGGCTCGACCTGGCCCGCGAGCTGCTCCGGAGCCAGCTAGCCTTTCTTGTCTCCCGCTTCGCCCGCCCCGACAAGCCGGTCTAGCGCGTCCGCGAGCGTGGCGAGGGCGGCCCGCGCCTGCTGGCCCAGCGCGGCCTGGCGCTCCTGGGCCTCCCGGAGCTGATCCTCGGCCTTGCGCGCTCGTGCCGCGAACTCCTCGGCCTGCTGCTGGGCAGCCCTGAGCGCCTCGTCGGCCTTCTTGCGCGCCTCGGCCAGCTCCTCCTGGGCCTGGAACGCCCCGGCGGCCCGCGTCCTGGTCTGCTCCAGCTCCTCCTCCCGCTCCTTGAGCGCTCGCTCCAGCTCGCCGCGGGTGCGGGCCATGGCAGACTCGTAGGCGCCGCGGGCCTTGGCGCGCATCTCCTGCTCCAGGAGCAGCGCGCTCCTCGCGTCCGCCGCCACCGCTTTTGCCTGCTCCAGCTCGTCCTTGCCCTTCTCCAGCTCGCCCCTGGCTTGCTCCCGCTCCGAGCGGAGCAGATCCATCTCGCGGCGGAACTCTACGAGCTCGGCGGCGTGGTCGAGGCGGAGCCGCTCCAGCTCGGCGGCGTGGCGGGCCCGCTCGGTCTCCAGGGACGCCTCGGCGCGGAGCCTTCGCTGCTTCTCGGTCTCCTGCTCTTTGCAGGAATCTTCGAGGAGCGCTACGGCTCCTTCGTGCTCTTTTTTCAGGGCATCGTGGGCCTCCTCCAGGCGCGCGACGCGCTGCTCGAGCACCGTGTTTTTCCCCAGGAGGCCGTGCTCCCTGGCGCGTGTGTCCTCCAGGTTTTGCTCCAGCTCCGCGAGTTTCAGGCCGGCGGAGGTGCTCTCGGTCTGCGCGTGCTCCATGTGCTTCTGCGCCTCCCGGGCGCGTTTCTCGGCGTCGTCGAGGGCGCGCTGGAGCTCCTCGTTGCGGGTGCGCTCGGCGGTGACCTGTACATGGAGGCGAGCTACCGTTTCGTTGGCCTCGGACAGCTCGCCGCAGAGGCGGGCGATGCGGCGGCGCAGCTCGCTCTCCTCGGCGGGGGAGTGCTCCGGGGGAGGAGGGATCGTAGGCCACGCGGAGGCGGCGGGCTGTCGTCCCCGGGAGGCGGGGCCCTCCCCGCTGCGGCGGCGCGGGGGCAGGACGACGGAGTCTTCGTAGGCGATGACCCCGGAGCCAGGCTCGATGCGAGGGTCCAGGGTAGGCTCGGGTCGCTGGGGCCTCTGGCTTGGCCGCTCTTTGCTCATAATTTTATCAGTATACCACGTCACCTTGGGGCGTTTGCTTTGCTTGACGGCGGGGGGTGGATTCGGTTGTTTGCGCCGGACATGCGCTTTCAGAACGTCTCGATAGCCGGGCTAGCCTACGTGGACGCGCCGGTCGTGGTGCCGACCGGCGACATCGAGCGGCAGCTCTGGCCGACGGCGGAGCGGCTGGGGATACGCCTCGACCTGCTGACGGCGCTGACGGGGATCGACGAGCGGCGCTTCTGGGAGCGAGGGGTGCAGCCGAGCGACGCGGCCACCCGGGCGGCGGAAGAAGCGCTGGCGGCGGCCGGCGTGGACCGGGGGCGCCTCGGGGCGATCGTGAGCACGTCGGTCTGCAAGGACTACATCGAGCCTTCGGTGGCCTCGCTGGTGCACGGAAACCTGCGGCTCCCTGCGACGTGCCTGAACTTCGACGTGGGCAACGCCTGCCTGGCCTTCCTCAACGGGATGGAGACCCTGGGGATGATGATCGAGCGGGGGGCCATCGAGTGGGGCCTAGTGGTCGACGGCGAGGGGAGCCGCCAGGCGGTCGAGGCCACCGTGGCGAGGCTCCAGGGCCCCGGGTGCGACGCCCGGGTCTTCCTCGACAACTTCGCCACCCTGACCCTGGGCTCCGGCGCGGCGGCGGCGGTGCTGGCCCGCTCGGACCTCGCTCCCCACGGGCACCGCTTCCTCGGCGGCGTGACCCTGGCGGCCACGGAGCACAACCGCCTCTGCCTGGGCCAGCCGGAGGAGATGCGGACCAACCCGACGGCGCTGCTGGCCGCGGGGCTGGAGCTGGCGCGGCGCACCTTCGCGCTGGCCACGGAGCAGCTCGGCTGGTCCGCCGACGTCCTCGACGAGATCGTGATCCACCAGGTGAGCGCCGCCCACACGGATCGGTTCGTGGAGATGCTGGGCGTGGACCCGCGCAAGGTTTTCGCCATCTACCCGCGCTTCGGCAACATCGGCCCCGCGGCCATCCCGATCACCCTGGGGAAAGCCCGGGACGCGGGGAGACTACGCCCTGGGGCCCGGGTCGCCCTGATGGGCATCGGCAGCGGGCTCAACTGCTCGATGATGGAAGTCGTCTGGTGACCCTCCCTCCGCCGATGCCCCGGCTGCCGTGCCGCCCCGGAGGACGCCCGCTGGCCCCTCGCCTCGGCCCTGGGGCTAGCGGCGCTCCTCGGCACCCGGCGCCGAC
>CAZSDX010000478.1:0-5678 GCA_964605685.1 uncultured Polyangiaceae bacterium
GGAGCCGGAGCCCGGAGGCCGGGAGCCGACCGGAGCCCTCCCAAAAAACGGCGAACGTCGAGTCTGAGCCCTTCCAACAAGGCCATGCCCCCTCCGGGCCTGGGCTTCCCGGTGCCGTTGGCAGACAATACCCTGATGACCCCCTCTCGCCTGTCCTTGCTGGCTGCGGCGCTCCTGCTCGCCCCTCCGGTGATCGCGAAGGACACCGGGACGCGCTACCGGCTGGTGGCCATGGGCGACTCGCTGACCGACACTAGGGTGGGAGGCGGAAAATTCCTCGCCTACCTGGCGAAGCAGTGCCCCCAGAGCCGCTTCGAGAGCAAGGGCAAGGGCGGCCAGATGGTCAACCAGATGCGCAGGCGCTTCACCCGCGACGTGCTCGGCAAGAACCACAGCCACGTGCTCATCTTCGGCGGCGTCAACGACCTCTACAGCGACGAGACGGCGGGGCGCACCGTGGCGAAGATCACCGGCGATCTCGCCGCCATGTACGAGGCCGCCCGCGCCCGCGGCCTCAAGGTCATCGCCCTCACCGTGGCGCCCTGGGGCGGCTTCAAGCACTTCACCCCTCGCCGCGCCGAGACGACCCGCCAGCTCAACGCCTGGATCCTCCAGCAGAAGGTGGAGGGAAAGATCGACGCCGTCCTCGCCACGGGCCCCGTGCTTTCCTGCGGTGATGAGGACCGCCTCTGCCCGGGCCTCGGCAGGAAGGACGGACTCCACCTGACCGCCGCCGGCCAGGAGAAGCTCGGAGAGGCCCTGCACCGGCAGGTCTTCTCCGACTGCAAGTTACGGCAGGATGGCCCGGAGGCGCAGCTCGGCGATGCGCTCGACCTGGGCGCAGGCGGCGCGAAACTCGGTGGCCGTGTCGTGCTCGATCCGCCGGCGGAACGCCGCGAGGATCTTCGCCTTGGTGTTGTCCCGCACCGCGATGATGAACGGAAACCCGTGCCTAACCACGTAAGCCGCGTTGAGGCGCTGGAAGGTCTCCCGCTCCTCGTCGGTCAGCGCGTCCAGGGCGGCGCTGGCCTGCTCGGCGGTGGACTCCGCCGTCAGGCGGCGGGCCTGAGCGAGCTTCCCCGCAAGGTCCGGGTGCGCCCGGAGCACCCCGAGGCGCTCCTCCGCGGTGGCGGAGCGGAACACCCGGACCAGCGCGCTGTGGAGCCCTGTGGCCGAGTCGTGGGCGGGGCCCAGCTCCAGGCGCCAGGCGCGCTCGGCGACCCAGGCGGAGTGCTCGAAGATGGAGCCAAAACGCTCCACGAAGCGCTCCAGGCTCATGCGGCTGGGCCGCTCGAAGCGGCGATGGGGGTGCGTCGCCGCCCAGTGGCGGGCGATGTCGATGCGGCGCGCGAACCAGACCCCCTGGTGGCCCAGCGCGTACTCGAGGAAGCGACGCAGCCCCGCGATCTTCCCCGGGCGACCGATCAGCCGACAGTGCAACCCCACGGAGAACATCTTCCCGGCCCCCTGGATCCCCTCCCGGTAGAGTGTGTCGAAGGTGTCCTTGAGGTAGGTGAAGAACTGCTCTCCCTCGATGTACCCCGGGGCCGTGGCGAAGCGCATGTCGTTGGCTTCGAGGGTGTAAGGCAGCACGAGCTGGTCGCGCTCGCCCTCCTCCCGCCAGTAGGGCAGATCGTCGTCGTAGGCGTCGGAAATCCACTCGAACTGGCCGGTCTCCGCCACCAGACGCACCGTGTTCGCGGAGCAGCGCCCGGTGTACCAGCCCCGGGGAGCCTCCCCCACCACCTCCTCGTGCAGGCGGATCGATTCGGCGATCTGGCGCCGCTCTTCCTCCTCCGGCATCTCCCGGTGATCGACCCACTTCAGCCCGTGGGAGGCGATCTCCCAGCCCGCTGCCTTCATCGCCGCCACCTGCTCCGGGTTCCGGGCGAGGGCGGTGGTCACTCCGAAGATCGTCACGGGGATCCCCAGCTCGGTGAAGAGCCGGTGCAGCCGCCAGAAGCCCGCGCGGGCCCCGTAGTCGTACAGCGATTCCATGTTCCAGTGGCGCTGGCCGGGCCAGGGGTTCGCCCCGGCGATGTCCGACAAAAACGCCTCCGACTGGGCGTCGCCATGGAGCACGCAGTTCTCTCCTCCCTCCTCGTAGTTCAGCACCACCGACACGGCGACGCGGGCTCCTCCCGGCCAGCGCGCGTCCGGCGGGTTCGGCCCGTGGCCTCGGAAATCTCTCGGGTAACGGTTCACCTCGGGTACCTCTCTCCCCGGGAGCGTACATCCGTCCTTGCTGTCTGGCTTCTCTTGGGTCAGAGGACTCGTTTCGTCCGCGCATCGGAAAGGTAAGCCTCGCTGGTGAACGAGGATCGTCCTGGTCATGACCATGAGGGGAACGGCGGAAGTGTTCCTCTCCAGCATGCGGGCGACGATGCGCTCGGCGACCTCCTGGTTGACCGCAGTCTCCACCCGGACGTTGGCCCCGGTCCAGGTGCTGGGCCTGGCGCCGTGGACGCCGCGCCCCCGGACGGTCCAGGCAGTGTAGCCCGGGGCGCCCAGGGCCAGCATCTCGGCGGCGATGGACTCCTCCGTGGACTCGGGGGCGGTGACGCTGACAAGGACGAGTTCGGTGCTCTGCATTCTTCCTATCTTGCAGATCCCGGCGCGGAAGACCGCCAGAAAGCGCTCCCGAGGGCCCTGACGCCACAGAGGCTCAGCGGACCCCCGCAGCGGGCGTGCCCCAGCGGGACTCCAGAAGCACCACCGCCTCCGAGAGGTGCCGCAGGTGATCGCAGTGGGCAGGCTTGTCGTTGCCCCCGAACCCACGGATCCGGAAGCCTCCCCGCTCGGCGTGGGTCAGCAGCCCCAGCGGATCGCCATCGGGAACCCCCGCAACGCGCCGTATCCGGAGCTTCCCCAGGAGCCAGTCGCTCATCTCGGTGGTGGAGGCGTAGTCCTCCGTGCCCACCTGGGAGTGCGTCAGGTAGAAGAACCGCTGGCCATCGGCGGCAAGGCGCGCAAACTCCAGCAGCGGAGCCACGTTCTGCTCGTCAATGCGGTGCCCCCCCTGACCGTCCAAGTACCCCGAATGAAAGCCGTCCAGCAGGATCACCGCGTCCGCCACCGCCGGCCCCCCGTGGCGCAAGATCGCGTTGACCGCCCCGTAGCCGGCGCTCCAGGCGCTCAGCGCCAGGTGCCGGATGTACGCGTCAGGGCGGTTGCTGTGGGCGCGCAGGTGCTTCTCGACGCCATGGCGTAGCTCGTCAAAAAGCATCGAGGACGCGAAGGGCTGGGCGTAGGCCCCGCTCCCGTTCCCCAGGTCAAACCCCACCAGCACCACCCCCCGGGCGTGCCCCACCAGCGCCTTCCGCGCCGACGGACCGCCGTGGAAATGCATCACCACATCGTAGCCCCCATCCTCGCGGATGCCCCCATGCGCCGGCGCGTGGAGCATCCCGCGCCAGAGGGTACGTGGCTCGCCGAAGTACCCGGGCCCCGGGTCCGGGACCATGCACTCGCCGTAGCCCGCCTTCCTTTGCTCCTCGGTCAGATCGAGCGGCGTCCGCCGCGGTCCAGAGACAGGCGGACGCGGGCTCAGCTCCGGCAGCCGCGTCGGCGTGGGCGCAGGGACCGCGGAGGCCGACGCGATCCGGAGGCTCGCCGAGGGCTCCCGGAGCGCAGGACGTAGCGCCAGCAGTCCCACCCCCACGGACAGCCCCAGAGAAATCAGGAGCGCGTTCCGGGCGAGGGGTTCCTCAGGCTCAGTCAAGGTCCTCGACGACGCCGCCCTTCTTGAGCTTGCCGTTGGAGGCGGCCAGCAGGTACGCCTCCAGGAAGGGATCCAGATCCCCGTCGAGCACCGTCTGCACATCACTGGTCTGGTGCCCGGTGCGTAGATCCTTCACCAGCCGGTAGGGCATCAGCACGTAGGAGCGGATCTGGTGCCCCCAGGCGATGTCCGTCTTGGCGGCCGCCACGGCGGCGGCGGCGTCTTCCCGCTTGCGCAGCTCCATCTCGTAGAGCTTGGCCTTGAGCATCTTCATCGCCAGCGCCCGGTTCTGGTGCTGACTCCGCTCGGCCCGGCAGACGATGTTGATGCCGGTGGGGTGGTGCTTCAGCCGCACCGCCGTCTCGACCTTGTTCACGTTCTGCCCGCCCTTGCCCCCGGCACGCATCGTGGTGATCTCGACGTCTTCCGGCTTCACCTCGATGTTGATCTCGTCCTCCATGTCCGGGGTGACGTCCACCGCCACGAAGGCCGTCTGCCGCCGCCCCTGGGAGTCGTAGGGCGAGATCCTCACAAAACGGTGGATCCCCGACTCCGCCCGCAAAAACCCGTAGGCGTTCGGCCCGTCCACCCGCAGCACCGCGTCGTCCACGCACTCGTTGCCGTTCTCCTCCGAGGGCTCATAATCAAGGATCTCCGTCTTGTACCCGTGCGCCTCCGCCCACCGCGAGTACATCCGGATCAGGTTGAACGCCCAGCCCTTCGCGTCCTGACCCCCCGAGCCCGGGTGGATCTGGATGATCGCGCTCGCGTGATCCGCCGGCCCGGAGAGCATCCGCCGCAGCTCGGCCTGCCGCAGCTTCCCCTCCAGAACCCGCGCCTGCGCCTCCAGCTCCTTCTGGAGCCCCTCGTCCCCCTCCATCTCCGCCAGCTCGTACAGCTCGCGCGCGTCGGTGATCTCCCGGGTGAGCTGCTCCACCGACGAGATCTTTCGCTCCATCTCGTCGCGCTTCCGCAGCACCACCTGCGCCTTCGCCGGATCCGACCACAGCTCCGGATCGGAGGCGTCCGCGTTCAGCTCCTCCAGGTGCCGCTTGAGTCGTGGAAAGTCAAAGATACCCCCTTAGCGCCTCAAGACGCCGTGAGAGATCAGCGAATACTTCGCGTGTCTCGGTGCCCATGTTGTGCATCCCTTTACTTGAACCGTCTCGTCCGCGCCAGCACCTCCGCTGACGCCTCCCCAGCGACGCTCCGAACTTCCCTTCCATGACACACCACCCGAAGGAACAGACCGGGTAAGAAGAGACCTTGGCCCCTCGCCCCAGGAAACGGAGCAGCCCCCCCCCGGACGGCGCAGGCCACGGCTCAGGAGGGGAGAGAGGGCCCGCTGGCCTTCTTGAGAGGAGCACCCAGGAGCGCCAGGTCCTCCTTGAGGACGATGTAGGCACGGAACTCGTCACCGGCCTTGAGCTCCCCTCTCTCCTCTCTGGCCTTGCGCACCTCCTCCTTCAGATACGCCGGGAGAAGCTGCTCGGAGGCGCTATCAACCTCGTGGTAGTAAATGGTCCCCATGCTCCGGAGCAGGGTTTGAAGATCGTCCTCCTGCTGCTCCTTCGGGATATGCCCTGGCAACACGAAGGAGCACAGGAGTACGTCGAAGGACTTCGAGAGCTTCCTGAGCATTTGGATATCCTCGATATCCAGGCGCAGCATCCGCTGGTTCATCCGCATTCTCCTGCAGAGGTCGGTTTGGTGCTACCCCGATACGGGGAGCGGTCGACCAGGCCAGCATAGACGGGTCTTCCGCCTGATCCCGACAGGTTCGGGGGGCTGTCCGTCCTTTTTTGGGGAGGCATTTTTTCCGGTGGCTTCCCTTTCCGGGGGGAAAACGGTAGGGAACGCCGAGGGCTGACGCCGCCCTCGGGCACCTGCGGCAGGGGCTCTCCCCGCCCCTGCACCCGGGGGCAAGGGGGGCGGGAGCCGGGGATTTAAGTCGCAC
>CAZSDX010000479.1:0-5674 GCA_964605685.1 uncultured Polyangiaceae bacterium
GGGGCTGGGGGCGCTGGTGCTCCCGGCGCGGGCGGGGCGCGCGGGGTGGATCCGGGCGGCGGTGGGGGCGCTGCTGGCGAGCTTCCTGGTGCTCCGGTTCTGGAAAGCGGAGCGCATCCAGTACCGGGATCAGGTGTGGTTCTTCGGGCGAGCCAGCCGCAACATCCGGGATCAACACACCACCGCAGGCCGGCTGATCCGCAAGCTGGAGCCGAGGCCCCGGCGGTTGATGGTGGGGGATGCGGGCGCGCTGATCTACGCCTCCGATCTCCCCGGGTTCGACCTGATCGGCCTCGGTGGCTACAAAGATTTGCCCCTGGCGCGGGCGGGGGTCCACGGGCTCCCCGCCACCCTGGAGCTGCTCGAACGCCTCCCTGCCGCCGACCGCCCCGATTACATGGCCATTTACCCCACCTGGTGGCCCGCGCTGCCCCACTGGTTCGGCCAGCAGGTGTTCTCCGTGCCGGTGCGGGGCAACGTGATCTGCGGCGGCGCCGAGAAGGTCGTCTACCGCGCCGACTGGAGGCTCCTGGGGACCGGCCAGCGCCCCCGCAGCCAGCGCCCCGGGGAAGAGCTGCTCGATGAGCTGGATGTGGCCGATCTGGTGAGCGAAAAACAGCACGACTACCGGTTCCCGAGGCCCCAGGGCGGCTGGACCGACATGCGCGTGCTCCCCGACCCGGAGGCCAGCGAGCGGGACCTCTGGGATGCTGGACGAAGGATCCCCAACGGACGCGCCGAGACCTTCCGCCTGCGAGGGCTACGCCCGGGGGGGCCCCTCCGCCTGGTGCTCCGGACCATCGTGGAGCGCCCCTCCAAGCTCGACGTCGTGGTGGGAACGACCCCTCGGCTCGTGGAACTGACCCCCGCCCCGGGCTGGACCGAGGTCTCCCTGGAGATCGACCCGGCCCAGGTCAACACCGAACTCCCCGTGAGCATCACCCCCAGGGAAGGCGAGTGGGTCAACTACCACGTCTGGGCGCTCACTCGCCGGTAACAAATAACAGGGGGGCCGACCACGCCGAAGGGCAAACGTCGACGGAAAATCGGAAAAATCGGCAGGCTTGCCCATCTTCTGCCCTTTGTCGAGCCAGACCTCCAGCGCGGCATGGGCCTCCTGTTGTTGTAGGATCCCCCCCTCGACGCTCGCCACGACGACGCCCATCACATCCGTGGCTAGCAACCCCTCAGCCTGTGCAGCTCGGAGCGCCCCCGCATCGCGAGACACGAACATGGGGAGTGAGCCGGTGGCCTCACGTTGCAACAGAAGCCACGCGAGCGACTCGGCCTCGCCCTTGTGGATCCTATGCTTTTTTTGCAGTTCGAAGTACAGGCTGGAAGGCTTGACGTCTTCGATCTTCAAGTGACCTCTCGATTCGAGCAAGGTCACGTCCCGCTCGACCTGGGATAGTTCATGGCGGGCAACGAATTTGGTCATCTTGATCGTGCGAGCTCCCGCGGCGATCTGACACAATCCTCACTCTCACCCTCGATGTCGAAATAGTCCAGGACACGCTCGAGTTCTTCCCCGGGGGTCACACCGAGGTATTCAGCGAACATATCCCTCGGGATCTCTCCCCTCGCGAAGGCCGCAGCAGCAGAGAAGGCCACGCTGGTCCGGCGCTCCGGAGGGACACGACCCAGCGGGAACGGTTCGAGCCCCCACGGCTCCTCGGCGCGCTGCCAGGCAGGCGCCAGAGGAAGCCCTGCGAGCGCGTTCGGCGGTTCGAAAGGTAGCTCCTCGACCCCGAGGTTCTTGAGGTAAAGCTGGGCAGCCCGGTAGTGCAAGCCATAGTCCTGGATCACCAGGGTCGGGATGTCTTGCGGCCGATACTTGTCCGCCGCATCACGTACGGCTTGCTCGGGGCAGATGAAGCGCGTGGCAAACGCGTTCGCTTGCCTCTCCCTGTCGAGCTGGGGTTCCAGGCGATACCCCGAGATGCTGGCAATCATCTCCCCCTGGGCTCGATCCACGAGCACATGGCACAGCTCGTGGGCCAGGCTGAAGCGGCGGACACACGGATTTTCGTTCTTACCATCGAGGTTCAACACGATCAGCGGACCGTGGACAGAATCAAGGAACGAGAGCGCCGATGGTCCCTTCTCGCCGAGATGCGCATAGAGGATCCGCACCCCGGGAGCCTTCTCCCGGAGCAGATCGCGCATCGAAAGAATAGGTCCCTGGCCCAGCCCCCACAGCTTGCGGAGCTGCTCGGCGTAATTGGCGCCTCGTTCGTGAGGGAGGGATTTGCTGCACGGGATCAACCTGGGTAGACCCGCCCACGATGTCGGGGCAAGCGCGGCAAGATCCCTGGCGACCCTGGCGATGCTGAGCGCCGCGAGCCGAGACCCGTCCTGAAGCTCCTGGAATTCCTCGAAGCTCGCCAGCACCCCGGCGACATCACCCGCAGGCAACGAAATGGGCAGGTTGAACAGATGCTCGGCGTCGATCCCGTAGACCCTGGAGAGCGCCTCAAGCTCGCAAATATCTGCGGGGTCACCATCCTCGATCTGTGCCAGCCTGACCGCAGAAATCCCCGACCTGGCCGAGACACTACCGAGGCGAACATGGGCGAACTTCTCGCGCAGGTCTCGGAGGTTTTGGTAGGTCTTCATCGCGTGGGACTCTCGTTGTTTCAGTGTGTAGCCGGAGGGGTTGAGGGTGTCCACAACAGACACGCCCGTGGAGGCGTCAGGACACCGAGACCGGGCGCGCCCCAGGAGCGGACAATCACCCACCTTCAGATCTGACCCAGATCCCGCTGGATCCCCTCGGCCCCCGGGATGACGTCGTGCTTGAGGGAGGTGATGGTGCGCCCCAGGATCTCGCGGGCGGCCATCAGGCGAGCCCCGACGGTGTGACCCACCAGTACCCGGGGGGCCACCGGAGGGACGTCGGCGCCGAAGGTGGCGCGGAAGGTGGCGGGCCAGGCGGCGCGGAACCGCTCGACCGTGGCGGCGAGCTCGCGGGAGCCCGGGGCGCCGACCAGCAAGAACTCGTCGCCGCCGTCCCGGATGGCGCTGGCAAAGGGGAGCCTCGCCAGCTCGCCGCCGAAGACCCGGAGCACGTCGTCGCCCCGGTCCTGGCCGTGGGCGTTGTTGAAGGCGCGGAAGCCCGCCAGATCGATGAAGACCAGCTCCACCCGGGCGGAGGCCAGCCCCGGGAGCGCCGAGAACAGGGCGAACAGGTCGGCGAAGTAGGCGAAGAAGGGGAGGCCGGTCTTCTGATCCCGGTTGTGCTCCGGCAGGTAGGGGAAGGAGAACCGCTCGGCGAAGGGGCGCTCCGCCTGGCGGCACCAGCCGATCACCCGCGCCGTCAACCAGAGCGCCTCCGGCCCCAGCACCCGGAACAGCCCGTCCGGAGAGGCACGCCCCAGGAGGTAGGAGCGGGCCGTCGCCGGATCGAACGTGGGATCCACGCTCGCCAGCAGCTCGGAGCAGCACAGCGTGGCCAGCACGTCGCCGTCGCCGTCGTCGCCGAACCCCCCGTGGGGTAGCTGGCGCCCCCGGACGAATTCCACCAGCGCCGGCACCAGGTCCAGCTCCAGGCCGAGGCAGAGCAGCCCCGTGGCGAGCTGCGCCGTTGGAGACAGCAGCGGCCGGTCAGCGAAGGGGAAGCGGTACCCCTCCAGGCGGCCCTTCTCCCGGGCGGCGGCGGCGTAGCAGGTGGCCAGGGCCACCGCGAGCGGGTGCAGCGCCGACAGCGCGCGGGGGCGCCGGGTCAAATACCCCAGCCCGAAGGTGTCCCGGAAGGGCTGGAGCACCTGGATGAACTGGGCGAAATCTCTCCGCATCGTCGGGACCGCCTCCGCCAGCAAGGCAACCGCGGTGGGGTCGCCGCGCTCTGCCTCCCGGGCCAGCAGCTCCAGGTTGTCCGCCAGCAGGATGGGCAGCAAAAATTGCTCTTCGAAGACAAAGGGATCCCGCTCCAGGAGCGACTGCTCCCGGGGCCTCCAGGCGCTCCAGTCGGCGGGGGAGCCGGCGTAGGGCGGCAGCGGCGCCCCGCGGCGGTGGGAGAGCTCCCAGCGGTAGCGCATCTCGCTGCCGGGGCTCCCGGCGCAGCGGCTGGACCAGTAGGCCAGCAAGGAGGCTGGATCTGACGGCAACCCCAGCTCCTCCCGGGAGAGCACCAGCGCCCCCGCGAGAGGATCCGCGTGACCCGTCGCCTCGCTCATCGACAGAAACGTTTCCTGGGCCTTCTTCAGGATCTCATCCACGGTGCCATCTTTCCATGGATGGGCCGCCGCGGTCCCGGGACTGTGCGCCCGCTGCCGTAGCGGGGAGGATCCGATCCTGCCGGAGCTGGATTTCCTGCTCGGATCGACCACCGAGGTGCGTGGCGCCTACCTACGCAGCGTGGCATGGGCTCCCGGGTCGTGGAGGCGCTCAGCGCGGCGGGGCGACGAAGTCGGCGTAGCTCTCCGAGGGGTGGAGGCTCTCGTAGACCCAGGCTCGGCCCCCTGGCGGAAGGGGCTTCGAGGCGGGGAGGTCATCGCCTGCGGTGTAGCCGGATCAGGTTCGCGAGCAGGTCGCTCAACATACGGGTTGCGTCTTGCAACCCCCTGAATCGTCAATCGTCTCGTGTTCGCGCGTTCTTTCGGCGTGCCTCACCTGGCTCCTGCCCGGGGCCTCCTTGGCGCGAGCGGGGAGGCGACCCCCCGACCCCTCGTCCCGATCTCCCGGTGCTGCGGCCCGGGCGAGGGGGATGGGCTTCAGCGCAAGGCTTCGTCGGCACTCGCGGCGGTGATGGCCTGGTCGAGCCAGCGTTCCAGCGTGTCGAGGTCGTCGCAGGCCGCGAGCTGCGCCGCCTGCACCTCGCTCACCGCGAGGTTGCGCCGTCGCAGCACCCGCTCCACCGCCTTGCGGGCCTCCGCCACCTTGCCCTTGTCGAGACCTCGTTTCTCCCCCTCGTCGAGGCCGAGCTTCTTCCCCTCGTCGATCATCTCCTCGCGCAATTTGGGGAAGACCTTGACCAGCCCGCGAGCGATCTCCTCCCGGTTTTGCAGCACCTCCGGGTCGTCCGTTGGCGGGAAGTACCTCAGCAACTCTTCTCGCTGTGCCTGCGTCATCGGCACGTACTGTAGCATGCGCCACACCCACGCCACCGGGCGATGCTCCAGCGCCCAGGCGCAAAAGTCCACCAGCGGGCGTCCTCGCCGCGTCACCAGAAATGGGATCAGCGCCTCGTGCAGCGGCAACTCGTTGCTGGCCACCCACAGCAGCGAGAACCAGCACGGTTGCAGGGCGTAGCAGCCCGCGGCGACCTGTTGCCAGCGCCAGGGAGAGGCCGCCGAGGTGGACCACTCCGGCACGTTTCCGGCGACGATCCAGGAGGCGGGTTGGAGGTTGTAGGAGCTGTCCTTGCGAAGCTGGGCGGCCTGGTAGGACTGGCGACGGTGGAGCAGTAGCTCGACGGCGTGGAGGTCGAGGTGATCGCGCTGCATCTTGAGGTCCACGAGCACCGGAGCGAGGTCCGGAGCGCGAGGCCATGGGTCGGGAAGGAGGACGCGGCGAGCGGGGTCACGGAGCAGGAGGCCGTCGATGCGGACCTCGAAGACGGGCAGCTCGGGAGGGATCTGGAAGGAGAAGGTACCGCCGGTGACAAGGGAGGTCTCTTCGGCAAAGAGGTCCTTGGCGAACTGGTCAGGCTTGCCCATGGCGAGGGGCTACCACG
>CAZSDX010000480.1:0-5672 GCA_964605685.1 uncultured Polyangiaceae bacterium
GACGGCCCGCCGCTCCGGCAGCGAGCCTGGCGGGTCGAGCGCCGGGGCGACGCCTGGGCCGTGCTGGACGCGCTGGTGAGCGCCGCTCCAGGCACCGCGTGAAGGGCGGTGGAGCCGTTCCTGCTCACCCCTCGACCCTCGGCAGCCGCACCAGGAACCTCGTCCCGACGCCGGGGGAGCTCTCCACCTCGATCTGGCCGCCGTGGCGCCGGGCGATCTCCTGCACGGTGCTCAGCCCCAGACCCGTACCGGTCTCCTTGGTGGAGAAGAAGGGCTCGAAGATGCGGGTCCTGGTCTCCTCGTCGATGCCGACCCCCTGGTCGACCACAGCGAGGGTGACCCAGTCGTCCGTGGTGTCCACTTGAACCCGGATGCGCCCCCCCTGCTGGGGGCCATCTTTGTCTCCCAGCGCCAGGCGAAGGAGCGGCTGGAGCAGGCGCTGCAGGCGGAGCGGGAGCTGGGGAGCTACTTCCTGGTGAAGCCCCTCGGAGAAGGGGGGATGGGCAGCGTCTTCGAGGGGACCCACCGCATCCTGCGCCGCAAGGTCGCCATCAAGCTGATCCTGGCCGAGCGCGTGTCCGAGGAGCTGATCGCCCGCTTCGCCCGGGAGGCCCGGACCCTGAGCGAGCTGAGCCACCCCAACACCGTCACCCTCTACGACTACGGGACCGCCCAGGACGGGCGCCTCTACCTGGTCATGGAGTACCTCGACGGGTTGACCTTCGAGACGCTCCTGGAGCACTTCGGCGCCCAGCCTCCCGCCCGGGTCGTGCGGCTGCTCGCCCAGATCTGCGAGGCGCTGGCGGAGGCCCACGACAAGGGCGTCGTCCACCGCGACCTCAAGCCCGCCAACCTGATGCTGTGCCGCCTCGGCGGGATGCACGACTTCGTGAAGGTGCTCGACTTCGGCCTCGCCAAGATGAGCCGCCAGGAGGACACCAAGCTCTCCGTGCCAGGCGCCCTCCTTGGAACCTTCTCCTACATCGCCCCGGAGTGCCTCACGGACGCGGAGAACGCCAGCCCCCGCTCGGACATCTACGCGCTGGGCTGCGTCGCCTACGAGCTGCTGGCGGGCCGCCCGGTCTTCCACGCCGCCGTCGACAGCATGGCCCAGATCACCGCCCACCTGACCCAGCCCCCGGCGCCCCTCGACGAGCAGCGGGTGGGGAACGAGCTGGCAGCCATCGTCCTCCGGTGCCTGGAGAAGGACCCGGGCGCCCGCTACCAGTCCATGCGCCAGCTCGCCCACGCCCTGGGGCGCGTCCCTCACCCTCCCTGGACCGAGGTCGACGCCGCCGAGTGGTGGGAGGAGAATTGCGCCGTCACCAACGTCTCCCGCCCGGACCTCCCGGAGCCCATCAGCTTCCGCCCTGCGGCCCTCTCCAAGCGCAAGCACACCATCCGGCGGCCCCCTGGCGCCGGGACAGGATCCGGCGTACGAGGAGGGGGAGACCATGAGTGAAGAGATCCCTCCACGCCCCGAGCGAAGCGACGACGGCCCCGGAAACTTCGTCGAGGACCTCGTGCGCCAGGACATCGCCGCCGGCAAGAACGGCGGCCGGGTGGTGACGCGCTTCCCGCCGGAACCCAACGGCTACCTGCACGTCGGCCACGCCAAATCGATCTGCCTGAACTTCGGCCTGGCGAGGACGTTCAACGGAGTCTGCAACCTGCGCTTCGACGACACCAACCCGGAGACAGAAGACGTGGAGTACGTCGAGTCCATCAAGGACGCCATCCGGTGGCTCGGCTTCGACTGGGGAGACCGGGAGTACTACGCCTCCGACTACTTCGAGCAGCTCTACGAGCTGGCGGAGAAGATGATCCAGGCCGGAACGGCCTACGTCGACAGCCGCAGCCTCGAGGAGATCCGCGAGACCCGGGGCGATTTCTACAAACCAGGCCAGGACAGCCCCCACCGCAACCGCACCGTCGAGGAGAACCTGGACCTCTTCCGGCGCATGAGGGCCGGCGAGTTCCCCGACGGCGCCCATGTTCTGCGCGCGAAGGGGGACATGGCGTCGAAGGACGTGAAGATGCGCGACCCGGTGATGTACCGGATCAAGCACGCCCACCACCACCGCACCGGAAACAAGTGGTGCATCTACCCGATGTACGACTGGGCCCACGGGCAGAGCGACTACCTGGAAAAAGTCACCCACTCCATCTGCTCCCTGGAGTTCGTCAACCACCGCCCCCTCTACCACTGGTTCCTCGACCAGATCGGCGCCCCCGCCGACGACCGACCCCAGCAGATCGAGTTCGCCAAGCTGAACTTCACCTACACCGTGCTCAGCAAGCGCAGGCTCCAGCAGCTCGTGCAGGGCAAGCTCGTCAACGGCTGGGACGACCCCCGCATGCCCACGCTCGTCGGCATGCGCCGCCGCGGCTACACCCCGGAGGCGCTCCGCGCGCTGTGCGACCGGGTGGGCGTCTCCACCCGCGACAGCGTCGTCGACATCGCCCTGCTGGAGCACGAGCTGCGCGAGCACCTCAACGCCACCTCCCCCCGGGTGATGGCCGTGCTCCGCCCGCTCAAGGTGGTGATCGAGAACTGGCCCGAGGACCACGTCGATGTCTTCCACGCCCCCTACGACCCGGAGAAGCGCGACGGCCCCGGCCGCGACGTCCCCTTCGGCCGCGAGCTCTACATCGAGCGCGACGACTTCGCCGAGGTGCCACCCAGGAAGTGGTTCCGCCTCGCCCCCGGGCAGGAGGTCCGCCTGCGCTACGCCTGCATCCTCCGATGCACCGGCGTCATCAAGGACGAACGGGGCGAGGTCGTCGAGCTACGCTGCACCTGGGACGAGAAATCTCGCGGAGGGGTCGCCCCCGACGGACGCAAGATCAAGGGGACGCTCCACTGGGTCTCCGCGCGCCACGGGCTCCCCGCGGAGGTGCGCCTCTACGACCGCCTCTTCAAGGTGGAGCACCCCATGGCCGGCGACGACAAGAACGACTGGCTCAAGCACCTCAACCCGGACTCCCTCCAGGTGCTCACCGGCTGCGTCGTCGAGCCCAGCCTGGCCAGCACCCGCCCCCTGGATCGCATGCAGTTCGAGCGGATGGGCTACTTCTGCACCGACCTGGACAGCAAGCCCGGCGCCCTCGTCTTCAACCGCACCATCTCGCTCAAGGACACCTGGGCCGCCATCGCCGGCAAGGGCGACGGCGGGTTAACTTCCAGCGGAAGGAGAGGGAGTAAGGCCAGGGACCGTGGTCCTTGGCCGCGTCGTGGCCCTTCACCCGGACCAGAAACCCCCGGGAGCTCAGGTAGCCCGAGAGGCACGTCCCGGTCGTCACCGAGGGATGGATGTAGAGATCTCCCTCGGTCGCGCTGTCGAGATGGGCCTCGCACACGTAGGACCAGGCCCCGTCCTTCTGCTCGTAGACGAACACATCCAGGTCGAGCTTCAGCTTCTCGGCGACGGTCGAGAGCAGGGTGATGCGCGAGTAGGAGTTGACGAACCAGTAGTAGTCGTGGTCGCCCTGGCGTCCGATGGTGGCCCGGAGGTTGTGCTCCCATCCGCCGCCGCTGATGAACTTGTCCCGGAGGCCAAAAGGCAAGAACGCCCGGAAGTCGCCGGACGGGTTGGTGCTCGTCTTGGGGTCGACCTCGGCGCTGGGCTGGTTGGGCTCGAAGGCGTCGTAGCTCCCGGTTGGGTAGACCCCCGGTGTCCCCGGCGCGACCAGCCCTCCGTGGTGCAGCACGCGCCCGGGTTCGTGGGTGCTCCCCTTGAGCTTCCAGCAGTTGACCGCGTTGTTGGAGCCGATCCACAGGAGGCTGAGGGCGCCGTCGCGGTTCAGGTCCGTGACGGTGGGCCAGGTGCCGTTGATGGTGATGGGGTAGCCGTCCATCGGCTCGCCGTCCTGGAGGATCCCGAAGCCCCCCGGGATGCTCCCGATCAGCTCGTACGTGCCGTCCCCTTCCAGGTCGACCACCGCCTTGTCAACTGGGTTGAGCTGGCCGTCGGTGAGCTGCCCCTCCGGGGTGACCGGGGCGAAGATCCGGTGGACCCCGAAGGCTCCCGAGAGCGGATGCTTGGCGCCGTCGAAGCTCCACACCGCCCCCTCGGCGGTCATCGGCTGGTAGATCTCCGGGGTGCCGTCGTGGTCAAAATCGGCCACCACCTGGAAGTACCCCTCCCCGCCGAAGCTCTCGGGGAACTTGTCCACCTGGAACCAGGGTTTCGTCGGGTCCGTCCAGCTCGGATCGTTGTACGGAGAGCCATCCTGGCGAAACGCAAAGAAGCGCCCCTGACAGCCGGGCAAGTTCCCCTTGCACTGCCAGGAGCTGGTCGCCGAGAACATCTCCGCGAACCCGTCCCCGTCCAGGTCAAAGAAGGCGCTCTTGGCGTGGAAGAAGCCGGACTCCTCCGGCAGAGGCGAAAAGATCCTCGACGCAAGAAGCTGTCCGTTCTTCCCCAGGAAGAGCAGGTCCAGGTTCTCCTTGGCCACCGGGGCGATGTCGGGCCACCCGTCGCCGTCCAGGTCGAGGATGGACGCCCCGTAGACGTGCATGGCCGACGGCGAGGTCACCGAGGCGATCTGGGCGCCGGTCGCGCCGTTGAGCAGCAGCACCTTGCCGGTGTTGGGCACCGCCAGGTCCAGGATCCCGTCCTGGTTGAAGTCGCCGAAGGACGGGTAGCTGTAGCTGGTCCCCGTGCCCTTCCACTTGATCGTGCCGTCGTGCTCGATCACGTAGGTCGAGCCTCCCTGCTGGGCGACCACCTCCCACTCGGCGTCGTTATCGAGCTGGGCGAAGGCGACGTAGCCCTGGGCCCCCCCGATCGCCACGGGCCAGTTGCCGGGGCATTTGGTCGGACACTGGTAGTCCGCCACCTTCAGGTTGCAGTTGTTGAGCACGCCGTCGCAGAGCTCCCGCGCTCCGGGGTGGACCGTCGCCTTGCTGTCGTCGCAGTCGTCCTTGTTGAACGAGTACCCCTGGGGGGGCACCCCCTCGACCTGAAGGCAGAATTTCTTGGGCAGCGCGTTCTTCGCCCCGAACCCGTCCCCATCCAGGTCGTTGTACACCTCCGCCAGCGGCAGCCCCTCGTCCACCACGCCGTTGCAGTTGTTGTCCAGGCCGTCGCACTCCTCCGTGGCCTCCGGATGGATCTTCGGGTTGAGGTCGTTGCAGTCGCCCCCCGCCTCCACGTACCCCTGGGGCGCCGAGCAAGCCAGGATCGTGAGCGGCCCCCCGAAGCCATCGCCGTCGTTGTCCCGGTAGAAGGTCGGCTTCTGGATCCCCTCGTCCACCGCGCCGTTGCAGCTGTCGTCGACCCCGTTGCACTCCTCGGGGGCCCCCGGGTACACCGCCGGGTCGCCGTCGTCGCAGTCCTTCCCCTTGTCCGTGTACCCCTCCGGCGGGGCGCACGCCTGGAGCGTGGTCGTCCCGCCGAAGCTGTCCCCGTCGCCATCCAGGAAGAACGTCTTGAGGGGCAGCCCCTCGTCGATGGCCCCGTCGCAGTCGTTGTCCACCCCGTCGCACACCTCGGGCAGATCCCCCGGCAGGATCACCGCAACGCAGACGACCGCCCCCTGGACGCACTGGAGCATCCCCTTGCCGCAGGCCCCCGGCAGCGCCGTCGCGCACTCTCCCCCGACCTCCGCGCCCTCGCATCCCCCCGCGGTGCCGCCCCCACCTCCCGCCTCGCCCCCGCCGCTCCCCG
>CAZSDX010000481.1:0-5643 GCA_964605685.1 uncultured Polyangiaceae bacterium
CTGGCCCCCGCCCCCGCTCCCCGCCCCCGCGCCAGGATCAGGCTTGTTCTCCTCGTCATCCCCGCAGCCAGGCGCCCACGCCAGCGCGACCGCCAGCAGCGAGCCAAGAAAGACCTTCCGGTAGATTTTCTCCATGCCCCAGGTCTTGCCCTGTTCGCAACATAGTTGCAACAGAGATTCTGGTGCGATCTATCGAACGCAGCCGAAAAAGCCTCGTCGGAGGGCCTCTTGTTCCAGGGATCGCCCGATGAGGACCAGGCGGCTCGTGGGGGGGAGGTCGCCCCAGAGGGGGCCCTCCCGGAGGTCGAAGTGAGGACCGACCCCCTGGAGCACCAGGACGCGAGGCGAGCCTTCGAGGGCGAGGAGGCCCTTGCAACGGAAGAGGTCGTCGCCCAGGGCGAGGGCGAGGGCGTCGAGCCAGAGGCCGAGCCGATCCGGGTCGATGGGGCCCGGGTGCTCGAAGGCCACCGAACGCACGTCGGCGGCATGCTCGTGAGGAGGCGCCGGCTGGGGGGCCCGGGCCAGCAGGCGCATGCGGCCGGCGATCCAGGAGTCGAGGTCGTCGTCGCCGTCGAGCTGACCCATGCTGGAGAGACGAACCTGGGCCAGCGGGTTGATGCGGGAGACCAGCAGCCGGGCGTCGTCGAGTTGACGCGGGGAGGCGAGGTCGGCCCGGGTGAGGACGATCCGGTCGGCGCAGGCGATCTGCCGGAGCACCACCGGCTCGGCAAGCCGCACCGGCAGGGAGAGCGGATCGACCGCGGTGACGGTGAGGGCGTGGCGGATCATCCGGGGCAGGTTCCCATACTGGAGGGCCTCGATCACCGGAGCGGGCTCCGCCAGCCCGGAGGTCTCCAGGAAGATGCGAGCAGGACCACGCGCCGCCACCAGCGCCAGCGACGTGATGAGGCTCTCCTGCACCACGCAGCAGATGCACCCGTCGGTCAGCTCCTCGACCAGGCGTCCCTCGGCGTGGAGCAGGGCGCCGTCGACCCCCACCTCCCCGAACTCGTTGACCAGCACCGCCACCTCCCCGGGCTTGCACCCCCGGAGCCACCGGTTGAGCAGGGTGGTCTTACCGGCCCCCAGGAAGCCCGTCAGCACCGTCACTGGGATCCTTCCCTGCCGTCGCCGCTCGCCAGCCTCGTCCATCCAGCCTCCTCCTAGCTCGACGCCCACGCTTTTGCAAACGAGTTGTAAATTCGGCCTCGGTGTTGCTGTGACTCCCCGGGAATGATGCACACCCGTTTCAATTGCAACGGATAAACAATAGCATCTTCCCCTGGAGAACAGACATGGTCAATCGAGCGGAAAAGATCCCGGTGACGGTGCTGACGGGTTTTCTGGGGGCCGGTAAGACCACCCTGCTCAACCGCATCCTGACCGAGCAACACGGGCAGCGCATCGCGGTGATCGAGAACGAGTTCGGAGAGATCGGGATCGATCAGGCGCTGGTCATCAACGCGGACGAGGAGGTCTTCGAGATGAACAACGGTTGCATTTGCTGCACCGTCCGCGGGGATCTGATCCGCATCCTTGGGAACCTGATGAAGCGGCGCGATCGCTTCGATCGGATCCTGGTCGAGACCACCGGGATGGCGGATCCTGGACCCGTCGCGCAGACATTTTTCATGGACGACGAGGTGCGGGATCTGTTCCGCCTCGACGGGATCATCACCCTGGTCGACGCGCGCCACGTGGCGCTCCATCTCGAAGACAGCGAGGAGTGCGCCCAGCAGATCGCGTTTGCCGACGTGATGGTGCTCAACAAGCTGGATCTGGTCTCTCCCGAGGAAGCCGACCGCATCGAGGCCCGGGTACGCTCGATGAACGCCATGGCCCGGGTGCTGCGGAGCACCAGGGCTCAAGTGCCCCTCGACCAGGTGCTGGACGTCGGAGGCTTCGATCTGGAGCGCGCCCTGGAGCGCAAGCCGACCTTCCTGGAGCCGGAGTACCCGTTCGAGTGGGCCGGGGCCTACGATCTGCCGGAGGGCGTCTTCACCCTGGAACTCGGGGAGGGCCCCGATCCATCGATGGATCTGCTCTTCTCGGAGGGCGAACCGGAGGAGGATCACCTCGACAGGAGCGCCGAGGTCGCGCTGCGGATTCATACCAAGGATCCCGCCAGGGTAGCCCCCGGGCAGACCCTCGCCCCTTCGCGTGCCTTCGTCCGCCTCGCCCTCGACGGTGCAGGCACCAGGACCTTCTTCCTTCGGAGCCCCCGGGCGGCGCGCTACACGCTCTTCACCCAGCACCTCCCCTCCGAGTTCGCGCTGCGTCTGCTTGGCCCCGGAGGTGCGCCGGTCGAGCCCCTGGCGCAGCGGACCTTCGCCGCGGGACACACCCACGACGATACGGTGAACTCCGTGGGGCTCCACGTCGAGGGCGCCTTCGACGAGGAGAAGCTGAACGGGTGGCTGCGCCAGCTCCTCCGGGAGAAGGGGACCGACATCTTCCGGATGAAGGGCATCCTCCACATCGCGGGGCGGGACCGCCGCTTTGTCTTCCAAGGGGTCCACATGCTCGTCGACGGTAGCGAGGATCGTCCCTGGGGCGACGCCCCCCGCTCCAGCGACCTGGTGTTCATCGGTCGGAACCTCGATCGAGGCGCGCTCCAGGAAGGGCTCCGCCGGTGCCTGGCGTGACCATCCCCCGGGGCAAGACGGAACTGCGCGCGGCCTGGTCCCTCGACCTCGGGGACTACATCGTCCGCCTTGAGCCAGGGCGCGACGATACCCTCGCCCTGACGACCGGAGGGGGAGCCGCGGCGCTGATCCAGGCGAACACCGGGGAAGTCCTCTGGCGCTCGGAGGGCCACGGAGGGGGAGCCCTGGCCCTCGCCCGTTCGCCTTCGGCGCCTTGCCTCGCGGTCGGAGGTCATGACGGACGGGTGCACCTCTACGACACGCGCTCCGGTCGAGAGAGCACCGCGCTGGAGGTCGGCCCCGGCTGGGTCGAGCAGCTCGCCTGGTCCCATGACGGCGGGCGCCTGGCGGCCAGCGCGGGGCGCCGCGTCCGGGTGTGGACCTCCTCCGGGGAGCCCCTCCTCGAGACTCCTGCCCACCCGAGCACCGTCACTGGCCTGAGCTGGAGCCGCAAGGGGAGTCGGCTCGCCACCTGTTGCTACGGTGGCGTCTACTTGTGGCCCCTGAAGGCCGACATCCAGGCGCAACACCTCGCCTGGAAAGGATCGCTCATCAGCCTCGCCTGGAGCCCCGACGAGAAGGTCATCGCCTGCGGCAGCCAGGACGGATCGGTGCATTTCTGGCGCCTCCCCGGCGGACGCGACTCGGAGATGAGTGGCTACCGCTTCAAGCCCCGTGCCCTCGCCTGGGATGGTGCCTCCTCGCTCCTCGCCACCAGCGGCGATGCCGACGTCTGCGTCTGGGATTTCTCCGGTAAGGGCCCCGAGGGGACTCGCCCGCTGGTGCTCGAAGGGCACCAGGCGCTCTGCACCGAGCTGGCCTTCTCTCCCGCGGCGCGCCCCCTGCTCGCCAGCGGCGGGCAGGAGAGCGGGATCCTCCTCTGGGAGCCTCGCCGCACCCTTCGCCCGCTCGCCTTCGCCTTCCTCGAAGACGAGGTGACCTCGCTCCGCTGGAGCCATCGCGGCGACGCCCTCTTTGGCGCCGACGCTCGCGGGACCATCCGTCGTCTCTCGCCCCCCTGAGTCGCCCAGGGCGTTCCGCGAGGAGATCCGGGAAGCCTGGCGGAAGCCCGGCTGCCCCACCAGCAGGCAAGTGGCCTTAGCCCAGCGCCAGCGCCAGCCCCACCAGAACGCTCGCCGCGCTCGCCGCGACCATCAGCGCCAGGTGCAGGCGCCCCGAGTGCCGCACGGACCAGCTCAACGCGGCCCCCAGCACCAGCGTGATCAGCACCATCCCCGCCACGACCCCGACCCCGAACAGCAGCAGGTACAGGAGCGCCCCCATCTTCGTCGGGATCGTCACCAGCGCCATCAACGCCACCCCCGCGGACCCCGCCATCCCGTGCGCCACCCCCAGCAGCAAGGGCCTCCACCTCCTGACCCCCTGCGCTCCCTCCGCCGCCTTCCTCCCCTTGCTGCCCAGCCGTGCCAGCTGCACGAGCCCCAGCCCGATCAGCAGCGCCGCGATCAGTAGCTCCATCCCTCGCTCGAACCCCTCCGGCAGCCGCACCCCGAGCAGAACCACCAGGAGCCCCAGCCCCCAGAACGTCGCGCTGTGACCCCCTCCCCAGAGCGCCGCCGTCACCGCAGCACTCCGCACGCCACCACGACCGCTCAGCAGCGCCCCGATCGCCGCCAGATGATCCGCGTCCGCCGCGTGGCGCACCCCCAGCGTAAACCCCAGCGCCACCGCGCTCGCTAGCTGCACGTCCCCTCCTCTGCCGCCGGTACCCCGATCCTTCCTGTCGCGTGGACCATCCGTCAGCGTTTGCACCAAATGCAATTCGATTGCAATAGTGGTCTTGGCGTTCCACCGGGAGGCCGTCGTTTTTGAGCGACGCGCTGAGGAGGCGCCCGGCGCGCCGTTGTTCCGTGGCGGCTGCGGCGGTATCCTGGGGAAACGTATGACCGATCTCTCCGACAAGGATCTCCCTCGACCGGGCACGCTCGTGGGTGGGCGCTACGAGGTGCTCCGGGTGCTGGGCGTCGGGGGGATGGGGGTGGTGGTGGCGGCGCGGCACACGGGGCAGGGGAGCGAGGTGGCGCTGAAGATGCTTCAGCCCTCCGCGGCCCGGGATGGCGAGTCCGTCGGCCGGTTCCTGCGGGAGGGGCGCGCCGCCTCGGTGCTGCGGAGCCCCCACGCGGTGCGGCTCCTCGACTTCGGGGAGACCGAGGACGGAGCGCCCTTCCTGGCGATGGAGCTCCTCCGGGGGCAGGACCTGAGCAGCTACCTGGAGGCGCGGGGTCCGATGCCGCTCGGGGAGGCGGCGCGCCTGCTGCTCCAGGCCTGCCACGCCCTCGAGGAGGCCCACGGGCGAGGCATCGTCCACCGGGATCTCAAGCCGTCGAACCTGTTCCTGGTGGAGCAGGAGGGGCAACCCCCGCTGCTCAAGGTGCTCGATTTCGGGATCTCCAAGTTCATGGGCGCCGACGAGATGCACGCGAGCCTGACCGGCACCCAGACCACCCTCGGGACGCCGCTCTACATGTCGCCGGAGCAGGTCCGCAACGCCAAGCGCGTCGATACGCGCACCGACGTCTGGTCGCTGGGGGTGCTCCTCCAGGAGCTGCTCACCGGGCGTCCTCCCTTCGAGGCCACCTCGTTCTCGGGGCTGTGCGCGGCGATCATCGCCGACCCTCCGGCGCCGATCCGCGAGGCGTGGCCCGAGGTCCCCCCCGAGATCGAGGATCTCCTCGCCCGCTGCCTCGAAAAAGATCCGTCCAGGCGCCTCGCCTCGGTGGCGGAATTCTCGGCCATCCTCGCCCCTCATGCGGGGGTCCAGATCGCCCCTGCCCCGCGGACCTCCTCCCGGATAAGCCTCGGCCCCGAGGACGCCACCGTCGCGGCACCCGCCGAGACCCTGCCCCCCACCGATCGCGCCCCCGCGAACTCCCCCGCGGCCTCCTCGCTGCGCTCCGGCGGGAGCCAGGCGGTCAGCCTGGCGGGCGTGGCGTCCTCGCCGCGCCCCTCCCGCACGCCGTCCGGCACCCTGCGGCGC
>CAZSDX010000482.1:0-5620 GCA_964605685.1 uncultured Polyangiaceae bacterium
GATCGGCCGCTGGCGCGCGGCGACGGTCTCGCCGGTCTCGGCGATCGTGAAGTCCATCGCGTCGAGCTCGTGGAGCAGGTCGTTGGGGAACTCGAGGTCGGCCTTGTCCACCTCGTCGATCAGCAGCACCTTCCGCACCGGCGACGAGAACGCCTGGCCCAGCGGGCCCAGCTTGATGTACCGACGGATGTCCTTCACGTCGCCGTCGCCGAAGCGCGCGTCGTAGAGGCGCTGCACCGTGTCGTAGACGTAGAGCCCGTCTTGGGCCTTGGTCGTCGACTTGACCGGCCAGTGGATGAGGTCGAGCCCGTGGGCCTCGGCGACCGCGTGGGCCAGCAGGGTCTTGCCGGTGCCCGGCTCGCCCTTGACCAGCAGCGGTCGCTCGAGGGCCAGCGCGCAGTTCACCGCGGCCTCAAGGGCCTCGTCGGTGAGGTAGGTGGAGGTGCCTTGAAACTGGCGGAAGGAGGGTTGCACGCTCCCTTCCTAGCACAGGGAGATGCTAAGGTGCCCCTCGCACCACGGGATTGTCCATGATCGCCTACGAGATCCGGGCCGCGCTCCCGGCTGATGAAGACCAGCTCCTGGAGGTCGCCCGCCACCTCAACACGGTGAACCTCCCCCACGACCGAGGAGCGATCCACGAGCTGCTCCACGTCAGCGAGGCGAGCTTTTCCGGCAGCATCGACGTCAACCGCCGCGAGTACGTCTTCGTGCTCCGCGACCGCGTCCACGACCGGATCATCGGCACCTCGATGATCCTCGCCCAGCTCGGGCGCCGCGACGCGCCGTACATCTACGTCGACGTCATCGACGAGGAGAAATACTCCGCCACCATCGACCGGCACTTCCACCACACGCTGCTCCGCATCGGCTACTCCTACAACGGCCCCACGGAGATCGGCGGCCTGGTCCTCCACCCGGACTACCGCCGCGTCCCCGAGCGCCTCGGCCAGTTCCTCAGCTACGTCCGCTTCCTCTTCATCGCCGCCCACCGCCCCCTCTTCCGCCCCGAGGTCGTCGCCGAGCTCCTCCCCCCCCTGGAGCCCGACGGCACCTCCCACCTCTGGGAGGCCCTGGGCCGCAAGTTCACCGGCCTCAGCTACGCCGAGGCCGACGTCCTCTCCAAGAAGAACAAGGAATTCATCAAGCAGCTCTTCCCCGAGACCGTCATCTACGCCTCCCTCCTCGACCCCCAGGCCCAGGAGGTCATCGGCAAGGTCGGCGCCCAGACCCGCGGCGTCGAGAAGATGCTCCGCCGCATCGGCTTCCAGTACGCCCACCGCGTCGACCCCTTCGACGGCGGCCCCCACTTCGTCGCCAACACCGACGAGATCTCCCTCGTCAAGCGCACACGCCGCACCCGCTCCCCCCGGATCGTCCCGGGCGGCACCCTCAAGACCCGCGGCCTCATCGCCGCCCTCCACCCCGCTCCTCCCTTCTTCCTCTCCGTCCTCGGCGGCCTCGACCACCCCGCCGACCAGGGCGCCACCGTCGAGCAGGACGCCGCCGACCACCTCGCTTCCCCGGAGCTCCTCACCCTGCCGCTCGATTGACCTCACCCCCCCCAACCCCCCTCTCCCTCGCGGGCCGAGGGGGGGAGCGGAGGGGGGGGCCGGGAGATCCACAGCACGAGCGCTCCCCCCAGCAGCGCGGCGCCGAGCAGCGGGGCGGGTACCCCGTACAGGCTGGGGCCGAGGCCCACGAACCATCCCCGGCTGACCCCCAGGGAGAAACCGTTGTGGAGCAGGTGCAGCAGCACCGCCGCCGCCAGGGAGCCGGAGAGGGTACGGATCGCCCCCGCGGCGAGGCCCAGGCAGGTGGTGGAGACCACCCGGACGATCCCTACCCCGCCGGGCATGTCCGCATGCATCAGCCCGAAGACGACGCCCGCCCCCACCGTCGCTCCCCAGCCCCCGACCCACCACGCCTGGAGCCGCTGGCCCGCCGTCGGCCCCAGCTCCTCGTGGATCGCCGGTGGACCCGGCACGCGCCGGAACAGCGCGTCGAGGGCGCCCCAGAGGGCACCGCGGAAGAGCAGCTCCTCGGAGAGCGCCGCCAGGAGCACGCCGGTCACCAGGGCCGCCGGGAGCGACGAGCCGGTCAGCTCGGCGGCGAAGGCCCCCGCGTTCTGCCGGGAGGCCCCGGGTCCGCGGGTCCGCAGCTCCTCCATCAGCGTCGGCAGGGCCACCGCGAGGGCGATCAGCGCCGAGGACACCCACACCAGGGGCGAGGCCAGCGCCGCCCGGACCAGGGCGCTCCCCGAGGGAGCCCGGCCCCACAGCCCCCGCACGCCCCCGGGCGCCAGCAGCGCCCACACGCCGAGGCCCAGGAGCAGCACCGCGAGCTGCGCCAGGGCCCGGAAGGTCGACCAGGAGATCGCCTTCTGGAGCGCCACCGGCGCGTACCGGGCGCCCAGCGGAAGAAGGTACCGGGCCAGCAACAGCCACAGCAAGGCCGCCGCCAGCGCCGCGAGGACACCCCTCCAGGGGTGCTTGGGGGGAACTTCGCTCACGAAGGTGGTTTCTCCTGCGCCAAGCATACCACCGCACCCGGTCGGAACCCCGACTCCCTCACGGCGCCTCCGCCGGTCCACGGGAAGGCGTCGGATCCCCCCGGTTGCCCCTCGGCCAGCCCCCGGAGGGGAGTCGGAGTCTCCCCTGGGTGCCCTCGCCGGTCTCCGGAGGGGAGTGCGATTCCCTCGGGATGCCTCCGTCGGCGCCCGGGGGGGAATCGGACTCCCTCTTGATGCCCTCGTCGGCCCAGGAAAGGGAATCGGACTCCCCCGGGGGGCCCGGGAGGAAATCCGGCAGAGAATCGGACTCCCGAGGAGGTACCAGCGAGCGGGGGAAACGGGATTGCTGGCCCCCGTGGGGGTGAGGTACCGTGGGTTCCATGCGGCACTTGACCCTCCCCACCCTGCGGCTGATCCTGCGGGATCTCCTCGAAAAGCGCCGAGCGGATCTGCTCCTTTCAAGAGCCGGAACCTTCCACGAGCCGGAACTCACCGAGATCCTGACAAGCATCGACGCGCTGCCGGCGGCGCTCACCGGGGCGCCCCTGGCGGAAGAACTCGACGCTGCCGATGACCGCCACGACGCCCACGGCAGTACCCTGTTTTTTATCACCGAAGCGTACCTCCGGCAGCCGGATGCCCCCGCGGAGCTCCTCGCGGCGGCCCGGCGTATCCGGGAAGCCTTCATCCCCCAGCTCGGGGAGCTGAACGCCTCCTACGCGCGGGAGGCGGATCGGGCCATCGAGCGGAAGCGACACCTGGCAGAGCGCAAGGAGGATCTGCTCCTTTTCCCGATGGCCGGCGGGAAGACCCTGCTGGACGTGGCGACCGCCTTCCTGGAAGCCGGTGAGCGCCTGCACCACCTGCTGAGCGACCGGGCGGATACCCCGAAAGGCCAGCGCCAGGAGGCAAGCACGCTGCGTCCCCGGGCCATCGGCGTCCTGGGCCGACTCCGGCGGGATCTCGCGGCGGAGATCCAGAAAAACCCCGCCCTCCCCCGGGATCTGGAGACCCGCGTCTTCGCCTACCTCGACACGCTGGCCGCCTCGAAGTCCCCTGCTTCCCCTCCCCCGCCCCCCTCTCCCCCGGCCCCGTGAGCGATTCCACCTACCACCGGACCTACCTGCGACGGCTGGAGATCCGCAACTTTCGCAGCATCGAGCACGTGACGCTGGAGGATCTCCCGGAGCTCGTGGTGCTCCATGGTCCGAACGGCTCCGGAAAATCAAACCTGCTACGGGCCATCCAGCTCTTGCTGAAAGTGGCCTCGAAATCAGGATGGGGCGACCTGCCCATGCGCCAGGAGGACGCCTGGGAAACCAGTCCTCAAGATGCAGATCAGAACTTCGATCTGAGCCGTGACGATTTTTATCGAGGAGCCATCCCGGAAATCCAGATCCGTGCGGTCATCGAGGTGGGAGACCGGGGGCTCAAGATCCTGGCGATCAAGGATATGGCTCCCTTCGCCATCCACCTCGACCTGATCATCCAGTTCGTCAGCGATACGATATTTCGCCTCTGGTTTCCAAACGCAGCGACGAACAACGGGTTCACGCTAGGAAAGCAACAAGCCGTTCGTCTGCAAAGAGAGAAATTGATCGTTGATCGAATACGGCTCACGCTGCTGGATAAAATTATCCTGTCGAACGATGCAGAACGGAGCATCCAGCGGGAATCCACCGCACAGGGGGGGAGAGCGGGGCTCCAGAGAGCGCTGGCGGAGGCGGCGCTGAGTGAGGAGGAAGAGAAGGCCCTGGCCCTCAAGCGGCTGGGGAGGGCCCTCGGTCGGGTCAAGCTCTTCGGGAAGGATACCCCGGAGGAGGTGGCGCTACGACCCACCCAGAACCAGACCTTCCGCGAGTACCGGCTGATGCTCAAGCCCACGGGCCAGGGGGAGATCCCGCTGAAGAACCTGGGCTCGGGGGAGCAGCAGGTGGTGATGATGCTGGCCAGTCAGGTACTGGCAACAGCGCCGGTGTTGCTGATGGAGGAGCCCGAGGCGCACCTCCACAAGAACCTGATGGAGCCCCTCGCGGACTACCTGCGCTCCAGCGTGCGAGCGGGCGAGAGCGGGCCCGAGACGGACCAGCTCTGGATCGCCACCCACCACCACTATTTTGCCATCGCCGACGAGTACCTGGATGTTTCCCTGGTGGACGGGAAGACCCGGGTGGAGCGCCGCAAGCGTTCGGAGGCTCCTCCCCGGCATTTCTACGAGCCTGGCCCCTTCTGGGATGCCCTCAAGGAGCTGCTGGGAAACGGTCTCCAGGAGGAGGATGTTCTCTTCACCGACAGGACCGGGCGAGCGATCTCCGCGGGGGAGCTACGGAAGGCGATCCAGAGCCAGTCGCTCCGGGATGAGGAAAGCTACCGGCTCGCCCGGGAGTTCGTGACCTTCGCCAACGAGACGTTGATCCTGTCGCTCCACCCGACCGAAGAGCCCGAGGGCGCCGGGGAACACCGTGGCTTACGCGCTGATCTGCCTGGTGGGCGACGAGAACACGCAAAGTATCGAACGCTCCGCCCGGGAATTTGCGAAAAAATTCCCTCCCCACGGCAGCATCCTCACGCCCCAACCCACCTCCGGCGAGGTGAAGCAGACGGTGAACCGAGGGAACGCCCTGGTGACGGGCCACAACGGTCGCGGGAACCTGAGGACCACCTCCCAGGGCTCTGCCTGGGCCGACGCGCAGCAGTTCGCCGGCATGTTTCAGGGAGCCCGGGTCTACGTCTACGCCTGCAACACGCTGGGCGAGGGTGGCCTGGAGTCGCTCTCTTCCTTTGGACACCAGGCGATCCAGGCAGGAGTGATGCGCTTCGCCGGTCACTGCGTGGTCGTGCCCACAGAGAACCAGAGCAGCGGGATCGATGCCGTGCTCCACGCGCTCTGGAGGGCCTTCCTCGAAGGCGAGGACCGCCAGGACAGACTCCAGGATCTAGGAAAGCAAGCGTTTCGTGCAGAGCAAATGCACCGGCCCTCCGCGGGAGGAACCCGAGGGCTGCTGCTCGCCGGTGCGCTCTCCGCCGCCATCCACGGGCTGCGGGTGCTGTAACCGGCCTTGCCCATCCTTTGGTCCACCCAGGGGCCACGAGCCCAGGCCAACCCGC
>CAZSDX010000483.1:0-5612 GCA_964605685.1 uncultured Polyangiaceae bacterium
GGTCTCCGTCGACTCTTCGGACGTTCGGCACGTCTTCGCCAGTTAGAATGCCTCTCAGATGTCCAGCAATCTTTTTTCTCCTCAGTTTTTTGAAAAATATCATCCAGGTTGGATAGGAAGCTTCCCCAGAGTACCTCATGGGCCTTCGTGTGATCCCTCAGTTTCCTTGCGGCTTGTTCAACAGCGTCTTTGGCTTCTTTCTGCTGACGAACTGCTTGATTTACCAGAATTTCGTGCTTGCGATGGTCTTCAAGATGATTTCTCTTATATTTTCGTTTTTTTTCAACAAGTTTCCTTGTCGTTTCGCATTCCATTTGGATTCTATCACAAAGCGCTTTGGCCTTCAACGTGCCTCGGTGGCTCGCAAGGTTGTCCCAGATCGCTTTCTCCAGTTCCTCCAACCGTCGGCTCCACGCATCGGTCTGTCCCTTTCGTAGCGCCTCCTCTGCTCGGAGCGCTGAGACAAACACAATGCGATCCTCACGGAAGGGGATCTTTTGTTCCTGGAGCTTTCGTACGACGTGAGCCTGCAATTCTGGCCAGGCTTCTCGTCGCACAAGATCTGCCTGGTTGATCACAAGGATGATGTTCTCCAGCTTGGAGGACACGCTCTCGATCAGGTCCAGTTCCTGGCGAGACGAGATCTGCTTGGCGTTCAGCACGATCAAGGCGGCGTCCGCTCGTTTTGCTTCGCTCTTCGCTATCTCATCCCGAGCCGCATCTTCTCCAAGACCTGGGGTATCAACCAGTTCAAATCGAGTTCGTCGGAGGAAATCGCTGTTCAAGGTAACCCGCCAGCGTTTCACGTCCGGCAGAGACGCACCTTCCCCTTGCTTGGAGGAGGTGTGTGCTGCGTTCCCCGCGTTGCTCAGAAATTCCGCCCTTGTCCCGGGCTGAAAATCATTCGAAAGGAAGGAGGCGCTTTCAAAATCCACCGAAGAGCCATGACGCAGCTCGATCAACGAGGAGGTGCAGGGAAGCTCTGCCACGGGCAGGAAATCCGGCTGGCCAAGCAACACGTTCACCAGCGTCGATTTTCCTCGCTTGAATTCCCCTAGAACTGCCACACGAAAGCGCTCGTCCAGGACACGGGCTCGCAGAGCCTCCAGCTGGCTCACGTTCATCTCGAACGTTGCACTTCGTTCGATGAGGGTGCTCAGATGCTCCCCGAAGGAAATCCTTGCTTCTTCGAATTTTTTCGCAAAACTCGTCTCCTCCCTCGAAGGAGTTCGCACCCGACGGCGCAGTTCTTCGGTAACACTTCGGGCCAACTCGGACGTGGCCCACATGGTCATCAGATGCGAGATGTATTCTGACTTTTCTGGAGTTGCTGTGGCACGGAGCCAGCCCATCATGTCATGAACGATCTCTCCGAGTCCACCCAGGTAGCTGGCAGCGGCCTCCAGGTAGAGAGCGGATTCGTGGTGGTCCCCGAGGTCAGGAGGCCAGGTGACGAGGATGGCCCCGAGGAGCAAAGGGGGAGGAAGGAGGAGGGTGGCTTGCTCATCCTGGAGGATGTCCTTGAGCCAGACCGGGTCGGGGGTATCTTGGCAAGCATCAAGCCAACGGTGGAGCAGAGGCTCGCGAGCGCTAGGGAAGACGATACGAAGCCAGGCAAGCAAGATGTTGTGAGTATATTCGTGGGAACGGTAGCGTCGTCCGACCTCGCCACAAGCACGGAGCAACCAGAGCTTGGCGCGGAACTCGGAGGTAGGTGGTTCCGGGATGTCCAGGCTCTGGGCAAGGAGGGCAAAAGAAGTATCCTGATTCATGGTCATGCTTCCGAAGTTACGAGAAGGCCAAGGGGAGTATTGGACGGAGCCCGCAATTCTTCCCAGCCTCTCGTTGAGAGCCCTTCTTGCAAGCAGAATTCCATCTCAAAGCTCATGGATTCTAGCCGTTCGGTGGTTTCTTCCAGGAAATCGAGCATATGAGCCAGCGCTACTTGCTCGGATAGCCAGTTTTTGGGAAGAGACGGGAGCTCCCGGGCGACATAGTACGCAGCCTCCAGCCTTTCCTCATCGTGGTCGATCTCTCGGGTCGGGGTGCCAACCGGGATACGCCAGAGTCTTTCGTGAACCTCCCGAGGGAGCGATTCAAATTTAGAAAAGCCGAAGCGATGAACACCACGGAACCTGGGCTCCGGCAACAGCGCTGTTGTCCAGGTCGACAACCACCGACGAGCAAGTTGAGCTGCTTTCTCAGCAGCCTCGTGGGATTTTTTGGGTTGTCCCAGCTTACGCGATGCGGCGACTTCCAGGGAGAGCGCAAAGCACCAGACCCGGAACCTGGTGAGCAGTTCCGGCCAGCGGTGAGGGGATCGCCGATCAAGGGGTTCTGCATCAAGTGCGAGGCTCATCGCATGACGAGTTTCCCGACTGGATTGCAGGATGGTTTCGAGCATCGTGACACTCGTGGAAGACTCAGCGAGCATCTGATGATTGGACAGAAGACGAGCAAGGTGATCGAAGAACAGATCTTGCCGAATTTTCCGTGTTTCCTCGATGGCCTGCACCATCAGGTGGTTGCCTTGGATCGCCAGATACTTCAGCTCGACCAAATTCGCCTGGATGTTGTCGAGCTTGCCAGAGAGCTCCCGGTGGTTTTGATCAAGCACGCGGAACATCTGGCTCATGCTTTCCTGAAGCTTGTGGATCTTGTACCCGAGTACAACCATCCCCACCACGGATACTCCAAGGTTCAATACGGACGCTGCTGCAGAGACATGGCGGAGCTGGAGCAAGTCCCCAACGACTTCGTAGGCAGGAGGCATGGTGGGAGAAAGATCCCGCAGATGAGCGACAATCCGTCCTGCTCCTGGTTCACCGGCAGAGCGCCGTATGACCCCGCCCCAGCGGGTGAGGGATCCATCCTGGAGTCCTCGTACAACCTTGTTGGAAGCATCGTACAAAAGTGGTTCGACGATGTAGGTCATGACTCTCCAGATCGGCCTGATGATTCCACCCTCTTCCTCAATGATCAAGACTTTTTGTACTGGCGCGAGCTTACCCCTTGCCCCTCGACGCAACCAGCCCGAAGAACCCCCCCCTCCAATCTTCTCCGGGTTGGGCTTCACCCCTCAATGCAGGACGCGCTGGGCGCCGGGCTGCCGCTGGAGGATGGCGCGCTGGTGGGCGAGCTGCGCCAGGAGCAGGGAGCAGCGCTCCTGGGGGGAGCGCTCGGCGAGGATGCGCTGCTTGGCCTCGGTGCTGGCGACGAGGGCGCTGGCCAGGGGGTTGAGGGCTTGCTCCAGGGGGCCCTCGGGGAATTCGAACTCGAAGTCAGGGTTCTTCGCCCGGAAATCGCTGACAAAGGAGTGGACCAGGGTGCGCAGGGCGGTGCGGTCGGAGGGCGAGAGAGCCCCGGGGAGGTCGTCGAGGATCTCGGCGCGGGCGCGGCGGTACGGCGGGAGGAACGGCAGCTCCGCGAGGTGAACCCGGGCGTCCCCCCGGAGCAGGATGTTGTAGCGCCCGTCGGGGAGCTCCTCGTGATCGACGATCACGCCGGCGCCGGCGATGGGAGCGAAGGGAGGGTTCTTGTGCTCGTCCAGAGGTCCATCGAGGAGCATCGCCACCGCCAGGGCGCGGTGGGTCGCCAGGCAGTGCTTGATCATCGTCCGGTAGCGGTGCTCGAAGATGTGGAGCGGGAGCGTGGTCCCGGGGAAGAAGACCAGCCGAGGGAGCGGGAACACCGGGAGCGCCGAGAGGGCTTCCCGGAGGGGCTGCGCGAGGTCGGTGGTGCTCATACGGTGAGCCTAGCGCATCCACCCCGAGAGCACCGCGTGCATCCCGGCCCCGGGCGCCAGGACCCCGGCGGACGCGAGGGTCTCGACCCAGGCGTTGCTGCGGCGACCCCGGGCGCTGAGGCAGGCGTGGCGCAGCCGCAGCGAGCAGGCGGCGCCGCGGGCCCCGAGGGCCTCCATCACCGCGTCGACGAAGGATTGACCCAGGTGCTCCTGCAAGGTGAGCCGGTGCGCGCAGGCGTCGAGGGCGCGGGTCAGCGTGCCGAGCCCCGCCACCCGCTCGCCAGGGACGTAGGCGAGCTGGGCCGTCCCGAGGGCGGGCATCAGGTGGTGGGGGCAGACGGTGGCGACCTCCACGTCCCGGAGCATCACCACGCCGCCTCCTCCCGCCGGCGCGGCGAAGGACTCGGCGCGGAGCAGCGCCACCGGATCGACCTCCTCGCCGGCCAGCAGGTCGTCGCACCAGGCGTCCGCCACCCGGGCCCCGGTCTCCCGCAGGTCGTCGCTCCGGGAAGGGTCGTGGCCCAAGGCCCGGAGGAACGCCTCGATGGCGCGGGCTGCTTGCTGGCGGTCTCTCGGCGGCATGCTCAGTTGAGCAGACGGTGACGAGGCTGCGGGGGCAAGGGTTTTCGACCGCGAACCCCCTCCTCCAGCTCGTGGTAGTGCTCGATGCTCTCCTCGCCGAAGCGCCAGCAGAAGAAGACCAATCGTCCATCGACGCGGCCGTAAAAATCGACGAGCCCCGCCTTCGGATCCTTCACCAGCGCCCCCATCGCCTGGATCCTCCCCCAGCCCTCGTCTACCTCCTCCATGAGCTGACCGATCTGCTCCTTGAGCGAGCGCACCTCCGGCGTGTCGTCCCCCAGCAGCGCCAGCTCCCGGGGGAGATGACCCAGCAGCCCGTGGAGCCGTCCGATGCAGTCTTCGAGCCGCTGCTGGGCGAGGAGCTGTTTGGAGACGAGGCGATGCAGCTCCGGGACCAGCGCGTTGGCCTCCTCGATGGTGAACTCTCGGTGGCTCATCTTGGCGTCTTCTCGGCCTCGTCTCTCGCCGGATCGGCGCCGTCCAGCTTCCAGAGCACCTGCACCGACAGGGGGATGCTGGCCTTCTGCATCACCACGCAGGCCCCGCAGTGCCTGGGGAAATGCTGCTGATCGTGGCAGCCCAGGCAGGCCCCCAGCCGCTCGGCGGCCCGCTGGAACTCGCCCCTCACCCGGGAGAGCACGGCGATCTTCTCCGTCATCGCGGAGATGTGCTGCTCCAGGATAGGGATCACCTTGCTGGCGGCCTCCGCGCCGCACGCGTGGCCCCCCTTCATCCCCAGGAGCAGCTTGATCTCCTCCAGGGAGAGCCCGGCGTTCCTCATGGCGGTGACGAAGATCAGCTTGTCCAGCTCGGTCACCGGGAAGAGCCGGTGTCCCCCCTCGCTCCGGTGGGCAGGCTCCAGCACCCCGGTCTCCTCGTAGAAGCGCACCGTGCGTACCGTGTTGTTCGATAGCCGAGCCATGTCCCCCGTGGTCAGCAGCTTCTCCGGTCGGTTCGCTGGCTCCTCGGGGGGTTCTGGCGTCAGCACCTCCGGCGCGCGCTCTCTCGTCTCGGACACGATCGCTATCTTGGCCTGTTGCACGGCACAAGCAGCGTAAAAATGCAGCCGGATCGGTGTCAAGCCGTGCGACCCCCGGAAGGAGCCCTCCGGGCGAGGGGGGGGTGCTCCGTGACGCAGCCCGGCACACCAGCGGCCGCTCGTCCTTCCGGAGCCTCGCCAGGAGCTCCCCGTCGCAGCCCGGGTTCGCCGCCACCGCCGCCCGCACCTTGCCGCTCTCGTCCCGGGCCAGCCACCGGAGCGCCGCCGCCGGGGTGCGCGGGTTGC
>CAZSDX010000484.1:0-5593 GCA_964605685.1 uncultured Polyangiaceae bacterium
GTCCGCCCCCGCCGCCGCCAGCGCCTTGCGCGCCGCGGCGCCGGCCTGCGCCGGATCGATCCACGCCGCCGCGTCCGCCTTGAGCACCCGCTTCTTCACGAAGTCGCGCTTGAAGGACCAGACCGGGTCGTGGGCGAGGAGCGAGCGGCGGAGCGCGTCGACCTCCGCCTCGACGCGGAACAGTCGGGCCACAAAGGTGGACAGGTGCTCCGCGGCGGCGACGTAGGCGTCGCTGGTCGCGGGCGCGGAGGCCAGCTTGCCGCCACCTTGCTCCAGCGCCGCGAGGCCGTCCGCCGCCTTCGGGTCCTGCTCGCGGAGGAACGCCCGGAACTGCTCCGTCAGCTCGGCGAGCTTTGTCGGCTGGTAGAGATCGGCGTAGGTGAAGCCGTCGATGCCGAGGACCAGCTCCTCCGGGGCGGAGGTGGCGTCGACCCAGGCGCGGAAGTCGCGCTGGGGGAGGCTCGGGGTCGCGGCGGTGTGCGTGGGCGTTGTGGAGGCGGTCATGAAGCGCTCGTGGGTTCGAGTTGTGACGAACCTACAAGGGGCAAAGCCTCCTTCCCGTCAAGAGGAGAACGTCCCGGCGTGGCGCACCCCTGGGGAGCGTTCCTCCACGTGGCGCAGGCTGGGAAGAACATCGCACGTGAAGCCGCACCTCGGCAACGAGCCGTCCCGGTTCCTCCGGGAGGTGCCCTGGGTCTACGGCCACACGATCCCTGTGGGGATCTGAAGTTCTGGGGGTAAGCTACCCCTTTGTGGACGCACAAGAACTCAAGAAAGCGGTGGAAGCTGCTCGCCTGGTGGAGCGTCGGGGAGAGACCGATGCTGCCATCGACGCCTACATCCGCCTGGGGATGATCGAGGACGCCGTGCGGGTCGCAGCCAGCGCGGGGCGGTTCCTGGAGGCAGCACAGATCGCACTCCGGGCCCTGGGCCGGGATGTGAGGGCCTTCGGGGGCCTGGAGGGGGCCGAGCGTCGCCTCGCGTTGCGTGCCGGGATCCTGCTGGCGGAGGCAGGGCAGCATGCCCGGGCTGTGGAAGTCTTCCAGGCCCTCGGGGAGACAGAACGAGCTCAGGACACCGCAAGAAAAGCCGGAACCGTGCTGGTGCCGCAGAGAACCGAGGGAGAGCCTGTCCCACGAACTCGCCCCGCCGTCCAGGATCTTACTGCTCTGTCCCGGGCCCGGGAGCTGGAAGGATCTGGCCAGCTCGAAGCCGCCTTGTCTCTTTATACCTCCCTCAAGCTCCACGGTGACGCCGGGCGCCTCGCCCGCAGGCTGGGGCGCCCCGCCGAGGCCGCCCGCCACTACGTGGCTGCGGAGATGCCTTACGAGGCGGCGCTCTGCTTCCACGAGGCCCGGGACGAGGGGCGGTGCTTCGAGCAGCTCGTGCGGGTACCCTCCCACCACGAGCGCTACCGGGGGGCCTGTATGCAGGCCATCCGTATCGCATCCTCCAGGGATCAGGTGACCTTCCAGCTCGACCGGCTCCTCGCGGAGTTCCTGGCGAGCGAGCCGAGGAGCGACAAGGAGCACGAGGCCTTCTACGCGGCCGCCCGGCTCTACGAGCGCAACGGCCAGAAGGACATGGCCCTCGACATCCTGGAGCGCTTGCTGCGCGCTGTTCCTTATTACCGGGATGTTCCTGCCTTGATCGGCGCCCTCCGCGGTGGTACCCGCGACTCCTCCCGGGACGACCTCATCCGCCGTGAGGATGCTGCGTTCCTCAAGGATCGAGGGATCCCGAGGGGGGCCCCGCCGGGTGGGTTGCTCGACGATCTTCCGGATCTCCCGCCGCTCCCCGCGCTCTCGCCGCCCGCCTCGCCGCCTGCGTCCCCCGCGCTCGCGCCCGCCTCGCCACCCACACCTCCCGCCGCCCTCCCCCAGCGGAGAGCCTCCGCCGCTGCCACGGAGGTGACGTTTCCTCGTCCCCAGGTCGCGCCTGCCCCTGCGCCGCCCCCTGTGCCACCTCCTGCGCCTGCCGTGGACCACGAGGAGACCCCCGCGGACGCGTGGGCGCCCGGCACCGTGGTGGCGGAGCGCTACCGCATCGAGGCCAAGCTGGGCCAGGGGGGGATGGCCACGGTCTACAAGGTTCACGATATGGAGCTCGGGGAGTCCGTGGCGATGAAGGTGTTCTTGCCCAAGCAAGAGTCCCAGGAGCTACTGGCTCGCTTCCGGCAGGAGCTGCTCCTCTCCCGGCAGCTCTCCCACACCAACATCGTGCGCCTCCACGACATCGGGGTGTACCGGGGGTGCCGGTTCTTGACGATGGAGCTGCTCCACGGGCGAGATCTCGGCTCTCTGCTGGCCAAGCTCGGGGGGCCCATCGATTTTTTGCAGGGGCTTCGCTACCTGATCCAGGCCTGCGCCGGGCTCCACGCCGCCCACGAGCGAGGCATCGTGCACCGGGACGTGAAGCCGGATAATTTTTTCATCACCGCCCCGGGAGATGTGCTCAAAGTGATGGATTTTGGCATCGCCAAGAGGCGAGACGCACCGGCGCTGACCCAGGCGGGTTTCCTGGCCGGGACGCCCTACTACATCGCGCCGGAGCAGGTCAGCAACTTCGCCGGGGTGACCCACCTGGCGGACCTGTACGCCCTGGGGGTTGTGGCGTTCCAGATGTTCACCGGGCGGGTACCTTTCGTCAGCGACGAGATGATGGCGTTGCTGGTCATGCACGTCACCGAGGCGCCGCCTCCTCCTCGATCCCTCAACCCCGCCATCCCCCCCGACCTGGAGGCGATCCTCCTGAAGCTTCTGGAGAAGGATCCGACCAGGCGCCCCCAGAGTTGCCTTGAGCTGGCTCGCGCTCTCCAGGAGGTTGGCGCTCGCCTCCGCAAGAGGTGAGCGCCCCCTGTGGGGTACGCGGCGACGAGGGGGGTTGTTCAGACCCGTGTACCTGCGCGAGTATGGTGGGTCATGATCCCGGCCAAGGAGCTGCTCCGGTTGTTCCGCGCCCCCACCTGGTCCGATGGGGCCAGCCTGGAGGCGTTTGTCCAGTCCGTGGGGGAGATCCCTCCCGGGGATCTGCTTCGGCTGCTGCCGCTCTTGACCGAACGATCCCTGGTGGCCGAGGGAGCTGCCCACCGGGCTCGGGCCCTCGCCTTCGTGGCCCTGTGCGAGCGGGCTCCCCACCCGGACCTGTTCGTCCCTGTGGTGCGGGCGTTGCGGGGGGCGGACGCTGCGCTACGTGCCCAGCTCGTCGCCCTGCTCCCGAAGGTGAACAACCCGGCAGCGCACCCGGAGCTCTGCGATCTCCTCGCCTCGGACGACGGCGATCTGAGGAAGCTCGGGGCCCACGCGCTCAAGCAGGTGGGGGGCAAGACCGCCTTCGGCGTGCTCTCGGGCTACCTGAAGGATCCCTCGTTCCCCGGCAGGATGGAGGCCCTCGAAGTCCTGGGGCCCAAGGCCGGCCATCACGCGATCCCCGTGATGGAGGACTCGCTGCGCCTCGGGAGGTTCCCCGAGAAGATGATGGCGCTGAAGTTTCTCGGGGACGCGAAATTGATGGCCAAGGATCTGCCTGGCGCTGCGAGGGTTCTGGCCACCGCCGTGCGGGACGCGGACGACCGGGTAGGGGCACAGGCGGCGGTGGCGCTGGCCCAGGTAACCACGGAGGATCACTACCTGGAGACCATGGGCGACCTCCTCGACTCGCCCAATCCGGTCATGGTCAAGGCCATCGTGGAAGCTGTCCGGAAGTTCCCCAGTCGACGGATGGTCGACGTGCTGACGAGGCGCCTCAGGATGGGCCCCCATGGCATCCGGATGATGGTCCTCGACTCGCTGGAGGCCATCGGCACGGAGGATGTTCTGGCCCCGGTGGTGGACGCGCTCAGCCACGCGAACCTCCAGGTCCGCTCCCGGGCGGCCCAGGCGCTCTCGAACCTGGGAGCCTCGGGGAAGGTCGATGTGGCGCAGGTGGTGCTCTGGCTGCTCCGGGCCAAGGACCCGAACCTGCGGCGGACCGCCGTGGAGGTGGCGCGGCGGGTCACCGACAAGGGGGAGATCATCCCCAGGGTACTCCGGCTGCTCCGGGACGAGGACTGGTGGGTGCGCGAGCGGGTGATGGACGCGCTGGCCGAGATGAGCAACACCGCGGTGACCCGCCACGTAGTGGAGTACCTGACGGATCCGTCGGACGTGGTGAGGCGCTACGCGGTGAGGGCGCTCCAGCGGATCAACGATCCGAGGGCGCTGGGGGCGCTGGTACGCACGGCGATGAACGACGAGGACTGGTGGGTGCGGGAGACCGCCATCGAGGCCATCGGGCACCTCAAGGACGAGCGTGCGCTGCCGTACCTCGCGGAGATCCTCGGCAAGCAGGAGGACGCCCACCTAGCCTGCATCCTGGCCATGCGTGCCATCGACCCAAAGAAGGCGGCGCCGATGGTCGCCCGGCTGGTGTCGTCCACGAGCGCAGATGTGCGGCTGGCGGTGATCCAGGTCTTCGCGGAGGCGAATGATCCGGCGCTGGCGATGGCCGCGCAGGAGCTGGAGCAGGATCCAGACGGGCGTGTACAGGTCGCGGTGAAGGAGCTGCTGGCCCGGTGGAACATCGCGGAGGCCGCCCAGATCACCACGGACAAGGCCGCACAGCTCCTCGACAAGATGCTGGTGGCGATGGTCAAGTCGGAGGGGGATGATCTACTGATCGCCGCCGGTCGCTGTCCGTACGTGAAGCGGATGGGTCGGATAACGCCCCTGTCGCAGACGGTGTTCTCGGCGGAGCAGGTCCGGGCGCTCTTGACGCCGCACCTGACGGCTGCCCAGAGGGAGGCCCTGGAGGCCCGGGTGGACGTGGATTTCTCCTACGAAATCCGGGGGACGAGGCTGCGCTTCCGGGGGCACGTCTTCCAGCAGGTGACGGGGCTGAGCGCGGTGTTCCGGACGATCCGGAGCGAGATCCCGCAGCTTGACAGGCTGGGGCTGCCGCCGGTCGTCCGCAGTTTTGCCGGGTTGAAGAACGGGCTGGTGCTGGTGGGAGGGCCAACCGGCAGCGGGAAATCGACCACGCTGGCGGCGCTGGTGGATCACATCAACCGGACGAGCAGCCGTCACATCGTCACCATCGAGGATCCCATCGAGACGGTGCATGAGAGCCAGCAGTCGCTGGTGAACCAGCGAGAGGTCGGCTCTCACACGCGGTCCTTCGAGGCAGCGCTGCGCTCGACGCTGCGCCAGGACCCGGACGTCATCCTGGTGGGGGAGATGAGGGATCTGGCGACGATCTCCTTCGCGGTGACCGCGGCAGAGACCGGGCACCTGGTCTTCGGGACTGTCCACACGGTCTCGGCGGACACCAGCGTTGATCGGCTGATCAACACCTTCCCCCCGCCGCAGCAGCCGCAGGTCCGCGCCATGCTGGCCGAGTCGCTCCGGGCGGTGGTGTGCCAGCACCTGCTCCGGCGCAAGGACGGCGCGGGCAGGGTGCTCGCGGTGGAGGTCATGGTGAACAACGACGCGGTGGCGAACCTGATCCGCAAGAGCAAGACGTTCCAGATCCCCTCGGTGATCGCCACCTCGCGGGACGCGGGGATGCAGTCGATGGATGCCGAACTGATCCGCCTGGTGAAGGAGGGGGCGGTGAG
>CAZSDX010000485.1:0-5585 GCA_964605685.1 uncultured Polyangiaceae bacterium
TCCTACGGGGGGAACTTTTGCCACAAGGTAGGAGAGATCCGGGCAAAGCGTAGGTCTCCCGCGGAGAGGGGGAGATCCCCGGCAGTGGGGGGAGCAGCAGGAGCAGCGCGGGCGCCGTGGGTCGTGGTGGGGGAGATCCCCGGCAGTGGGGGGAGCAGGGGTCGGAGTCGTGATCGAGGTCGGCCTCTGGGGGGAGATCCCCGGCAGTGGAGGGAGCAGCATCGACCCACGCGCGGAGCAGGTCGGCGCGCGGGGGATCCCCAGCCGTGGGGGAGCAGCAGGTTTCAACTCTGTCGAAACCACGCAAAGGGGCTCCAAAGACCCATGCCAAAGGGCCCCTGTAGCTTCCCACTGCCGGGGATCTCCCCCTCTCCGCGGGAGACGGACCGCGGAGAGGAGGGTGAGGAAACCCCTCCTTCTGCCGAGAATTCCCCCTCTCCGCGGGAGACGGAGAGGGGGACAGGGGGTGAGGCCCGCGCGGGCCCCACCGGATCCCCTCTTGGACTACCATGCGCCCCCTGATGACCGACGTCCTTGAGAACCCCCTGCTGACCCTGGGCCACCCGCTCCCGTTTGATCAGATCCGCCCGGAGCATGTCGTCCCCGGGGTGCGCGCCCTGCTCCGGCGGGCCCGCGAGCGCCTGGACGCCATCGCCGCCGCGCCGCCGTCCCTGGAGGGGACCCTGGAGGCGCTCGACACGATGACCGAACCGCTGGACGACGTCATGGCGGTGGTGAGCCACCTGGAGTCGGTGGCCACCACGCCGGAGCTACGGGCGGCTTACAACGAGGTACAGCCGGAGGTGAGCGCGTTCTACAGCGGGATCCCCCTGTCCGAGCCGCTCTGGGGGGCGCTCCGGGCCTTCGCGGCCACGGACGAGGCCCGACGGCTCCAGGGGGAGCGCCGCCGCTTCCTGGACAAGACGACGGCGGACTTTCGACGCCAGGGGGCGGAGCTGGACCCCGCGGGCAAGGAGGAGATCGCCGCCATCGACGTGGAGCTGGGGAAGCTCACGCTGAAGTACGCCCAGAACGTGCTCGACGCGACCGCCGCCTTCGAGCTTCTGGTGGAGGACGAGGCGCGCCTGGCCGGGCTTCCTCCCAGCGCCCTCGCCGCCGCGCGCCAGAGCGCCGAGCAGGCAGGAAAGCCGGGGCACCGCTTCACCCTCCAGGGACCGAGCTACCTGGCGGCGATGATGTACCTGGAGGACGGAGCGATCCGGGAGCAGCTCTACCGGGCCTTCAACACGAGGGCAACCCGGGGGGAACACGACAACCGGCCGGTGGTGCGGCGCATCCTGGAGCTACGGCGGCGGAAGGCTCGGAGGCTCGGATACCGGGATTTCGCCGACCTGGTGCTGGAGGACCGGATGGCCCGGAGCGGCGACCGGGCCCGGCGCTTCGTGGCGGACCTTCGGGCCCGCACCGAGCCCGCCTTCGAGCGGGAGAAGGAGGAGCTGCTGGCCTTCCGGCGGCAGATCGAGGGCGCGGACGCGCCACCGCTGGCCCCCTGGGACGTGAGCTACTACGCGGAGAAGCTGCGCCGGGCGCTCTACGACATCGACGAGGAGGAGCTGCGCCCATATTTCCCCGCGGACCGGGTGATCGACGGGCTCTTCGCCGTGGCCCGCCGTCTGTATGGAATATCCGTGGTTCCCTGGGAAGGGGCGCCGACCTGGCACCCGTCGGTGAGCGCCTTCGAGCTGAGGGACGAGGAGGGGCGAACGCTGGCGCATTTCTACGCGGACATCTACCCGCGGGCGTCGAAGCGAGACGGGGCATGGATGCACGGGCTACGGAACGGCCACGGGGCGAGCCCGCGGAGCGTGGCGGTGTTCGCGGGGAACCTGACGCCGCCGCTGGGGGACAGACCGGCGCTGCTGACGCACCGGGAGGTGGAGACGCTGTTCCACGAGTTCGGGCACCTGCTCCACCACGTGCTGAGCCGGGTGGAGCTCCGGTCGCTGGCGGGCACCAACGTGGCCTGGGATTTCGTCGAGCTGCCGTCGCAGATCATGGAGAACTGGTGCTGGGAGCGGGAGGCGCTCGACCTGTTCGCGCGGCACGTGGACACCGGGGAGGCGCTGCCGGAGGCTTTGCTTTCGCGCATGCGCCGGGCGAGAACCTTCCGGGCAGCGAGCGCCCAGATGAGGCAGCTCGGCTTCGCGGAGGTGGACCTGGCGCTGCACATGGATTTCGATCCGTCGTCGGGGGAGGATCCCATGGCGCTGGGTCGAGCGATCCTGGAGCGCCACTCGCCCACGGCGCTCCCGGAGGAGTACGCGATGCTGGCGTCGTTCTCCCACCTGTTCGCGAGCCCGGTGGGGTACGCGGCGGGGTATTACTCGTACAAGTGGGCCGAGGTGCTGGACGCGGACGCCTTCGCGCTGTTCCAGTCCGCGGGGATCTTCGACCGCGCGGTGGGGGAGCGGTTCCGCAGGGAGATCTTGGAGCGAGGAGACAGCGACGAGCCGGGGGAGCTGTTCCGGCGCTTCCGCGGGCGCGATCCGGAGCAGGAGCCGCTGCTGCGCCGCCTGGGGCTGCTCGACGCTCAGGGGTAGGTGGCCAGCACGGCGAGCTGGTACTTCGTGTGCTGGTGGATGACCTGAGTCCAGTCGGCGGGGGGGAGGGACTGGTTGACGCAGCCGACGATCTTCTTCCGTGCGGCGCGCTTCATGGTGCTGCTCTTGCCGGCCCAGACCTTGAGTTTCTTGGCCTTGTGATCGATATCGAGGACGAAGTTGACGGTGCCGGAGACCCCTTTCTCCGGCGCGCACTGGGGGCTCTCCCGCAGGGTCTTGAGGAGCAGCTCCTCGAAGTGACCCTGGCGGTCGCACTGCTCGGGGAAGATCTTGCCGCGGCCGGTACCGCACTTGATCATCTTGGGCTCGGACAGGAGCAGCCCGGGAATTTTGGCGTCGGCGGTAGGCGCGGCGCTGGCCGCGGGGGCGTCGAGGGCGGTGGGAGGCGCGGCGCTGACCGGGGGCGGGGCGGGCTTGCGGCTCTCCCGCTCGGTGGCGGCCTCGGCGCGGGGCCGACGCCAGAGGTAGAGAGGGACAGCGACCATGACCAGGCCTGCGACCAGGGCGATGATCATCTGCACCCGGACGGAGCGGTCACTCCCCGCGGTGCCGAGGTGGCGGTAGGTGGGGTGGGAAGGAGGCAGCGAGGAAGGGGGGAGATCGGCCATCACTCAAGAAGGGAGCGGCCTGGTCGGCCCGGCTCTCCCTTGACCAGCGTGGCGGCGAGCTGGAGCGACTCGGGGAGCATGCTCTGCACCTGGGCGACGATCTGCTCGACCACGTGGCGAGCCTCATCGACGCTGGGGCCGACCATGGCCACGGCGAAGCGGAGGGGGCCGGTGCGGCCGCTGATGACGGGGGTGATCGAGAGCAGCAGCATCTCGGACAGCTCAACGACGCGCTGAGCGGCCCGGCGCAGCGCCAGCATCTCGAGGATCGTCGGCCGCTCACTCACCAGCCGGTTGGGGCCTCGCAGCTCGTAGCGGGCCACGGTGAAGGTGGCCTCGGCCCACTCGGAGAAGGACGCCTCCTCGTCGACGTAGCGCTGCATGTGCTCCAGCGACAGGAGGCTCGTGAGTCCATCGCGGCGCACGAGGTACTGCTTGGCGCGGCGGTGGTGCGGGCTCTCGGCGCCGAAGCTCACCAGCTTCACCCGCATCTCGCCGAACTGGATCTCCCCGCCGTGCATCAGCGCCGCGTGGGTCTTGCGCTCGTAGCTGTGGTCGACGTAGGTCCCGTTGGTGCTGCCTTGGTCCTCGACCTGCCAGGTGCCCGCCTGCCAGCGCAGCAGGCCGTGACCTCCGGAGACCGTGGCCTCCGGCACCACCAGATCCCGATCCCCGCGGCGCCCCAGCGTGAGCACCGGCTTGTCGAGCAGGTACAGCATCCCGACCGCCTCCGGAGCGTTGGTCGAGTACGTCACCAGCAACGACTGGGCCCCGGGAACGAAGGCCGCGGCGGTCGCGCGTCCCGGCGGCGGCCCCGGATCGAGGCGCTCGCGGGGCACCTGGATCGGGCTCGCCGTCATCTGCGTCGGGTTGAAGAACCTCATGTGCCGCGCCTGGGGGCGCAGCTGCGGATCATCCGACAGGCATCGGTGGATCTGCTTCACCTCATCCATCGACAGCCCCGCCGGCACGTCGAACATGATCTGCGCCTTCATCGGCCGGGCGCGGGGCTTGAACCCGGGCTCCGGCACCCGGCAGGTCCACATCTCCCAGAGGGTGAGCCCCAGCGCGTACACGTCGTCCTCCGACGAGGCGCCGCCGGAGCGCAGCCGCTCCGGGCTCATGTAGTTGGGCGTCCCCCCGTCCGGCGGGGCGCCGGGGCGCCTCGCCGCCAGCCTCGCCTTCTCCTGGGCAAAGCCGAAATCCAGGATCACCGATCGATCCTCCGTCACCATCACGTTGCCCGGCTTGAGATCGCCGTGCACCAGCCCCTGCGCGTGGATCGCCGCCAGCCCCTGGCAGATCTCGCTGGCGATCTTCCGGAACTCGTCCGCCGTGTACCCCCCGTGGGCCTTCCTCCGCCGGATGTGCGAGTGGAGCGTCTGCCCGGGGATGTGCTCCATCACCAGGATCGGCCCCCACGACGACGGCGCCAGATCATGCACCCGGCAGATGTTCGGGTGGCTGATGCTGCGCGCATGGAGCAGCTCCTGCCGCAGCGCCTCGTCGTCGCCGGGCATGCGCGACTCCTCGCGCACCACCTTCAACGCGACGGTCTGCTGGGTGCTTCGATCATAGGCGAGGAACACCTCACCCATGCCGCCCTTGCCCAGGCTTTGCCGGATCTCGTAGCGGTCGTTGATGACCGTGCCATGACCGATGGGAGGGGTTTTCACGATAGTTTCCCGCAGCGAGACAGGCTCGATGGGCGCAGAGCGTCGCCCAATTCCTCCCCCTTCGCAACCACTATCCCCACCCCTCCCCCGGATCTGTCGCACTCCTTGACGCCGCCCGCCTCCTGCGACTACAGCCCCCCTCGCCCGGGCCCTCGCCTGGGCCTCGCTCCGGGTGCGTCGGGGGCTCTCCCCCGACCCGCAAGAGGGAAGCCGGTGCAAAACCGGCGCGGCCCCCGCCACTGTAACCGAGGACAACGGCACGCAAACCACTGGGCTCACCCCCGGGAAGGGTGCCCGAGGACGATCCGGTAGCCAGGAGACCTGCCCGAGCGTGGAACGTCGACCCGGCGGGGTGCTCCTCGGTCGACCAGGAGTGCCACGTAACACTTCCCGGTTGATCCTGCCACCTTGCCTCTTCCCCGGCGCGCGGGTGCGCCGCCCAAGGTGTTCACATGCGATCTTCCCTCCTCCGTGGTTCCCTCCTCCTTCTCCCCACCCTCGCCCTCGCCGCCTGCACCGACGACGAGTCCACCTTCGTCCCACCCCAGAGCGCCGCCGGCGGCTCCTCCCTGGCTGGCAGTGGCGGCAGCGACGCCAGTTCGGGTGGCAGCGGCGGCAGCGACGCCGGTTCGGGTGGCAGCGGCGCCGGTGCTGGCGGTTCCGAGGCCGGCTCCGCTGGGGTCGCCGGAACGGCAGGCTCCGGCGGCAACGCCGGGACG
>CAZSDX010000486.1:0-5576 GCA_964605685.1 uncultured Polyangiaceae bacterium
CGAGCCCCCGAAGGCCGTGGCCGTCCAGGCCCCTGCGATCGAGGTTCCCTCCGAACCGCCTGCGGCGCCCGTCGCCAAGGCGGATCTTCCCCCTCCCGAACCCGAAGAGCCCGCTCCGGTGACGAGCGTGAGCCCTCCGGCGATCCCATCCACGACTCCTGCGGCTTCTTCGCGCCCGGCGATGCCGCCCCCCGCTCCGGCAGTGACGACACCTACTCCCCACGTGCGCCCCACATCTCCTCCCGTCTCCCCCTTGCCCCGGCCGGGGACCCCCCCTTCGCGCCCGGCCCCTGCGTCGATCCCGCCAGCCACGGCGCGCCCCGGGGCGTCGGTGCCGCCGTCCTCGGCCGCGAAGCCTCCCGCGACCCAGAGCACTCCTCCCCCCAAGAAGACGGGGATCGAGGTGTGGTCGGGCTGGCAGAAGGATCCGCCCACCTCGACGGCGCGCCCCGGCGGACCGCACCAGCGGCGGCAGCAGATCGACATCAACAAGTCGCCGGCCTCCCAGCGCCCGGGCAGCCCGGGAGGCCAGCGGCCCAGCGGTCCCTCTTCGATGCGCCCCCAGATGGGGAAACCGGGCCAGAACCGCAAGTTTGGCCCGCCGAGCAAGGGCCTGCCTCGGCAGGTAAACACCGCCGAGCGCAAGGAGAAGAACATCAAGATCGAGGGCCGGGTCAACCTGCAGACCCTGGCGGCGAAGATGAGCCTCAAGGCGACGGAGGTGCTCCAGAAGCTCATCCAGTTCGGGATGACCGGGGTGCACATCAACTCGTCGCTGGACCCGGACACGGCCAAGATCATCGCCAGCGAATTTGGCTGGGAGATCGAGGACGTCGAGGTGAGCGACGCACAGCAGCTCATCGACGCCATCGGCGACGAGGCCCCCGACGAGGGCTCGGAGCCGAGGCCCCCGATCGTCACGGTGATGGGGCACGTCGACCACGGGAAGACCTCGCTGCTGGATCAGATCCGCAAGACCAAGGTGGCAGACGGCGAGGCCGGCGGGATCACCCAGCACATCGGCGCTTACCGGGTCCAGACCAGCAAGGGGGTCGTGGCGTTCCTCGACACCCCCGGCCACGAGGCGTTCACCGCGATGCGGGCCCGCGGGGCCAACCTGACCGACATCGTGGTGCTGGTGGTGGCCGCCGACGACGGCGTGATGCCCCAGACCCGCGAGGCGGTTGCCCACGCCAAGGCGGCCAAGGTGCCGATCATCGTCGCCGTCAACAAGATCGACAAGCCCGACGCCAACCCGGAGCGGATCCGGCGCCAGCTCATGGAGCTGGACCTCATCCCCGAGGATCTGGGCGGCGACGTCCATTTCTGCCACGTCTCCGCCAAGACGCGCCAGGGCATCGACAATTTGCTCGACACCATCTCCCTCATCGCCGAGGCAGGCCTGGAGCTGCGCGCCAACCCCAACAAGAACGCTCGCGCCATCGTCGTCGAGTCGCTGCTGGACAAGGGCAAGGGCCCGGTCGCCCGCGTCATTGTCCGCGACGGTACCCTCAAGGTCGGCGACTTCGTGCTCTCCGGTTCATCCATCGGCAAGATCCGGGCGATGACCGACGACCTGGGGCGCCAGATCAAGAGCGCTGGCCCCTCCACCCCTGTCGAGATCCTCGGCCTCTCCGACGTGCCCAACGCCGGCGACACCCTCGACGCCGTCTCCGACCCCAAGAAGGCCCAGGAGCTGGCCGAGCAGCGCAAGCAGAAGGATCGAGAGGCCTCCAAGCACCAGGGCTACACCCTCGACGAGATCCGCAAGCGCCTCGCCGCCGGCGAGCAGCAGGTCGAGCTGCGCGTCCTCGTCAAGGCCGACGTCCAGGGCTCCGTCGAGGCGATCCGCACCGCCCTCCAGAAGCTCTCCGGGCCCAAGGTCTCCCTCTCCATCGTCGACGCCTCCGTCGGCGCCATCACCGAGAGCGACATCAACCTCGCCCAGGTCGCCAAGGCCGTCGTCGTCGGCTTCAACGTCCGCCCCGCCGGCAAGGCCGCCCAGCTCGCCGAGCGCGAGGGCATCCAGATCAAGCTCTTCTCCATCATCTACCAGCTGATCGACGAGATCCGTTCGGCCATGGAGGGCCTCCTCGCCCCCATTTACGTCGAAAAAGCCCTGGGCAAGGCCGAGGTCCGCGTCGTCTTCAAGCTGTCCAAGGCCGGGGCCGTCGCCGGCTGCATGGTCACCAACGGCACCATCCGGCGCAACGCCAAGGCCCGTGTCCGCCGCGACGGCGCCGTCCTCCTCGACTCCAAAGTCACCGGGCTCAAGCGCTTCAAGGAGGACGTCAAGGAGGTCGCCGAGGGCTTCGAGTGCGGCATCAGCGTCGAAGGCTACGAGGACATCAAGGAAGGCGATCTCCTCGAGGTCTACGAGCTGGAGCAGGTGCGCCAGACCCTCTGACCCGAGATCCTCGCCGCCATGGCCGACAGCCACCGCACCGCCCGCGTCGCCGAGCGCCTCCGCGCCGAGCTGGCTCGTATCCTCCGCGAGGAGATCAGCGACCCGCGCCTCGCCGACGTCTACGTCAGCCGGGCCGAGGTCACGAGCGACCTCCAGCTTGCCACCGTCGGCGTCCGCCTCTCCCCGCGCCCTGACCGCGACGCGCGGGGCGAAGCCCTCTCCAGGAAACAGGCTCTCGCCGGCTTCCGGGCCGCTTCCGGGCGGATCCGCTCCCTTGTCGCCCAGCACCTCGGCCTGCGCCGCGCCCTGGAGCTCCGCTTCGTCTTCGACGAGGGCCTCGACGCCCAGGAGCGCGTCGAGGAGCTGCTCCACGAGATCGCCCAGGACAAGAAGCCCGGGTGACCGCCGGGCCGAGGGGTGAACCTTGAGCGGCGCTCCGGAGCTGAGGCCCTACCAGCGAGACGCCATCGAAGCGGTGCTGGAGGCTCGCCGCGCCGGGGTCCGTCGCATGCTCATCAGCCTGCCCACCGGCGCCGGGAAGACGGTCATCTTCTCCCGCCTGGCCCGGATGGCGCGCCGCCAGGTGCTGGTGCTGGCGCACCGGGAAGAGCTGCTGGAGCAGGCCCGGGAGAAGCTGGTGGCCGCCACCGGCGGCGAGGTCCAGGTCGCCGTGGAACAGGGCTCCCGCCGGGCCCCGGCGGACGCGAAGATCCTCGTGTGCTCCATCCGCTCGCTCCACGAGGAGCGGCTCGGCCGGGTGATGCAGGGGCGGGACATCGGGCTGGTGATCTACGACGAGTGCCACCACGCCGCCGCGGAGGACAACCGGCGCGTGCTCCGGCAGCTCGGGGCCTTCGAGGACGACTGGCCCGGCACCCTGCTCGGCTTCACCGCCACCACCGCCCGCGGCGACGGCAAGGGGCTCGACGGGGTCTTCGAGAAGATCGTCTACACCCGTACCTTGCCGGAGATGATCGACGACGGCTACCTGGTTCCGCTCCGGGGCTTCCGGATCGCCACCCGCGCCGACCTCTCTCGACTCACCCGCGGCGGCGACTACCGAGAGGACGAGCTGGAGGAGGCCGTCGACATCGAGGAGCGCAACGCCCTGGTCGCCCGCTCCATCCAGGAGCTGGCCCGCGACCGCCGCACCATCGTCTTCTGCGTCACCGTCCGCCACGCCAAGAACCTCCGCCGCGCCCTCTCGGCGGTCGGTGTCCCTGCCGGCATCGTCCACGGCGCCATGCCCCCGGACCTCCGCGCCCAGGCCCTCGCCGCCTTCCGCGAGGGCCGCACCCAGGCCCTCACCAACGTTGCGGTGCTCACCGAGGGCTTCGACGACCCGGCGGTCTCCTGCGTCGCCATGGCCCGTCCCACCCGCTCCGAGGGGCTCTACGCCCAGTGCGTTGGCCGCGGCACCCGCCTTGCTCCCGGCAAGAAGGACTGCCTCATCCTCGACTTCGTCGACCTCGGCGCCCTCGACCTCTGCACTCTGCCCTCCCTCTTCGGCTCCCCTCGTGACATCGACCTCGAAGGCGAGGACGCCCGCGAGGGCCAGCGCCTCTGGCAGCAGATCCTCCTCGATCTGCCCTCCTTCGAGTTGGAGGCCGGCGCCCTCACGCTCCAGGAGATCCAGCGGCGCGCCGCCAGCTTCGACCCCCTCACTCGCAAGACCAACAGCGAGGTCCGCGCCATCTCCCGCCTGGGCTGGTTCTCCCTGGGGCGGCACGGGCTGGCGCTCCATTTCGAGCGCAGGCCGGGGCAGACCTCCGAGGCTCTTGTCCTGCACCGCGGCGCCCGGGGCAAGCGGTGGGAAGTCTCCCTCGACGGTCAGATCAAGGAGCGCTTCGCCTCCATCGAGGAGGCGGTCCTGGCGGTCGATTACGAGGTCGAGCGCATGGGTCCTGCTGCCCTCGCCTCCGCCCTGGAAGACGCTCCCTGGCGCCGCCAGCCGGCGCCCGCCGCCCTCCGCGAGCGAATCCCCCGCGCTCCGCCGGTCCTCGCCCTGGGCGACGCCCTGCGCCTCGCGGTCCTGGAGCGCCTGCGGGGCCCTACGCCCCTCCGTGCTTCTTGAACGGGAGCAGGTGCGTGATGTACCAGCGCCCTGCCCAGGAGATGATCACCCGTACCTCGAAGGATCTCTCCTGTCCTGCCGCGGTCCGGTAGCGCAGCTTCCCGCGGAACGTCCGGTGGTAGCTGATCTTGTTCCCCTCCTCGCCGGGCTTGACCAGCGTCGGCACCGAGCCCAGGGCGAATCCCCCGAAGGTGGCTCCTTCCAGCTCCTTGCGGTGCTTGCGGTGGAGCTTCTGGATATCCTCCTCGTAGACCCGGTAGAGCTGATCCCAGTACTTCCCTGGGTTCTTGATGTCCTTGAGCGCCAGGAAGGGCTCCCTCGGGAAGAAAAAATCCCGGGCGATCGCCGGATCTCCCGCCACGATGGCCTCGAAGAGCCTGCGGGCTTGCCCCGTCAGGTCCTCGCTGTCGAGCGGCGGACGCTCCAGGTTCACCCTGGCCAGTTCCGCCCGTGACGCGCGCATCAGGGGCTCCACCGAGATCGCTGACGACGGCGGCGCCGAGGGCACCGGCGGCACCGAGGACGCCGGCGGCGCGGTCGGCACAGGCGCCACCGCGGACACGGACCCGCTCGCCAGGATCGCAGGAGGCGACGACACCGGCGGCGACGATGCCGCTGCGACCGCAACCGACGCAGGTGGCGTGGGATCAGCCCCCGGCTCGCCCGGCGTCAGCGCGGCGCAAGCCCCGAGGAAAATACCGGAGCAAGCTGCAACGAGCCTCCCCCCTCGGCCTACGAGGAATTCCTTCGGGCCAGACATCAGCCTATCCGAAGAGATCTCACGCACGATAGGCACTGGTCGAGAACCTCTGTCCAAAGCGTCATTCCTGTGAGCATCCTCCGCAGCCTCCTGTGGTCAGGCGGGCCAGGAACGCTTGCGCTTGAGGGCGTGAAGGAGCTTTTCCAGTGCCCTGGCATCGAGGGCGTCAAGGTGCTTGCGCCGGGCCTTGTCCAGCGGGAGTCCCAGCAGCTCACACACCGCCACCACTGCCTCCCGCAGTCCACGGGCCTCTCCTTCCCGCAGCCCCTCGCGGAGTCCTTCCGTCTTGCCCTTGGCCACACCGCGGATCTTGGCCCGCTGCAACGCCGCCTCCA
>CAZSDX010000487.1:0-2386 GCA_964605685.1 uncultured Polyangiaceae bacterium
CGCGGGGGGGAGAAGATCCTGCGGAACAGATCGAGGGGTGACCAGCTCACGTAATCGCGGAACTCGCCGGCGTCGAAGTAGGAACCTCCGCAGACGCTGCACTGTTCAAACCAGATGTGGGGCTGGTCTGGCGCCACCATGCGGACCATGGTGGTGGTGCAGCGAGGGCACGCGATCCGGTCGATCTCGTTGAACTTCTTGCCCACCGAGGCGTCGCCGTTGTCGAGGGCCTCGACGCCGGGGCGTTTCCGGAGTTTTTCCAGCTCCCGACCGTCGAACCAGAGCCCGTGGCACTGGGAACACCGATCGATCTCGATCTCGTCGGTCTTGACGATCTCCATCGGGGATCGGCACTTGGGGCAGCGGAGGGCCACCGACCCAGGTTACCCCAGCCTGGCCCCCCGCAGAAGCCACCCCGGCAGGTGAAAATTCCCCCAGGATTCACCCCGACAGGTGACGGAACGCCTCCTTCTGGAGCCAGAGATCCGCCAGCACCAGGCTTGTCATCGCCTCCAGCACCGGCACGGCCCTCGGCAGGATGCACGGGTCGTGGCGCCCCTGCCGGGCGTGGTCCCCCAGGGTGGCCGGCGGCTTGAACAGTACACGGGCCTCCAGGGGTTCCCCGTTCGAGAGCCCCCCTTGGATGCCGCCATACGCCTCCGGCTGCCCGTGGAACGTGCTCCCTCGCCGGGCCAGCGCCTCCAGCAGATCGGCTGGACCCCAGTGGACTCCGGTCACCGCTCCGACCCCCGCGAAGGCGTCCGCCAGCCTGGCCTTGAGCTTACCGAAGACCGGCTCCCCCAGCCCCACCGGGAGCCCGGTGACGCGCACGGTGATGACGCCGCCCAGGCTGTCGCCCTGGGCCTTGGCCTCCAAGATCTCCTGCTCCATCCGGGCTGCGGTCTCCGGGTGGGGGCACCGGGTGGGGTGAGCGTCCACCGCGCTCCGGTCCGGGGCCACCGGGAGGGGTGGCGCCGAGAGCCCTCCCACCCGCTCCACCCACGCCACGACCCGCGCATCGGGGAGATCCCTGGCGAGGAACGCCTCGGCGACGGCGCCGCCGATCACCCGGCAGAGGGTCTCGCGCCCGCTTGTACGCCCTCCTCCCCGGTGATCCCGGTGCTGGAACCGCTCCCGCCACACCCGGTCCGCATGCCCGGGCCGGTCCTGGGTCTTGAGCGCCTCGTAGTCCCCGGAGCGCTGGTTCTCGTTCCTCACGATGGCGGCGATGGGTGTCCCCAGCGTCTTGCCCTCGAACACGCCGGACAGGATCTCCGCCCGATCGCCCTCGCTCCTCGCCGTCGTCACCGCGGACTGCCCGGGTCTACGCCGGTCCAGCGCCCGCTGGATCGTTGTTGTGTCGAGGCTGACCCCGGCTGGACAGCCATCGATCACCGCGCCCAGGGCAGGCCCATGGCTCTCGCCGAAGGTGGTCAAACAGAACAGTCGTCCAAAGGTGTTCACGTTGGGAGGTGTAGCGCACCTGCCGCTGCGGAACAGAGCCCCCGAGAAGCAGAGCGCCGAGGGAACCCCTCGCCGTGGTACACGGCGTCGTCGATGAACGAGGACGCGCTGGTGAAGCTGGGGCTCCAGGTTTTGCTCCAGGACTTCACCGAGATCCACACCCAGTACCCGGTGCAACCCCCGGCCCAGTTTGCCGACGCCTTTGTCTCCAACGAGGCCCACGATCCCGAGCTCATGTGGCTCACCCTGGGCTGGCTTGGCAGGATGGCCCGGGTGCTTGCCCTCCTGGAGGCGTACACCACCGACGTTTCGCTGGAGGACGGGCGCTCCTGTCAGCGCAAGCAGCTCAACCTGCTGCACACGCTGGAACTGGAGGCAGAAGCCCAGGCTCGGGAGGGGAAGGCTCGGCTCCGTGTCCCGCTCCCGTGGTTGTGGCTGCTCACCTGGAGCCGACCACGAACGCTGATCCGCGCCTGGGGGATGAGGGAAGGGACGGAGGACTGGCCCCGGGGCTTTTACCTGGCTCCGGAGGGGTTTTCCCTGGGCATCGTGGTGCTCCCCGAGCTACCCAGGACCCGGGAGACCTTGCCCTTGCGGATGTTCGGCAACGACGATGTACGGCGTGGGTTGCGCGCCGAGTACGAGGCCCTTGCGGAGGGGGATCCCATGAGGCAGGCCCTCGGGAAGATGCTAACCTGCTGGCAGCTCTGGACGCTCGGTCAACCCCAGGACAACAAAACAACGAGGTGGCTCATGGACTACATGCAGGTCGTCCGACGTGAGATGCAGAAGATCAAGGATGAAGGTTGGCGCGAGGGCCTCAAGGCCGCCGAAGAGCAGCTCCAGAAGATCAAGGAGGAGGGTGTCCGCGAGGGCCTCAAGGCCGCCGAAGAGCAGCTCCAGAAGATCAAGGAGGAGGGTG
>CAZSDX010000487.1:2486-5575 GCA_964605685.1 uncultured Polyangiaceae bacterium
AGCAGCTCCAGAAGATCAAGGAGGAGGGTGTCCGCGAGGGCCTCAAGGCCGCCGAGGAGCAGCTTCAGAAGATCAAGGAGGAGGCGGAGCGAGCGAAGATGCTTGCATCTGTCGAGATGGCCTGTGATCTGCTGGGGATCGAGATGACGGAGGAGCGCCGTGCCCACCTCGCCGGGCTCGATCTGGCCGGGCTGGATGCCCTGCGCCTCCGCCTCAAGAGCGAGAGAGCCTGGCCTTTATCGAGGGACGCGGTCGATCACCCGGGCGAGAGGGGCCAGGGCCCGCTCGCGGCCAAGCTGGAGCAGGTGCCCCCCCGGGAAGATCTCCATCGGGGCACCGAGGTGCTCCGCGAGGCGTCGAGCGTGGGCGACGGGGGTGATCCGGTCGCCCTCACCGGCAAGGATGACCAGCCGCTCCGGCGGGATCACCGCGGGGCGTCCCAGCGGACTCACCACGCGAAAGGCCGCCTCCAGGGCCTCGTACTGGAGCGCCTGCTGCTCCGGTGTGCCGACCAGGCGGCCACCTTCCCGGGCGAAGTCCGCGAGGGAGGCCAGCGGGACCAGGGGGGCAGCGAAGGCAAAGCGGGGCTCGACGGTGGCCAGGAGCGAGGTGGTGTAGCCGCCCAGGCTCATCCCCAGCACGCCCACCGACGGAGCCCCCCGAGCCAGCAACCACCGGAGCAGCCACCGGACGTCCTGCACCGCCTGGCGGAAGCCCTCGATGGTGAAGCGAGGGTCGCTCGAAGGGAACACCGGGCGGCTCAGCGATCTGCGGCGGCGCTCCCCGTGGAAGGGCAACACGAAGAGGGCCACGTCGAGCCCCTGATCCAGCAGCCAGCGTACCGGCATGACCCGCTCCTCGATGGCGAAATCGCCCCCCAGGTACCCGTGGATCACCACCACCGCAGGGCGCCGCTCGTGGGTACGGAGGAACAGCCGAGCCAGGGCGACGTGGTTCTCCTCGTGGGATGTGTAGCGCGCCGCGACGCCCTTCCCCAGCGGCGCGAAGCGGCTGCGCCAGCGCAGGTCGCAGACGTCCAGCCCGAGGTCCAGGGAACGGACCCGGGTGAGCCTCCCGTCCTCCGTGGGGGGCTCCGGGAAGAAGCTCGCCGGATCCTCCAGGTACACCTCCTTGCCGTACTCCTGCCGGACGGCGTCCAGCGCTTCCATGCGCTGCTCGTGGCCCAGCCCCTCGGCGGGGGAGCGCCGCCGGGAGCCCTCGCTCCGGGCCAGGGTGGTCGCGTAGAAGACCTGATCGACCCCGGCGGCGACCTGGGTGGTCAGGGAACGAAGGGCGCGGCGCAGCATGGCGACCGAGTGTAGCGCAAGAGCGACAGCGCCGCGGGGCCCGCGGGGTCCGCGGTACACTGGGCGAGATGGGACTCCTCGACCCGACACCGACGCCCTACGACCCGCTGGAGTGGGCGCAGAAACCCCTGGGCGAGCGCGGCCGGATGAGCTGCGAGGCCTGGGCCTTGCAGGGCTACGGCACCCCGCTCGCGGTCTTCCTGTTCTACGGGATCAAGATCGCCCTCTACCTCGGCGGCTGGGTGCTGTTCTGCTCCACGAGCCCGGCGCTCGGCGGGCCGTCAACGATCACATCGTGGTGGCTCCACCCGGTGGCGTTCCAGAAGGCCATCGTCTGGAGCATGCTCTTCGAGGTGCTGGGCTTCGGCTGCGGGAGCGGCCCCCTCACTGGCCGTTACCTCCCGCCGTTCGGCGGTTTTTTGTACTTCCTCCGCCCCGGTACCACCAAGCTGCCGATCTGGCCTCGGCTGCCGCTCCTCGGAGGCCACCGACGGGGTCTGCTCGACGCCCTCGCTTACCTCGCGCTGCTGGCCGCTGCGATCCGGGCGCTGCTTGCGCCGGCGCCGGAGGCGGAGCACCTCTGGCCCCTGGCGATCCTGGTGCCGCTCCTCGGGGTGATGGACCGCACCGTCTTCCTCGCCGCGCGGGCGGAGCACTACTGGGTGACGATCCTGTGCTTCCTGCTGGCGCCAGGCTGGATCGCCGGGGCGATGGCGGTGCAGCTCGCCCTCTGGTTCTGGGCGGGTTTTTCCAAGCTGAACCACCATTTCCCGGCGGTGGTCTGCGTGATGACCAGCAACGGCCCGCTGACCCGCTTCTTCCCCTGGCTACGCCGGAAGGTCTACCGGGATTTCCCCCGGGATCTCCGCCCCTCCCCCCTGGCGACGGCGCTGGCTCACGGGGGCACCGCCCTGGAGATGGGCGTCCCCGTGGCCTTCCTCCTCACCCCGCTCGGAGAAAAACCCCTGGTCGCGATTTTCCTGATGCTGATGCTCCACGGGTACATCGTGAGCAACGTGCCCATGGGTGTCCCGCTGGAGTGGAACTTCGCGGTTGCCTACGGGGGGTTCGCCCTGTTCTGGGCTCACCCGGAGGTATCGCTGCGCTCCCTCGGGCTCACCCCGCTCTCGGCGCTCCTGGCGGTGTGCCTGGTGGCCCTGCCGCTGGTGGGGAACCTGGCGCCGGAGCGGGTCTCCTTCCTGCTTGCGATGCGCTACTACGCAGGCAACTGGGCCTACTCGGTCTGGCTATTTCGCGGGGAGTCACACCGCAAGCTGGAGAAGCTCGCTGGCAGCAGCCGCTGGGTCTACGACCAACTCGCACCGTTCTACGACCGGGCCACCGCGGTGGGCCTCGTTGGCAAGGTGATGGCGTTCCGGATGATGCACCTCCACGGGCGGGCCCTGGCCGTGCTGGTCCCCCGCGCCGTCGACCGCCTCCAGGACTACGAGTGGATGGACGGCGAGATCATCGCCGGGCTCGCCCTGGGCTGGAATTTTGGCGATGGCCACCTGCACCACGAGCAGCTCCTGGCCGCCCTCCAGGAGCAGTGCGGCTTCGAGGAGGGCGAGCTCCGCTGCATCTTCGTCGAGTCCCAGCCCCTGCTGCGGCCTTCCCTGGCCTACCGGATCGTCGACGCCAGGGCCGGCCAGCTCGAAGCAGGGGAGCTCTCCGTCGACGAGCTGCGGTCGCGCCAGCCGTGGGAAGGCCCCCGCGGCGGGTGAGGCGTCAGACTCGACTTTCGCCGTTTTGTGAGGGATGCATTCTGCAAAAACCTCGAAG
>CAZSDX010000488.1:0-5575 GCA_964605685.1 uncultured Polyangiaceae bacterium
GGAGGCGCTGGCCGGGGCGGTCGTGTTCGGGGCTGCCGAGGCGCTCGCGGGGGGCTCCGCGGGGGCCGAGGCGGGGGGCTGGGCGGAGGGGGCCGCGGTGGTGGTTGCGGTGGGCGGAGGGGTGGAGGTGTTGTTTTGCTGGGAGAACCACCAGCCACCGACGCCGAGGGCCGCCACGAGGCCGATGCCGATCAGGATCATCCCGCTGCCGCCCTTCTTCTCCTCGGAGACGGGCTCGGGCGGCGGGACGGAGCGGGGGCGCTTGGCCTCGCTCTTGGGGGGTGGTTCGCTGGCCGGGGGCTTGGCCTCGACGGGCTTCTCCTCGGCCTTGGGTTTCTCTTCGGCCTTGGGGGGAGGTTCGGGGGCGAGCTCGGGTTTCTCCTCGGCCTTGGGCTCGTCGAGCTTGGGTTCTTCGGCCTTGGGGGCTTCGGCGAGGAGGGGGTTGTTGGCGACCTCGTCTCCGGCCTCGTCGCCCATGGAATCCTTGAGGGCTTCCTGGAGGAGCTCGGCGGCCTGGCGCATGACGGTGCGCTCGGCGGGCGGTGGGAGATCGGCGGGGGTGGCCCCGGCGGCGCCGAAGAAGGAGCCAGGCTGCTGGGCGGCCTGCTGGGCCATCTGCTGGGCGGCCTGGAGCTCGGGGGGGACCATGGCGCCAAGGCCGACGATGGTGGCCTTCCGGGTGAACCCGGCGGCGGGGGCGGCGGCGGGGGCGGCCTCGGGGGCGGCCGGTTCCTGCTCGAAGGCGGAGCCTTCTTCCGCGCCGCCGCGGGCGGCGATCAGCTTGTCGATCGTCTGTCGAGAGGACTCGTCGAGCTTGATGAACTTGACGCCCATGCCGGCGGGGCGTTCGGCGGTCGCCTGGTTTGTGTCGCGCTTCCAGACGACGCGGCCGACCCCCTGGAGGACTGGCTTGTCGTCGGCGATGTTGATCTCGAACTTGAGGAGGGTGCCGGGGGGGAAGGGGTTGGGGTTCTTGATGAAGATGCCCCCCCGACTGATGTCGTGAGAGTGGTGCTCGATGAATTCATCGACGGTGGCGCTTTTGTAGCGCACCTTCATCATCGTCAGCACCTTGGCGCGCGGATCCTTGCGGGTTTCTTGCATCGAGGTTCTCCGGGGGGCCCTTGGGGGCCGACGTACCGCTTAGCTGGGGAAGGATGCTACTAAAAAGCTGAAGAAAACCCCAAGCCTTGTTCACCATGATAGCGTGCCCGAGCCCTCCATGGCCGAGAGACCGCACTTCCGAACCCACGAGCGCCGCCCTGTCCGTCTACCGGCGTCCCTCCGGAAGGAAGATGGAGCCCAGCTCCGGGGGCTGGTGGTGGACCTGAGTCTGGCGGGGGCAGGCCTGGAGCTGGCCGAACCGGTGGAGCCCGGGACCCCCCTGCTGGTCGAGATCACCTCGCCCACCCTCTGGGATCCGCTGCCGCTCCGGGGGCGTGTGGTCTGGTTCCAGCCGGGGCAACCCCGCGCCCCGGGCCGGGCCGGCGTCCAGTTTGTTGCGGACGATTCACCCCAGCTCTTTGCCCTCTTCGAGGTGCTGGCGGCGCACGCTTTCGAGTGATTCAGGCCACAAACCCGCGCCAGCGTCGCAGGTAGTCGACAAAGCCAGGGCTCACGTCGCGCTGGTGAAATTCCTCGGGGGTGAGCGGTGGGCGCCGGGGTGTCCAGCCGGGGGAGGAGGCTTCCTGGGGCCACTCCGGGTTGACGATGGCGGCGCGACCCAGGGCCACCATGTCAGCGCCCCGGGCCAAGGTCGCCTCTGCGTCCTCGCGGCTCCAGAGGGAGCCGGCGGCGAGGATCCGTACCGCCGCGCCGCAGACCTCGCGGAACAGCGGGATCGGGTGGGCCTCCGGGCGTTTCTTCGTCGGGTTGGTGGCGTCCCAGAGGGAGAGGTGCAGAAAATCGATCCCGTCGTCCCGGAGCCAGCCAGCTAGCTGCAGGCTCTCGTCCAGGTCGAGCCCCCTGGCGTAGCCGAAGTCCTCCGGGGAGATCCGGACGCCGACCACGAAGGGCGCGGGGGTGGCGGCGCGGATCGCCCGGGTCACCTCCCGCAGGAGCCGCGCTCGGTTCTCGAAGGGACCCCCCCAGCGATCCTCCCGCAGGTTCATCGTGGCGCTGAGGAACTGGCTGAGCAGGTAGCCGTGGGCCCCGTGGATCTCGACCCCCTGGAAGCCCGCCTCCCTGGTGCGGACCGCGGCGTCCCGGAACTGGTCGATCACCCGCAGGATATCCTCCTCGGTCGCGGGGCGCGGCGCCTCGAAGCCGGGGCTGCTCTCGGAGAAGGCGCTGGCGCTCCAGGGCTGCTGGCCGGTCACCTTGGACGGGGCGCGGACCCCGCCGTGGAAGAGCTGGACCATCCCCAGGGCTCCGCGCGCGGCGAGCCCCTCGCCCAGCTCCCGGAGCCTGGGGACGAGGGCGTCGGAGAAGATGCCGAGCTCCCCGGGCCACCCCTGGCCGTCGAGGGCGACGTGGGCGGCGCAGGTGGTGACCACGCCGAAGCCGCCTTCGGCGCGGCGCAGGAGCCACCGCAGCTCGGCGTCGCTGAGGGAGCCGTCCAGGTTGCTCTGGAGGTTGGTGAGGGGGGCGAGGGCGACGCGGTTGCGAGCGCGGGCACCCCCGGGGAAGTCGACGGGATCAAAGAGGCCCATGCCTCGTGGTAGCGCAGCCTCTCCGGGGAAGGAACCCGGGTGAGCGGCTCACCAGTAGACGGTGAGTCCGCCGCGGAAGAGCCCGCCGCCGGAGGCGTTGGTGGTGCGTCCGGTGGTGGGGTCGACGAACTCGGGCTCGTAGGCGGCCTGGCGGTCGGTCCGGCCCCGGATGAACCCGATGAGGTCGAGGTTGAGGCCGAGGTTGCGGGTGGCGCGGTACTCGAGGCCCACGCCGGTCTGGAAGCCGAAGTAGCTGTAGCGAGCGATGGATTCGTCCGCGCGCTCGACGTGGGCCGAGGACCAGCCGAGGCCGCCGAGGAAGTAGAGCTGGGCACGGTCGCGGGGGTTCACGAAGAGCATCGCGTTGATCGAGAAGGGGATCTCGCTCCGGCGGTTGCCGTTGAAGTCGCGCCCTCCGAGGAAATCCAGGCCGAAGTCGAGGGCGAAGTGGCCGGTGGGTCGGGCCCGGAGGCTGAAGCCCAGGCCGCCCATCCCCGCCCCGTCGGCGGCGCGGTGCTTGTCGTTATCCATGAGGGCGCTCTGGAGCCTCATGTTGAAGCCCCACTCGTTGTACGGGCGGCGACGGGGAGGCGGCGTGTACTTCCGGGGAGGCGGCGGTGCGTAGGCCCGGGGAGGCGGGGGCGGGGTTGGCTCGACCGGCGTCGCTGCGGGCGGAGGGGCCGTCGGGGGAGGCGGGGCCGTCTGCACGATGACCGTCGTGCCAGGGGGGACCTGGGCGCTCTCGCCGGGGCCCACCTTCACGGTCTCCTTGGGCTCGTCCTTCTTGTCGGCCTTGTCGGCGGTCTTGTCTCCCAGCGCCTTGCTGTCTTTCTTGTCCTCCTTGTCCTCCTTGTCCTCCTCGTCGGGGATCGCGTCCGCGCAGAACCAGGAGCCAGGCGGGCACTCGGCCCGGACCGACGGCGCAGCGCTGGCGACGACGAGGAGCGCACAGAGCGGGAGGAGGGTGCGTGGGAGCGTCGTGGAGAGCAGAGGAAAGCGCGGCATGGAAGTCCCTTCGCGGTACGACAGCAACAGCAAGGGTAGCAACCCCGGTGCCACGCGCCAGACCCTCGTTGCCCTCCCCGGCGACAAATCGCCCTGTAACGAGCCGTTTACACCTTGATCGTAAACCAGAACCCTGGAGAAAGGCCGCCAGCCGGGCCACCCACGGGTCCAGGGGGGCCCCGCGGAGCAGCACCTCCAGCGCCTCGGCCCGGGCGAGCCCCCCCCGGAAGAGGAGACGGAACGCGCGCTCCAGCGCCGCCAGGCTCTCCTCGTCGATCCCCCGGCGCCGCAGCCCCACCTTGTTCAGCGCCCGCACCCTCGCCCGGTCTCCCCCGGCGATCACGAAGGGAGGGACGTCTCGCTCCACCATCGCCCCCCCGGCCAGGAAGCAGGACTCCCCCAGGCGCACGTACGGCTGCACCGCGACGAGCCCGCCGGTGACCGCGTGATCTCCCACCCGGACGTGGCCCGCCAGCAGCGTCCCGTTGGCCAGCGTCACCCCGTCCCCCACCCGGCAGTCGTGGGCCACGTGGCACCCCGCCATGAACAGGCCCCCCGAGCCGATCCGCGTCACCCCCTGATCCTTGCTTGTCCCCCGGCTCACCGTCACCTGCTCCCGGAACACGTTCCGGTCCCCGATCACCAGCCGCGTCGGCTCTCCCCGGTGACTCCGGTCCTGGGGCGCTCCCCCCAGCACGGCGAACGGGTGCACCTCGTTCTCCTCCCCCAGCTCCGTCGGTCCCTCGATGACCGCGTGGGAGAGAAGCTTCGTCCTCGCCCCCAGCCGCACCCCGCCCCCTACCACGCAGAACGGCCCAACCTCCACTCCCTCCCCGAGCTCCGCGTCGGCGCTCACCTGCGCCGTGGGGTGCAGGTTCACCTCCCTCACGGCGTCCGGTCGATCACCGAGGCCAGCAGCTCGCCCTGGGCGCAGAGCGCCCCCTCGACGCTCGCCTCTCCCCGGAGCTTCCACACGTTCATCCGGTGGTGGATCACCTCGCAGTGGAGGTCGAGGCGGTCGCCGGGGACCACCGGCTTGCGGAACTTCACCTTCTCGAGCCCGAGGAAGTACATGAGGTTGTTGCTGGGATCGAAGGGCTCGGAGGCGTAGGCGAGGATGCAGCCGATCTGGGAGAGGGCCTCCAGGATCAGCACCCCCGGGAGCACCGGCCTGTTCTGCCCCTGGAACCAGGGCTCGCTGTAGGCGACGCACTTGTGCCCCCGGATATGCTGGGAAGGGACCAGCTCGGTCACCCGGTCGACAAGGACCATCGGGTGGCGCAGCGGGAGCACCTGGAGGATGCGGTGGATGTCGATCTGAGGGGGGCGTGGGGTGTTCACGGGGGCTCAGGGGGCGTCCGGAAGAGGCGCGCCAGGGCGCGGAGCCAGCGGCGGCGCTCGATCGCCGGGTAGCCTGCCACGGTCGTCCCGGGGAGGATATCCCCGATCACACCGGACTTGGCGGCGAGCCGGGCTCCGGCCCCCACGGTCACGTGATCCGCGACGCCGACCTGCCCCCCGACGAGCGCTCCTGCTCCGATCTCCACCGACCCGGCGAAGCCGCTCTGCGCCGCCACGTGCACCCCGGGGCCGATGCGGGCGTTGTGCCCCACATGGACGTGGCTATCCAGCCGGGCTCCGCGGCCTATCCGCGTGGGCCCCAGGACCCCCGCGTCCACGGTGCACAGCGCCCCCAGCTCCGCGTCTTCCTCGACGAGCACGCCGCCCGGGTGAGGCATCCGCCCCCCGCCCACAACCCAGCCGAACCCGGGGCGCCCCAGCACCGAGCCGGCCCCGACACGCACCCCCCGCTCCAGGATCACTCCGCCCAGGATCACTGCGTTGGGCTCCAGGATCACCCCGTCGCCCACCACCGCTCCGGCCCGCACCACCACGCCTGCGGCGATCCGGGCCGTGGG
>CAZSDX010000489.1:0-5562 GCA_964605685.1 uncultured Polyangiaceae bacterium
GGCCCCGCCGGCGCTGGCGGCGCGGGGGCCGGAGGTTCCGGGCAGGCCGGGTCGGGAGCCGCCGGGAGCGGAGGGCAGGTCCTGGGGTGCGCTCCCCCGGTCGACCCGACGAAATCCGCGGTGTGCGTGAACTTCGCCCCGGAGGCGATGGACTTCGTACCGGACGACCCGCAGCTCGACGGCCAGGGGATCCTGTTCCTGGCGGCCTACGACACGCCGCTCCCGGACAACGGCGAGGGGTCCCAGGATGACATCCCTGCCATCGCCAGCGCGGTCTTCCCGCCGCAACCCGGGCCCGAGGCGGTCCTGACGAGCCTGACCGAGCTGTCCCCGCTCCGCCTCGACGGGTTGCCGCCCAAGGTGTACCTGCGGGCCCTGTTCTTCGACAACCTGGAGGCGCTGCAGAAGGGCGAGATAAGCTGGGGCGTCTGGTTCGGCGGCCAGGATCTGAGCAACGGGTTGGCCGAAAATATCCCCATCGGCGAGCAAAACCTGCCGGTTGGCAAGGGCACACCGATCACGTTGCCCTTGCGCGCGCTCCGGCGCCTGGAGGTCACCGTCAAGCTGGCCTCCGGCGCCAAGCCCGCCGACGACGGCAGCGGTCCGTTCCGGTGGTTCGCCTTCGCCCAGCAGAGCGTCAAGGAAGGGACCCCCATCTTCGGCCTCAGCAGCGAGCGCTGCCTGTCGCTCCCCGCCAGCCCTGATCCTGTGATCCGCGGGCTGATGGCTGGCTCCGGCGACCGCTTCATCCTCGGCAGCCTCAACGACTTCAACCTCCCGGAGCCCTTGAGCGGCGGCTCCATCCTCAACGCCACCTTCGCCCCCGGACAGCTCTCCGTCGCCAACGGCAAGGTCACGGTGAACCCCAAGGATTACCGCAAGGCCCTCGCCATCGACCTCTCCCTGGTGATCCCCCTGGGGGGGGGGCCCAAGCCCCCCGCCTACACCTGCCCCTGATCTTTTTTCAAGCTCGACAGCAACCCGACAGAATGACACAAGGGGGGCCTGCACCCAAGAAGCTCGCCATGAAAAAGATCGCCACCCTCGTGTTTGCCCTCGGGTGGGTTGCTGCGACTCTGTACACCTACCAACAAAGCGAACCCACCCCGGACCCCACCGTCACCGCCGCCCACTGACGACCTGGCTCGGGGCGCTCACCGCTGCCGCGTGATCCCCCGGCGCACCCAGGCCAGCGGCGCCTCTTCCTCCAGCACCACGCGGCCTCCTCGTAGCCCCACCCCGAGCGACCCCCACAGCGCCTCCAGATCCACCCGTACGGGGCGCTCGCCGTGCTCCCGGTGCAGATCCCGCAGCGCCGTCGTCCCCGTCGCCTGGTCCCCCAGCTCCAGCGCGCGCTCCAGCGTCCAGCGGCGCATCACGTTGCCGCCGGCCTCGTTGATCGCCCGGAGCGCGTCCAGCAGCGACCGCTCGCCTCTCGTCCGCCTGCGGATCTCCACGTCCGCCAGCAAGCAGAAGATCGCTCCACCCCAGTAGGTCCGGCCCCAGGTCGGGGTGCGATCCAGCCCGCGGTCGCCTTCTTCCGGCTGCCCCTGGGGCATGCTCATCGCAAAATCACGCCACATCTCCTCCTCCCGGAGCTGCCCCGCCCGCACCCGCGCCACCGGCTCCAGGTACGTCGACAGCCCCTCCTCGATCCAGGACTGGTGCGCCGGCACCGAGGGAAACGCCAGGTGCAAGAGCTCGTGCGGCATCACCCAGTCCTGCCTCAGCTCGGCCTCCCGCACCGGCCTCCCTACCCCCACCAGGATGGACGCCCCCCCGTTGCCCAGCGTGCGCCCGAAGCTGACCCCCTCCTGCTCCGCCGGTAGCACGAAGATCAGCGCCCGCGGCACCGGAAATCGCCGGTAAAGCCCCCCCACCGCCTCTCCGGACCACCTCACCCACCCCTCGATCCGGCCCTGCTCCGCCGTGTCGAAGGTGCCCTCCAGGAACGCCAGCTCCAGCGTCCCTCCCTCGAACGCCAGCGTCCGGGTGCGGAACCGCCCGAAGGCCGAGTAAGGCGCCACCGCCAGGTCGTCCGTCGCCGCCTCGAACCCCGCCCCTCCAGGGAGAAGGCCGCTGAAGAAGGGAGGGTCACTGGTTACACGGAGTCTCCATTGACCCACTTCCGGCTGCTGGGCAGGCCGCAGGAGCCAGGTGGAAGGCGGCGCGAAGAAGGCCCCGTGCAGCGCGGAAGCGCGCTCGATGTCGTCGAGGGCCTGGGCGGCCTGGGCGAGCTGGAAGCGGTAGCGGAGACGGCACCCGGAGCGGCAGGCGGGGGCGCTCCAGGAGGTGCCGCGGGGAGGGAGGGAGGTCCAGCCGGAGGAGGTGAGGATCTGGACATCCTGGACGAAGGGCTCCGCCCCGGGCTCGACGCCGAGCTGGTCCCCAGAGCCGGGAGCCAGGTCAGCGACGACGGAAAGTTCCCGGGCGCCAGGAGCGGCGGAGACCTGGAAGGACCAGTCGCCCGAGGCGCGGGAGGCCGCGGGGGAGCGGGGAGGGGAGCAGGCCGCCAGGAGCAGGCCAGGGAGCAGGAGGAGCGACCGGGAGGTCACGAGGGGATGGTACCAGGAGGGCGCGGCGGCTGGTGCCGGGGTGTTTGGCACCAGGATGTTGCAGGCAGCGGGCCGGGGCGGCGCTATAGGGGCGCCTATGTCGCGCGTCCTGGTGATCGAAGACGAAGAAGATTTGCAGCAGATCCTCGATTACAACCTCCGCCAGAGCGGCTGCGAGGTGAGCGCCGCGGTGCGGGGTAAGGAGGGGTTGAAGCTGGCGGCGCAGCAGGCTCCGGATCTGGTGATCCTGGACCTGATGCTGCCGGACATGGCGGGGACCGAGGTGTGCAAGCAGCTCAAGGCGGACCCGAAGACCAGGCACGTGCCGGTGCTGATGCTGACGGCGAAGGGGGAGGAGATCGACCGGGTGCTGGGCTTCGAGCTGGGGGCCGAGGACTACGTGACCAAGCCCTTCAGCGTGCGGGAGCTGATGCTGCGGGTGCAGGCCATCCTGCGGCGGACGAGGACACCCCAGGGGGAGTCGTCGCAGATCTTCGAGTTCGGGGTGCTCCGGGTGGATCGGGCGGCGCACCGGGTGTGGGTGCAGGGGGAGGAGATCGAGCTGACGGCGCTGGAGTTCCGGCTGCTGACCACGCTCGCGGACCGGAAGAACCGGGTGCAGACCCGGGCGATGCTGCTGGATGACGTGTGGGGCATCAAGGTGGACGTGGCGACGCGCACCGTCGACACCCACGTCAAGCGCCTGCGGGAGAAGCTGGGCGCCGCCGGGGAGTACGTGGAGACGGTCCGTGGGGTGGGGTATCGCTTCGCGGAGTCCCCGGCCGCCTCCGTGGCCTGATGGTTCTGGACATCCGTGCCAAGCTCCTCGCTGGCTCTCTGGGGCTCATCCTGCTCACCGTCGGCGCGGTGCGCACCTACCTGTCCCACGTCATCGAGCGGGACCGGATGGCCCAGCTCGAAGACGGCCTGACCACGCGCCTGGCGTTGATCGAGCAGACCCTCCTACTGCGCCGCGACGCGCTCGGGGACGTCCAGGCCATGGACGCGCTCGCCGACGAGATGGGGCGCCGCAGCCACGCCCGGGTCACCCTGCTCTCCCCGGCGGGCGAGGTGTGGGGCGACTCGGAGGTGCCCGCCGAGGGGATCAAGCTGCTCGCCTGGCACGGTGATCGCCCCGAGTTCCGCAAGGCCATCGAGCTGGGCGACGGCAAGAGCAGCCGGCCCAGCGCCACCGTCGCCCAGGAGATGATCTACGCGGCCCGAGCGATCCACAGCGGCGACGGGAAGCTGCTGATGGTGGCCCGCGTCTCCGTCCCCACCGCCGGGGTGAAGCAGGCCCTCGACACCCTCAAGGGCCCGCTGCTCTCCGCCACCGCCCTCGCCATCGTCGCTGCGGTGCTCCTCTCCCAGATGGCGGCGCACCTGGCGTCGCGCCCCCTTCGGGAGCTCATCGGCGCGGCGCTTCGCATGGCCGGAGGCGACCTGGCGACGCGCACCTTCCCCCGCGGAGACGACGAGGCCGCCCAGCTCGGCAAGGCCCTCAACCGCCTCGCCGAGAGCCTGTCGTCGACCCTGGGCGCCCTGCGCGCCGAGCGGGATCTCCTCCAGGGAATGCTGGTCAGCATGCAGGAGGGCGTGCTGATGCTCGACGGCCTCGGCGCCGTCGTGCTGGTGAACCCGGCGCTGCGGGAGATGCTCCTCCTGGGCCCGGACGTCGCCGGCGAGGTCTTCGAGAGCGTGGTCCACCACGAGGAGCTCAAGCGGCTCCTGGACACGGCGATGAACGCCGACTCGCCGACGCTGGGGGAGGTCGAGCTGGCGGGGCTCAAGCCTCGCAGGCTGCTGGTCCGGGCCCTCTCGCTGCGGGGCGAGCCAGGAGGACTGCTGGCGGTCTTCGTCGACGTCACCGACGTGCGCCGCCTGGAGTCCCTCCGCCGCGACTTCGTCTCCAACGCCTCCCACGAGCTCCGCACCCCGGTCTCCTCCATCCTCTCCGCCTCCGAGACCCTGCGGGACATGGCCGTCGTCGACCCCAAGGCGTCCGTGCGCTTCGTCGACATCATCTTCCGCAACGCCGAGCGCCTCAAGCGCCTGGTCGATGACCTCCTCGAGCTCTCCCGCATCGAGTCCCGCGAGTTCCAGCTCAAGCAGGAGATCGCTGACCCTTCCTCCACCATCCAGCACGCGGCCTCTCTCTTCCGGGAGCGCGCCGAGAAGAAGAAGATCCGCCTCCAGGTCGCCCTCCCGCCGGAACCGATCCAGGTCACTTTTGACCGCCAGGCCCTCGAAGCCGTCCTCAGCAACCTCATCGACAACGCGGTCAAGTACTGCCCCGAGGGCGCTTCCATCACCGTACGGGCCGCCGCCGAGGGCCGCTCCCTGCGCCTCTCCGTCGAGGACACCGGCCCCGGCATCGAAAGCAAGCACCTCGCCCGCCTCTTCGAGCGCTTCTACCGCGTCGACGCCGGGCGCTCCCGGGAGGTCGGCGGCACGGGCCTCGGCCTCTCCATCGTCAAGCACCTCGTCGAGGCCATGCAAGGCACCGTGGGCGTGTCGAGCGTCGTCGGCCAGGGGACCACCTTCCACGTCTCCCTCCCGCTCCCGACGCCTCCCCGCACCTCCGCGCCGCCCCCCAGCTCCGCCTGAGCCTGCCCCGCCCCTGGCGCAGTCTCTTGCCTTTTCGCCCGCCGTGGGCCGTAGGATCTCTCCACGCGCTCCTGGGCCCCGCTCCTCCTGCTCCTCGGCGTCCCCGCGTCCGGGATCGTCCCCGCCTGCTCCTCGGACTTCCTCCAGCCCCTCGACTGCGGCGTCCTCGCCGCGGATCTCCGCGTCCCCGAGGCCCTCGCCCCCGGCGGTTCTTCCCTGATCCGCCTCCAGTACAATACCCCCGTCGGCGCTCGCTACCGGGTCGAGTGGCTCGCTTCCCGCGGGACCATCCAGGCTCGGGGCGAGGCCGCCGGAGCCGCCGGAGCCGCCGGGACCGCCGGGGATGGCGGAGGCGCGGCGGGTGAGGATGCACGGGGTGCTTGTGGAGGTGGAGCCGCTG